>JAQTPI010000004.1:83916-95103 GCA_028748975.1 Patescibacteria group bacterium | reverse complement strand
CACGCCGGAAGAAAAACTGATTTTAAAATTTTTAACCCACGAACCAATCCAAGTTGACGACCTCCGCCGTGAAACAAAACTTGACAGTTCGCTATTAAGTAGTACACTTACGTTAATGGAAATGAAAGGCAAAGCCCGCAACATGGGCGCGATGAGGTGGGTGATCGGACGGTAGCGACAAAATAATAAATCAATAATTCAATAATCTAATAATCTGATAAAAAATAAAAAAACTCCGCCCGATGAAACCAGACGGAGTATGCTCTGAAAAAATCCTATTTTACGGTTCGAGACAAATTTCGTGCTGATCCCCAAGCCGTGATGCCAGGATAGAATTGTCACACCTCTCTTTGACCAACAGAACGATGACTTGGTAATCCCGGGTGATATCGGCCTCGTTTAACCGTTCGCAGGAAAAAACAGACTCCAGTTGCTTGGCCAATTTTTCGGAAAGCGTGTAAAACCTAACCTCTTCCTGATCTTCTTCTTCCGATTCCGAAATTGGCTGTTCCAAGCTTTCCTCGACCACCAGATCATATCCTCCTTTTTTTAAGAAGGTGGCGATGTTCGGGTAGCTAAGAATTCCATTAACATAAGACCAAAACAAGAATTTCATAGTTCCTCCTCTTTTTAGATGTAAAATATTGTTTTTATACCACTTCCATTATAGCATGTCTAAAAATTCTTGTCAAGTGGATAACTTTAATAAATTCCTTAAAATGCCATTTTTTGGCTAAAATTAGCGGAAAATTAATGCCCGAATGAGTACGAATTACCTCCGAATTTGCCCGAATACTGCGACTGTCTCCATTCGGGAACATTCGGAAAACATTCGTAAGAGTTCGGGAAAATACCCCGGAAATCCCTCAGCTCGTTCCACTCACTCGGGATAAATTATCAAATAAAATAAACCATATCATATGAGTAAAAACCTCGTTATCGTTGAATCCCCCACCAAAGCCAAAACCATCAGCCGATTTTTGGGTGATGATTTTAAGGTCATGTCTTCCTACGGCCATATCCGCGATTTGCCGCAGAAAAAAATGGGTGTGGACACCGAACACAATTTTGAACCGCAATATGTGATCGTGCCCAAAGCCAAAAAAAATGTTGATGATTTAAAACTGGCGGCAAAAAATGCCGGTAAAATATATTTCGCGACTGACGAAGACCGCGAAGGCGAAGCCATTGCCTGGCATTTAAATTATATTTTAACCGCTGATGGGAAGAAAAAAATTCCAACCGAACGTATTGTCTTTCATGAAATTACCGAGGGCGCCATCAAAAATGCTCTGGAACATCCGCGCGCCATTGATCTAAATCTGGTTGATGCCCAGCAAGCGCGCCGAATCTTAGATAGATTGGTTGGCTATGAACTCTCGCCATTTTTGTGGAAAAAAGTTGCCAAAGGACTTTCTGCCGGCCGTGTCCAAAGCGTGGCCGTGCGCTTGATTATTGAGCGCGAAAGAGAAATCAAAAAATTCAAAGCCGAAGAATATTGGACAGTAGACGTCCAATTAGCAGTTAACAATAAACAATTAATAAATAACAACCAACAACCAACGACTTTTACCGCCCGGCTTTTCAAAATTGACGGTAAATCTTTGGAAAAATTATTCATCAAAAACAAAGAACAGGCCGAAGAAATTCTAAAAAAATTAGAAAAAGGGAAATATGAAGTCGTTTCCGTGGAACAAAAAGAAACCAAGCGCAATCCCCTGCCGCCTTTTACCACCTCCACCCTGCAGCAGGAAGCCAGCAGAAAATTAGGCTTTTCCGCCAAAGAAACCATGATGGTGGCGCAACAGCTTTATGAAGGTGTGGAAACTCCAGAACACGGCCAAATCGGTTTAATCACTTACATGCGCACCGATTCGCTTAACTTGGCGGAAAACTTTTTAAATGACGCGCGTGCCTTTATTGCTGAAAAATTTGGGAAAGATTATGTGCCAGCCACGCCCAATTTTTATAAAAACAAATCCAAAGGCGCCCAGGAAGCCCATGAAGCCGTCCGCCCCACTCATCCCGACATTACCCCAGAAGCTGCCAAAAAATCTTTAACGCCAAAACAGCAAAAACTTTATGCCCTGATTTGGCGCCGCGCTTTGGCCAGCCAAACCAATCCAGCCATTTTTGACAGCGTCACCGCCGATATTAAAAACGAAAATTATCTTTTCCGCGCCGTGGGCAGCACTATAAAATTTGACGGCTTTCTTAAAATTTATAATGAAGTTCCCGAAGGCAACCAACTGCCGCCATTAAACACTGGTGAAAATTTATTATTGAAAGAAGTTAAGCCCGAACAGCATTTTACCGAACCGCCCGCCCGCTATGCCGACGCCTCGCTCATTAAAAAATTGGAAGAACTGGGCATCGGCCGGCCTTCCACCTACGCGCCGACCATTTCCACCATCATTGACCGCGGCTATGTCGCGCGCGAAGATAAAAAATTCGTGCCTCAAGACATTGCCTATATTGTTAATGATTTACTGGTGGAACATTTTCCGCAAGTGGTAGATTATGATTTCACCGCCAGTATGGAAGGTGAACTGGATGCCGTGGCCAGTGGCGAATTAAAATGGCAGCCGGTCATCAAAGCTTTTTATCAGCCCTTCAAAGAAAATCTTTTGCTGAAAACAAAAGAAATCAAAAAATCCGATTTAGTTAATGAAGCCACCGATGAAAAATGCGAAAAATGCGGAAGCCCGATGATTATTAAAACCGGCCGTTATGGCAAATTTTTGGCCTGTTCCGCTTTTCCCAAATGCCGCAATTTAAAACCGATTGCCAAAACCGAGGCGCCCCTAAGCGCCGAAATGAGCGAAGCTCTGGCGGACAAAGAAAAATGCCCCAACTGCGGCAAAGAACTGGTTTTGAAACAAAGCCGCTTTGGCAAATTTTTAGCCTGCTCCGGCTATCCTGATTGCAAATATATTAAAAACAGTTTTTCCACCGGTGTGGAGTGCCCCTCCTGCCATCAAGGAAAAATTATGATGCGCAAAACCAAAACCCGCCGCGTTTTTTATGGCTGTTCCAATTATCCCAATTGCAACTTCGCTCTCTGGAGCCGCCCCACTGGCGACAAATGCCCCAAGTGCCAAGCGCTTTTGGTGGAGACGGGAAAAAATATAAAATGTTCTAATAAGGAATGTGATTATATTAAGTAAGCACCAAACTCCAAGCACCAAAATACAAACAAATCTCAAATTCCAATGATCAAAATTTCAAACGCGACGGTTTATGATTTGGAATTTGGTGCTTGGAATTTGTTTGTTATTTGGTGCTTGTTATTTGGAATTTATCTGGAAATTGTATCTTGTATCTTGGTTATTAAAAGCATCTTTAGAATTTAGTGCTTGGAATTTAGGATTTTATTATCTTCTATGACAATAGACACCATCATCAACTTAATAAAATCCCGCCACCCCGACACCGACGTGACCATGTTAAAACTGGCCTATGATTATGCGCTGGAAGCGCACCGCGGACAAAAAAGAGCCAGTGGCGATGATTACATCCAGCATCCACTGGAAACAGCTCATAAATTAGTGGAATATAATTTGGATATGCCCACAATTATCGCCGGTGTTTTGCACGATGTGCCGGAAGATACCGAACGGACAATAAAAGATATTGAAAAAAATTTCGGCCCGGAAGTAGCCGAGCTTATCAATGGCATCACCAAACTTGGTAAAATCAAATATCGCGGTCTGGAACGTTACGCGGAAAACTTGCGCAAAATGTTTGTGGCTATGGCCGAAGATGTCCGCGTTATTTTCATCAAATTTGCTGACCGCATCAATAATCTAAAAACACTTTCCGCTCTGCCGCCGGTCAAACAAAAACGCATTGCCATGGAAACCCTGGAAATTTACGCGCCCATTGCCAATCGCTTGGGTATGGGCGAACTTAAGGGCGAGTTAGAAGATTTATCTTTCCCCTATGTTTATCCGGAAGAATATAAATGGATCCGCCAGATTTCGCAAAAAAAGTATGAAGAAAGAAAAAAATATACCGAACAGATAATTAAAAAAGTGACCAAAGAACTGGCCGCCAATTCCTCCGTAAAAATAGTTCGGATTGAAGGTCGGGCCAAACACTATTTTTCTCTTTATCAAAAACTCTTGAAACACGACCGTGATATTGAAAAAATATACGACCTGGTGGCAGTGCGTTTAATTGTGGAACGCATTGACGATTGCTACAACGCTCTTGGTCATATTCACGGGCTTTGGGCGCCAGTGCCAAACCGCATCAAAGATTATATTGCCCGCCCCAAACCCAATGGTTATCAATCACTTCACACCTCTGTCTATGCTGATGATGGCCGCATTGTTGAATTTCAAATCCGCACTTTAAAAATGCATGAGGAAGCTGAATTTGGTATTGCCGCCCATTGGACCTATAAAGAATATTCGGGCAAAAAAAGCAGCGTGCCTCTGCCGCCGGAAAAATTAAAATGGATTAAAGAACTTCTGGCCGAACAGGAAAAAACCACCTCGCCGGAAAATTATCTCACCACCATTAAACTTGATTTCTTTACCAGCCGCATTTTTGTCTTAACCCCGCATGGCGACGTGATTGATCTGCCCGAAAACGCCACGCCCATTGATTTTGCCTATCATATCCATACCGACCTTGGCCATCACTGCGCCGGCGCTCGCGTCAACGATAAAATCGCCGCGCTGGACACACCCCTCAAAAATGGCGATATGGTAGAAATCATCAGTGACAAAAACCGCAAAGGCCCGTCGGAAGATTGGTTGGAAATTGCTCAAACCCACATGGCCAAACATAAAATCCAGGAATTTTTCAAAAAAGAAAGAAAACTAAGCATCTTCAAACTTTTTGGGAGATAGAAATTTTCAAAAAAATAAAAATTTATGTCTTCCAATCGGGACGATCGTCCCGATTGGAAGACAATATATTAATCAATCTTCTAATTTTATTCTCTACCTAATACATCTATAAATCTTCACATATTTAGAAATATCACTTTCTTTTATTATTTCTTTTAATAACTTTAGCGCTTCTTTATTTTCAATCACAAAAACACTTTTTTGTATTCTATCCGAACCGAAATTATACAAAACCTTTCTAAAAAGGTTGCGAATTGATCTCATGGTTTCTGGAATATCAAAAATAACCAAATAAAAATACTTTCCCGATTTACTCGACTTAATCTTTTTTGATCGGTACAGCAAAACATCAAACAAGCCCTTTTTAGAAAGCTTTATCTCGCCATTTTTTACATCAATATAACCAGCCCTTCTTAAATAATCAATTCTCTTTTCCATTCGTCTTTTTTCTTTTTTTATTTTCTCTTTTTCTTTATCAAAATCACTACTACCCTTATAACACTCACGCAGATGATATTGCACAACAGAATGGCAAGTAAATATTCTATTAGCCTCGTAAATCAATTCTAATGTAATATTTTTAAAACCATCTTTTAATTTTCCCATATTAATCCCTTAGATTTTGTCTTCCAATGTGTGCGATCGTCTATATTGGAAGACAAAATAAGCTCAATTTATTAAAAATTATAAAATTATCTACTAATCTTATTAGCCAAAGACGACAGTTCTTCTTCTGAATAAAATTCAATTTCAATCACGCCGCCTTGTTTGCCGCGGGGACGCACGCGCACTTTGGTGTTAAGTTTGGCCTGCATTTTTTCCTCCAACTCCGCCATGAACGGATCTTTTTTTATCTGTCGGCGCTTTGCCACCGTGCCTTTAATTTTTTGCACTTCCCTTTTGGTATCAATCACCGTGGCGCCGGTTTGCAAAGCACGCCTAAAAACCGCCTCCTGCTGCTTGCCATCCTTCATTTCCAGCATCACCTTGGCCTGACCTAAAGAAATCTTTCCTTCGCCCAATCCTTTTTGTACTTCCACTGGCAAAGTTAACAGCCGTAAAAAATTACTGAAAGTCGCGCGGGAGATTCCCAAACGCTTCGCCGCTTCGTCATGGGTCAAACTGAATTCTTCCACCATTTTCTGGTAGGCCTCGGCTTTTTCCATGGCGTTCAAATCTTGGCGTTGAATATTTTCAATCAAAGATAGTTCCAGTTTTTCCAAATCCTTGGCGCTCCTGACAATCACCGGTACTTCTTTTAAACCCAATTTTTGCGCCGCGCGCAATCTTCTCTCTCCTGCCACCAGTTCAAATCCGCCACCAAGTATCTGCGTTACAGTTAAGGGTTGAATGATGCCGTGAATTCTGATTGATTCCATTAATTCATTTAAATGCGCTTCATTAAAATGCTGCCGCGGCTGATGCGGATTGATTTTAATTTTTGTTGGACTGGTGTAAATTATCTGGCTCGCCGCGTTGCCGATCTTTTTGGGAAAATATGGAGCCGAAAGCGAACCCGGCACCGCTTGGGTGCTGGGAGTTCCGCCGATTAAGGAAGATAATCCTCTGCCTAAGGTTTTATTATTTGGGTTTAACATAGTTATTGGTAATGTCATCCTGAGGAGCGATAGCCCGCTTCGCCTCAAGCGAAGCGAGGCGAGCGACGAAGGATCCTGTTGCCAAGCTCGATGGTTAATAAATTTTAATAATACCTCCCCAAGTTCGCGGGGAATCCTTCGACTCCCCGCCAAAATTTTTGCTTCGCAAAAACTTAGGCGGGTTCGCTCAGGATTAAATGGTGGAAAAATCCACTTCTCTCGCCAACCGCCCATACGCCCGGCCGCCCACGCTCAATGGGTCGTAGTGTAAAATTGGCTGGCCAAAAGAAGGCGCTTCTGCCAGTTTGGCATTGCGCGGAATCACAGTGCGAAAAATTTTATGCGGAAAATAGCGATAAAGTTCATCAAAAATATCGCGCGTCAGTTTGTGGCGCTCATCATACATGGTCATCACCGCGCCCAAAATATTAATTTCCGGCTTCACGTGTTCCTTAATCAAATTAATGGTATTTAAAAGTTGCCCCAGACCTTCCAGCGCAAAATATTCGCACTGTACCGGAATTAAAATTTCGCTGGCTGCCACCAAGCCGTTAATGGTCAAAAGTCCGAGCGACGGCGGCGAATCAATAATGATGTAATCGTAATCATTTTTCACATTCAAAATTTCATTATGCAATCTGAATTCGCGCTCCGGATGGCCGACGAGTTCAATGTTGGCGCCGGCTAAATTCTGGCTGCTTGGCACCACATATAAATTTCCCATTGGCCCGGGCATGGCCGCATCCCTAAGTCCTTGCGGCCCCATCAAAACTTCGTAAAGCCCGATTGGCGAATTATTATAATCAATTCCCAGTCCTGAAGTGGCATTGGCTTGCGGATCCAAATCAATAAGCAAAACCCGCCGGCCCATGTTGGCCAGATAGCTTGCCAGATTAACGGCAGTGGTGGTTTTGCCCACCCCGCCTTTTTGATTAACAATGGAAATTATCCGGCTCATACAATATAACTTTATTATATCAGAAAAAACAGTTTGACGAAAGTTTTTATTTGGTATATAATAGTAATAGTTCGCTAAAATTGCTTTACTATTAAATTTGTCATCATTATCATTATTATATGCCGAGATGGCGGAATTGGTAGACGCACACGACTCAAAATCGTGCGGAGCAATCCATGAGAGTTCGATTCTCTCTCTCGGCAATATGGCAGGGTAGCTCAGTTGGTAAGAGCGTGGCACTCATAACGCCGAGGTCGTGGGTTCGACTCCCACCCCTGCTACCAAATCAAATATCGCGGGGTAGAGCAGTCTGGCAGCTCGGCGGGCCCATAACCCGCAGGTCGCCGGTTCAAATCCGGCCCCCGCAACCAAAAATCCGACTCTTTTTGAGGTGGTTTTTTGTTTCAACTGTAGCAGGTCGTCCCGATGCCTATCGGGACCCCCGCAACCAAAAAACTTTCTATCTAGCACAGGAAGTTTTTTGTTTTGTTTCAACTTGACAGTATTTTTTAAACATGCTAAAATGCCCTATTAGCTTAACCAGGGCTAAAAATTTCCAAAACAAAATAAAGGGAGGAAAAATGGACTGTTTTGACAGACAAGACTATGAACGATTAAAACAAAACGAAAGATGTGCTTGCCCAAACTGTCATGCGCAAGGTCAATGCACAATAGTCAGATTACCAAGTGAACGAAAAATGGAATATTATTTGCTTAAGTGTAAAGCTTGCGGACATCAATACGATCTCCATCAAGATTTTATGCCGTAATTGAGCCTATAATTAAATTTATTAAATAAAAAGGAGGCGCACGAATGTTAGACCTTTCTGGGGTCCAAACTGTCAGTCTGGGTAAATACGATCTTAGTCGGATTGAGACTCTGGTACCCGACGAAAAGACGGATGTAGGCAAATTTCTTAAACACCTCCTGCGCCACAAACAAGTCATGTATGATTGGGGGCAGCATTATTTTTTTACTTGTCCTGTCCCATTTTCTGTGGATTATGACAAAAAAATAATCTTCAAAACGGACAGTAAAGAACCAATCAGCGATGACCAGTGGATCGGTTGCGATCCCGAGGAACTCCATAAATTTCTTATTCCAGTATTCAATGGTGAGTGGGGTCCCACGGCAACGGATATCATTCTCCGAATGGAACGCTCCGGAGTAAAGATTGAGCTTTGTGGCACAAAAAAGTTTGACCCAAAAAACTCCAAAGAGTTTCTTGAACGCCTGAGAAAAACACTCGTTAATTAAAGCTTTGCTTAACCAGAGCTAAAATTATCAAAACAAAATAAATGGAGGAAAAATCTGTGGCAGACAAAAAGGACTTAATCAGCCTTCCGGGGATGATAAGGATTATCCAAAAAATGAAAAACGGCTGCCCTACAGGTGATAGTCGCCTTGGCTTTTTAATCGGAGAAAAAAAAGATAACGTCGTTATCATCAAAGATGTGCTAATACCACCACAAAAAAACACTAAAAATCGTCTTGAGATATCTTATTCCTCTGTTTCACATGATCCGACAAGTGCTACTGGGTTTTCTATTCGCTCTTTCTCACCGTATAATCCTGATGTAGTTGGTGTGATTCATTTAGATCGGCATTTCAAACCCTCCGAATCCAAAGTAACGGCCGTTTTCAGCGCAAGTCTTGATGAAGAAAAAAACATAAATCTTATTTGGTTTATAGGAAAAAACGATGAAATATTCATGGTTCGAAAACCTAATATCTCCATAATTCTTAAAGCATAAAAAACATTCGCTCATCGCGCTCTAAACTTTTCAGTTTAGAGCGTTTTTATTTTTTTAACTATCATTAAATAATTATTTATGATATAATTTCTTTAGATTATTAAATTATTATTTTATGTTTCTCACCGTCCACGCCGCTGCCGGACTCATTATCGGCAAATATATTCATAATTCCCTGCTGGCCTTTCTCGCCGGTTTTATTTCGCATCTAATTTTAGATGCCATTCCTCACGACCCCAAAGACCCCAAAAAATGGCGCCTTTCCAAAAATTTCCAATTCTTTTTTATTGTTATGTTTCTGGAAGTGCCGCTCACGATTATTATTGGCACTTGGCTTTTCATAAACAATGAATTAATTTTGAATTGGCCCACCTTTTGGGCCATTGTCGGTTCCGTAATTTTAGATTTCCTTTATGGCTTAAATTATCTCTTCCCCAAATTAAAAATTTTCTCTATCTTCGATCGTTTCAATTATTGGATTCATATCCGTTTTATTACCAATTACAAACTTCCTTGGTATGCCTGGCTGCCTATCCAGCTTTCTGCCCTTGTTATTTTTTTGTTAATCTATATTTCTTAAACAAGAACGTATAAAAAAATCCCCCAATTGCTCGGAGGATTTTTTATTTTTCCATTTTTCATTCTTCGTTTTTCATTCTTAACTATTTCGCCGCTTCGGTCACTTTGGCCGCTTCGGCTTTCAAATAATCTTCAATGGATTTGACCACTGGCGAATCAGCTGCCAAATCTTCATAAAACATGATATGGTCTTTATTGATCTGCATTTTGTCCGTGGGTTTATGGACCTCGGTCCCAAATTTGACCAAAATTAATTTCTGTTCGGTCTTTGTTTCGGCTGCTTGCACTCCGGCTTCATTGGTGGCCGCTTGCGCGGGCTGAATGGGCACTTCCTGAACCTGCAGATAATAAATATCTGACAATTCCGGATAAGCGCTGTTGGCATTTTTGAGATGGCCGAAATAAACCTGGCCATTAGTCAAAAACACCGCTTTCCAACTGCTGGAATCAAAATTGGCTGCCGGGTTTTCCTGCTTACCGCCAAACAATTTAACCTTGCCCGAAGCATCCAGATAGAATAACACCGCGGCTACGATAATAATTATCACCAAAATCGCCACCAACCAACCGCCTTTTTTCTTAGGCGCACCCATTGGCTGGCTGAAGGCCGGCTCGGCCGATTCCGGGGCCAAACCCGACACATCAAAATCAGCATTATGACTTGACATATTTTTACGCTTTCCCTTGGTTTTTGAGCCTATTTTATCCCCAAAAACCAACTTAATTATTAGATATATTATAGCATGTTTTGTGGACTAGACAAAACACTGAATCACACTGAAAAATAACACCGAAACTCACTGAAACATAAAAATCAATTAATTCTTCTGATAATTTGGACTCTAGGCCAAGAACCAAAATTTATCAATAAACCAAGCCGATATTTTGTTCCTTTTAAGTACTGCCAAAACTGTTGAATATCGCCACGGTGTAAATTTGGTTTAGCTTTTATCTCTAACACAATTTCATCTTCAATTACCATGTCTGGCACATAAGTACCAACTTTCTTATTTTTATAAAATACCTCAATTCTAAACTCTTTTTTAAATTCTATGTTTTTATTTTTTAATTCTTCGGCTAAAGCCCCTTGATAAACTTTCTCTTTATGACCATTACCAAGTTCTCTGTAGACAACAAAAGCACAACCTCTTATCTTATAAGTCAATTCTTCATACAGGAAATTTTCTACTTTTTTATTAGCCATAATATTTTCAGTGGTTTTCTGTGTAACATTTCAGTGATTTTCAGTGTTTAATTAATCTTCAGTGTCTATTTTAATCTCACACCACCTTTTAATCTTCCTCCTTTCAAACGCACTCCATCCCCACTTGCCGAATTGCCCAACCGAAACCAGCCTGTGGTGGAAGTCGCGCCTCGTTCGCCGTCATCATCCCAAAACCAACTGCGCCAATAATAGGTTGTGCCGTCCAAACTTAAA
>JAQTPI010000004.1:0-83816 GCA_028748975.1 Patescibacteria group bacterium | reverse complement strand
ACGCACTCCATCCCCACTTGCCGAATTGCCCAACCGAAACCAGCCTGTGGTGGAAGTCGCGCCTCGTTCGCCGTCATCATCCCAAAACCAACTGCGCCAATAATAGGTTGTGCCGTCCAAACTTAAAGCCGTACCCGCGTAACTTTGGTCGGCGCTGCGCGCGCTTTCATTAATTGCCGTAATCGCCGTACCGGTGTAACACAAAGCTGAATCTTCATCCCACATTTTATATAAAGCCGCCACTTCCGTCGCGCCAAGAGCGCGGTTCCAAACAGAAACTTCGTCAACTAAACCGGTAAAATATTCGCTGCCATCTCCAGACCCAATATTAAACGCTCGGGTGGCGTCAGTCGCCCAACCGGCCCGGTCAACTCTGCTATTAATCGCGCCATAACTGGTGCCATCAAAATAGATCGTACCACTGACTTTGGCATTATTTTTGGCATCAAAAACAATTACCGCCTGATGCCATTTGTCATCATTCGCCACTGGTAAAGAATCCGTGGACACCGCGTAATTATTGCCCGGACTTTTGTCTATGACAAAACCAATCTTATTTTCATAACCATCAGAATTCAATTTGCCAATTACCAGAGCATAACCGGCGCGCGCGCCGCCCGTTGCCTTTGATACCATTTTTTTGCCGCCATTAACTCCGATAAAAGTGCCGCTTGTTTTCAGCCATAAAGAAACAGTCCATTCATCGCCCTCATCAAAAGCCAAGCTGGCACCCGTGCCGCAACCAGCCACATCATCCGTGCCGTCAAAATTATAAGCGCTGTCAAAATAACCCGAAGTTGTCCAATGATCTGTTTGCGCCAACGTGCCATTATTGCCTTGTCCTGAAGAATCTGCCACTGGTGCGCCCGTGCCCTCATCAATCTTCCAATAGCCAACCAAACCGCCGGTAGAAAAACTATTCGCTCGCGCCTGCACCAACACGCACATTTTGTTGGCCTGGTCGCCCTCGTCCAGCGAATCTTTATAAATCGCGGAAAATTCCGGCGTCGTATCGGCCAAATTTATAGCCGTGCCAATTTCCCTGCCTTCCACCAATAAGGAAGTTGGCGCGTCGGGAATTTGATTGGCCACGGTAAAAGTGCCGGCCGTGCCATCGGAACAAGCCGCGCCATCATCGCAAACAAAAGCCCAATAATTTCTGGTATTGCCTTTGTCCGCCGCCACCGTAGTATAAGTCAATAAATTTTCCGGGTCGCGATTAGTATAAACATCGCTGTGCGCCCACTCGCCATCTTTACAAGCGGTGGTGGAAGTAGTAATGCCCGAACCCTTACAAATTACCCCTTTTACCATTTCCCCCGCGTCCGCGTCATTCCAATCCAAACTAAAAGTTATCTTGGAACCCACGCCAATCGGATCCGGCGAATCCGTGACCGAAGTTACTGTTGGCGCGTTATTGGGAGTATAAGTGGCATAAATGGAATATTTTTCATCAGTGCCTCCGCTAATAGTCAGTGTGGTGGGGGTGACATAATTATTATTCGCGTTTCCATAACCGCCATGCGGGTCTAAGCTGTCATCATACGCCACGCATTCTTGATTAACATTCACCACCACGCCCACCCAGTAAGCCGTGCTAATCACGATAGTTGGCGAAGTGGTATAAGTCATTGTTTTCAAAGCATAACTAGCGCTAGTTACTGCCACGGTTCCGCCCACGCCATTGGTAATTATGCTTTTATCAGAATTAAGCCAGACGACCGCTTTAAGATTGCCACTGCCGCCAGTGGTCATGGCATAAGCGCTCAGGCTGGTCACTGTGCCGCCAACAGCCGGCGTGGCCAGTTCCGCAAAAACCCCGTTGGTGTTTTGGCAATAATCACCATTAGGGTTGCTTCCTTGGCTGGTATAGCCAATATTTGTTCCCGCCGCCTGACTAATCGGATAAACCGCGCTGTCTAAAAAATCCTGCGGAATAGTCACGGTTAATGTTCCTTTGGTCGCGTCAATATTTAATTCTCCCCAAGCGAAGTTTCCTTTCGCGTCGGTCAGGCGCGGCCGATAAATTTGAAAAGCCTTGCCTGCCATATAATTTTTGCCGCCCAGTTGCGAAAAATCGCCGGTTTTATCCTGATGATAAACCGCGTAAGAACCGTTGATATATTCCGGCGCTTTGGGGTTGGGTGCTTGATAATAAAACTCCAAACCCTGTGACTCTAATTTAAAATTGATTTTATTAGTTGCCGGTTTTTCTTTCAAAATTATGTTGAATTCCACGCCGCCGTCATTATTAATCAGATATTCTGTTTCTTTCCCGTCTTTTTTTTCCTTAATTAATTTTGGCTCTTCTCCATAAAATTCAAAACCGACTTTGCCTGCCTGATCTTCCAAAATGACTTTGTCCCCCACCACTTTTTGCTGAATTATCCTGTCCGCGGCTGCTGGCTCGTATTCCACCGACACAAAAGTCTCGTCACCCCATTTGTTTAATTTCATCTTGGGTTTGAATTCCGCTGAATTTTCATCGCCAAAAGTGACGGTTTCTTGCTCGCGTGGAACTGTTTCCACGGTCGGGTCTAAAATAATGGGATAAGTATGTTTCTTCAGCCAGTTAGCATCCGGTCTTAAAGTTAAAGTGTCACCATTAATTTTCACTTCCACCTCGCCCCGGTCATTTTGGTCTCCCCGCGCTTCCATCAAAAATGGTTTGGGAATCTTGAAAAGTACTGGATGACCATCGGTGTAGTCGGTACTCATTACGGCTTTGACATAATTATCTTTGCTTTCTTTAATTGTGTAACGTTCTTCTTTTTCTTTTTGTTTGAATAAAATGTCGCCATTCTCGGCAATTTCCCAGAGATAATCATCAATATTTATTTTATATTCAAACTTGTCCGGGTGGCCGGCCGCTTTTAAAATTAAAGATTCTTTCAGTTTCGTGGGGTATTTGATTTGCTCCACATTGGTTTGGTCATAGGCGTTGTAATAAATTACGGCTTGGTCTGAAAGTGCTACTGCTTGGGACTCGGCCGCGTTCACCGGTGCGATGGATAAAATTCGGTTGGCCAAAGACACCGTGAGTGGTTCAGAATAAGCCAATGGCGAATTAATTGTTGCCATATTTGGCCTTTCTCCTATTTGTTTTTGTTCTTGCTCTTGTTTTTCTTCACTTCCCTGCCGCCAAAACCAAAAACCGGCGCTGCTCAACAATAACATCACGGCCACTGTCAGCGCCAGGACTTTAAAAGAAATTTTTCCTTGTCTTTTTTTATAATTCATAAAAATTTATTTTTATTCCGCTGGTGTTGGCGCCGCCTCCACTGCTGGCGCCGTCTCTACCACCACTACCTCGGCGGCTGGCGCTTCTGCCACCACCGGCACGATTTCTTCCGTTGCTCCCGCCGTCTCTGTTGTTTCTGTTGGCACGATCTGTTCCTCACTGTTCGCCTCGCTGGTTGTTGTCGGTTCAATCGTCGGAGTCGGTTCTGTGGTATCGGTAGTTGTTGCTTGGGTGCTGTCGGTCGCTATTGGTTGTTCGTTGTTTGTTGGTTGTTGATCGTTTGTTGGTTGTTCATTGTTTGTTGGTTGTTGATTACTAGTTGCTGGCTGATTGTTTATCATCTCCAAAATATTCTGATCATTCAAACTATTGGCAAAATCAGAACCCGCCTCTGCGCCGCCGACAAACGTATATTGAAGCGACGGCATCACCAAAATTTCACTTTCGGAAATTGCCAGAGCCATTGGCTGAATGGCGCTGCCATCAACTAAAGGCGCGTTCAAACTAAACGCCGCCGGCGCGATTAAATCCGTAGTCGTAGCCAACTCCTCCCGCTGTTCATAATAATAACTCAATTCCGCAAGATAATATCTTGCACCTGGCACCAAACTCTTAAATCCGCCCACGGTGCCGCCAATCGCCACTTTTACTTTGGCCGCTTCATTCAAGATCTCTCTGGTAGATGAAGCAATGGCTTCTGTATCGGCCACGTTCTGATTTTCAAACCCAACCACAAATCCGATTGCCGGTCGGAAAGCCGGATTATCCGCGTAAGCGCGCTCCACCGCGCCAGTGGTGGCAACATAAACCGCGTCGCCCAAACTTAAACTCGTACCCGTGGCCACGCTGAAATTTTTGACAATAGCGCCGCCGAGTTCCAAATTTTTCTGCACCGAAATATTGTCCTTAAACTGCGCTGCGCCCAAAAATTCCGAAGCGCCCATCACCAGCACCTTGCCCGAAACCACCAAATCCTTCACTGCCACCCCGCCCATAAATTCATAACCGGCCACTTCCACCTCTGGCAATCGGGCCAAACTTTCTTTGACCGCTACCTTGACTTCATTTTCTTTCGCCAACTGCACCGCGTCCACGGCGTTATTTCTAACTGTCAGCAAAACCAAAATTTTATTGCCCATCGCCATGGCCGCTTTTTCTTTCATACTTAATTCTACTGGCATCTCTTGGCCTTCCACAAAGTCCGCCAGATAATCTTGCAGAGCAATGCCCACGATACCCGCGTTTTTATCAATGGCTTTCATGGCAAAGCCCGGCCGCGCCGCCGTAGTTAATAAATCGCCTTTCTTAATTGGGCCGTTTTGCAAATTCACTTTCACCGGCATGGTACCGCTCATGGTGATTGGCCGCACTTCTTTCCCTGAATTTATTAATCCGTCGCGCATCACGCCAGCCGGGTCGGTGGAGACCACGCCCAAAATTTTATTGGAATTTTCCTCAAACGATTTTACCGCGCTCCATTCCTCAACCGGGTCAATCAAAACCACATCGCCCGCTTCTGGCAAATTCGCCCATTCTTCCGTCGCCGTCGTAGTTGCTTGTTCACTCTTCTCTGTTCTCTCTTCACTTGTTGAGGTTGTCGTCGCTTGTTCACTCTTCTCTATTCTCTCTTCACTCTTCACTTCCTCCGTCGTCAACGCTCGCACAAAAATATTTTCCGCCAGGTCGCCCTGCGTCCAAGCCGTGCCGCCGGCCAAATAAGCCGTGCCGTCAACTTCCAAGGTATCTCTGATATAAACATCGCCCGTGGTGGCAATGCCGGCCTGCCCCGGCGTGCCACTGCCAAAATTATTGTAATTGTAAACCGTCGGATCGGTGACATCAGTGGAAGAGCCCGTAGTGATGGCGCCTTCAATAAAGACGCGCAAATTTTTATTATCCGCCGGATTCTCCATCACAATTACGCTTTCGCTGGTAGACGATGCGTATAAATATAAATTAGTGGAAGTGGAAACAATATTTTTAAACCAATAATTTACGCCGGTCACTGCCAAATTAAAATGATCGCCGGACTGTCCTAAAGTAATAGTGTTGCCGCCCTGGCCCAAAATGCTGGAAGATTCTTCAAACACCAAATTGGAAGCCGTGCCCGCGGTGCCGACATAAACATCGTTGCCCGCCGTGCCGATTTGAATTTCACCGGAAGAAGCCACGATGACCGCGTTAGTGCCATCATGAGAAATAGAAATATTTTTCACGCCAGCGTCTTCATAAATCAAAATGGCCGGGGAAGCATCCGAATCAACCACAAAAACTTTATTGCCCGAGCCATCCTGAACATTAAGCACGGTGGAAGAAGCCACATTCATGATTAATCCACCGCTCGCCGTAAAAGCAGTCAAAATCGCGCCCGCCTGGCTTTGAATGTCAAAAGCATTGGCCGTCGGCGCCGTGCCGGATAAATTAATTCTCATGCCCACCGTGGCTTCATCAGTGGTGGAAGCATGGATCATGGCTGTCGGCGCAATTTGGCCAACGCCCATTGTTAAATTATTGCCTGTAAAAATTGCTTTGTCCGAACCGCCACTACCCAAATTAACAATGCCGAAAGATGATTGGGCATCGCTTGTCTGCAAATATAAATACCCGCCGGCGCGCAAAGCCGCGCCGCCATTAACTTCTAATCTCTGATAACCCACCCCATAATTTGTGGTGTTGATTCCAACATAACCGCTCTTTTCCACACCAAAACTGGTTGCCTCATTATCCTGCACTACTTTAAAATAATCTTTCACGCTGGTCGTGGCAAAAGAATTCGTGCCATTGACGCTGAAAACCTCGCGTTTGGTAAAGCCGAGAGCCGAAGTGGTGGCAATGGAAAAATTGCCGATGGTTTGCAAAGTAGAAGTCGGTGCAGTTGTCCCGATGCCGACGTTGCCAAGACCAGTAATTCTCATTTTCTCTGTTAGTCCAGCCCCGGAATTCCATGTTCCAATTACCACATCGGCATTGTTTGTTGGAAATTGCGTTCCAATACTCGCTTTCACTGAACCACTTCCGGCTTGGGCAAATGAAATATTGCTCCAAGTATTAGCAGCGCCGTTTATATTAATTAGACCCAAACCAAAATCTGCAACCGCCCCTGCAAAACTTGTTCCGCTTGAATTATGAATAATTTCGGTCTTGAAAGATGGGTTTGTTGATCCTATTCCCAAATTCCCCGCCGTGGAAACATACAGCGCCTCCGTCGTCTTCGTGGCCACGCGCATCAAAGGACGCACGCCCGCAACCCAGTCGGTTGTCGTGGTAGAAATTTCCAAAAACGCAGTCGGGTTGGTGGTAGCGATACCGACATTACCATATGGATTAATGCGCATTCTCTCTACCGCGCCTGCCACGCTGTTGGTTTGAAACTGGATATTGCCGCCAGTGCCGCCAGTCAAATAAGAAGATATTCGCAAATCATAATTAGTGGACGCTATGTCATAGTAATAAGGATTAGAATGCAAAGCATTAATAGCAAAACGAGTGGTACCGGCCGTGTCTTTGGAAGACAAAAGATATCCTGAGCCATTCAAGATTGAAAGTTTGGCATCAGGCGCGGTCGTCCCCACTCCTACATTGCCAGTCGCCGCGATATAGAAAGCTTCGGTGGTTTTAGTTGCCACGCGCATCAAAGGCATAACTCCCGCCACCCAATCAGTCGTAGTTGAAATTTCAAACATCGCCACTGGCGCGGTCGTGCCTAAGCCAACTCGGCGCGTGGAAAAATCACCAAAAATCAATGGCGCGGTGGTGGAAGCATTATCAATGGAAAGCTGATTACTGCCAAAAGTTTTGGCGTAATAGCCAATGGCCACTGAATAGTTTGAAGTATCAAACTGTTCGGTCGTGCCACTGCCTGTGCCCAAAAAAACATTGCCAGTGCCTTTGTTTAGATAACCAGCCACATAACCCATGGCGACATTAAGAGAACCAGTGGTATTTTGATACAACGCGGAATTGCCAACCACCGTATTCTGATTACCGCTTATAAGAGCGCCTAAAGAATCAAAACCCACCGCTGTGTTATATCCGCCATAAGTGTTGGCATCCATGGAAGTATCCCCCACGGCCACATTTCTGTCGCCGCCTTGGTCGCCACCGCCAGATCTGTTGGTATTCTTTAATGCCAAATAACCGACGCCAACATTATAATCAGAAGTGGTCGCCGAATAGCCGGCCTGATAGCCCACAAAAACATTACGTATTCCGCTATCAAGCAAAGCATTGCCCGCCTGCGTGCCAGCCGAGACAGAAAGACTGGTAGAAGAAGCGTTAAACGCCGGCAACGAGTTCATGTAAATGGTGGAAGTGGCGTTCAAATTCAAATTGCCAGCGACATCAAGTTTGTATTGCGGGTTAATCTGTCCAATCCCCACATTGCCAAATCTATCAACAAAAAATGCTTCTGTCGTACCCGTGGCTACCCGCATCATTGGTCGATTAGAAATGGTGGAATGCGCGGTCGTGGTAGAAACTTCGAATAAGGCAGTCGGATTAGTGGTACCAATGCCGACATTGCCGTTATTTTTTATTGCCATCAAAGCGTAAGTCTGCGCGGTATTATAAATTTCTATTTGGGTATTGTAGCCAGCCAGCATGCGCAAATTATTAGAACCATTTAACTGAATTAATGGTATAGCGTTTCCCGAACTATCTTTAGAATAATAAGCGTTTCCATTTGGAATCATAAGATTGCCGGTCACCTCTAATTTTTGGGTTGGGTTGGTATTTCCGATGCCGACGTTGCCGGTATTGGCCACATACAAACTCGGCGTGGTTACAGTGGTTGATGAGGAAACCATAAATTTGGGCGCTCCGTAAGTATCGGAAACCACTACTAATTCTGCGCCCGGTGTTAATGTCCCAATTCCCACATTGCCGCCCTTTCTTTGGAAAAAACCGCTGCCTAAAGCGTCGCCATACAAAGCGATGCCAAAACCCTCATCGCCGGAAGTTGTGTCATACTTGTAACTTAAAGCTGCGGAAGCTCCGGTGGCAGTTGTCTTTCCAAGCAAAAGATTTACTGTGTGGGCATCAGTGACAACATTTGGAGTTAAAAAATAACCAACCCAATTATTGCCATCGGCTGCCAGCCCTGTTTTAGAAACATGCAAAGGCACAGAAGGCGCGGAAGTGCCAATACCCACTCTCGGTTCTGTGCCAGAAGCTGAAGCAAACATGGTGGTGGTGGAAACTTGAAATTGCCCGACCGGGTTTGTTATTCCAATACCGACATTGCCAGAATTCACGGCCAAAGCGGTCGGGCCTTGCGACAAAAACGCGCCACCAGCGCTGTAAGCGGCTGGTGTGGCGTCGTTGGCATATCCACCAACTATCACTCCGCCGTTCCAAAACACCGTGGCATAATCTCTAGAAATAATAGTTGAACCAAGAGTTACGCCATCCCAACTGCCAGCGTCAAAATCTCTTAATTGTAAATAAGAACTCAAACGAGTGCTACCGGCTACATCCAACTTTTGCTCCGGCGTCGCCGTCCCAATCCCCACATTTCCCGCCGCGGAAACATACAACGCTTCGATCGTCTTCGTGGCCACTCGCATTAAAGGACGAACACCGGCCGGCCAGTCATTTGTGGTGGTGGCGATTTCAAATAAAGCAGTTGGTGCATTAGTGCCAATACCAACATTACCACCTAGTTTTATTCTCATGCTCTCGTTATTATTATTAACAAATACTAAATCAGAAGCTGGCGCTGCTCTAACATAAGTTCCATTAGAAACAAGGTAAGAACCATTTGTGCTATCAAAAGAAAGATATTCGGTCGTGGCTGGGCCATAAATTATTCCGCTCCCAACTCTCATATTACCGTTAACATCTAACTTTTGTGTCGGCCCCGTCGTCCCAATGCCAACATTACCGCTTGTTGGATTAACATATAAATTACTAGTACCATTGCTGGCATTCTGCACATTGAAATTTCCATAAACTGCCAAGGTGGAAGTTGGCGCAGTGGTGCCGATGCCCAAATTTCCACCAGAAGTGAAATTCATGGTATTGCCATAAGTCGCGCCATTGATGGCAGATTCAAAAGTCAGATAACCGGTTGGCGCGGCCGCTCCCTGCACCGGCACCACATAACTTCGGAAATCCACTGCTTGGCTCCCAGCCGTGGCATCTGTTTTCCAACCATAACCCGACCATCTCACAACCGGAGAATTTTGTTGTCCGCCCGCCACGGCCGCGTTGGCATTGACCAAAGCCAAGCCCGTCCGATAAATTGAAAAATCATCAAAATATACCGTGCCGGTTCCGCCGCTTAAAGTGTCGCCGATTTTTGCCTGAATGTTGGTGCCATTATTGGCCACGGTCGCATTGCAAGTCACCATGCCGGAAATTTTAGTCCAAGTATTGATGGTTGGCACGCTAAAACTTACCGCTGTTCCCCAGCCGCTCTGCCCAATACTGGCAAAAGCCACTTGCGCGTTGGTGATAGCCACGCTGGAATAAACCCAAAAACTGTAAGTGAAAACATCGCCCACGACCGCGTTGTAATTGGACGAAGCGGTAGCCGCGCGGACATCAGAAAGAGAAGTGCCGTCATCAGTCACTACTATTTTTTGCGAATTGGTGCCGGTGTGGACAATGGTCGTTTCCACTGAAGGCGTAACATTGCCCGTGCCGCCCTGCCAAACATACATATTGTTTTGCAGAGTGCTAACAGTGGTCACTCCACCAGATTCATAGCCGCCATTGGTGTAAATTTCCGCGCCCGCGCCAATGTAAACGTCGCCGCGCACATCCAATTTGGCCAGTGGCGCGGTCGCGCCAATGCCAACGTTACCGCCAAAATAACTTTTTCCGCCAATATAGGCCGTATCCGTGGTAGTGATGGAATTGAAACTCGCGCCGCCGGTAAAAGCCGCGATGCCAACCACATTAAAATGCCCACCAACATACAATGCGCCAGTCGTGCTGGCGTTGCCTTCCACTTGCAGATTACTGCCAATCACGGTGGAAGTCGCTGTTCCCTGCGGGTCAATGATTAAATCACCGGCAGAGAGAACTTTAAAAGATGTGAAGTTAGTGGAAGCGACATTGCCATTGGATAATCGTAATTGTTCCGTGGTGGAAGAAGCGTGAAGTAAGGCAGAGGGCGCGGTCGTCCCAACGCCGACATTGCCTTCAATAATTGCTCCATTAGTTGGCGCGGCAACAGAATAAAAAGTGCTTCCCACTGATAAATTTCCCGCAATTGATACTTTTGAACCTGGGGTGGTGCCACTATTAAAGCCGGTATTAACGCCATTGTTATAGATAAAGGCGGTGGCACCGTTATGAAAATAGAAACCAGATTTATTAACATCAAAACCAGTCCAGCTTGGATCCGTGGTGCCAATTCCAACCGCACCCGATGCCGCGATGTAGAAAGCTTCGGTAGTTTTTGTCGCCACGCGCATTAAAGGACGCGCGCGGTCTGCTCCTATCCAATCATTAGTCGTGGTAGAAATTTCCAAAAATGCGGTCGGATTAGTGGTGGCGATGCCGACGTTGCCATTTTGATCTATGCGCATATCTTCTTTGTAAGTTGCGCCATTAAAGTCGCCGATCGCAAGTCCTGGTGCTGTACCCCCTCCAGTTGTGTTAAAAATAATATTAGATTCACCTTGCCCATTGGATTTATTCCACCCAATAGCAAGTCCAACAACACTTGATGGATTATTTCCTCCGACATTGTTGGAAAAAAGAGCGTATTTATTACCAAGAGTTGCATTATTGTCTCCAACTTGAAGTAATCCTAAAGGATTGGTCGTCCCCACCCCCACATTTCCGCTCGCCGCGATGTAAAAAGCTTCAGTGGTTTTAGTTGCCACGCGCATTAAAGGACGCGCGCGGTCTGCTCCTACCCAATCATTAGTCGTGGTAGAAATTTCCAAAAATGCGGTCGGGTTGGTGGTGGCGATGCCGACGTTGCCTATAAAAGAAATTTTTCCAGCCCCGCCTTCGTCATAAGCCCCGTAAGGAGTTATCGTCATATTTTGGCGATAAGTGGTCCAAGTGCCAGTTCTCCAATTTAAACTTGCTTCGGCAGCCGCTGTGTCTGATAAACTTAAGGTGCTAAGATTAATAACTCCTCCGACATAAGACGTGACCGAGCCGGGCCGTATAATTGGAATGTTGGCTGTTCCATTTACATCTAAAATATTATTCGGCGCAGTTGTCCCGATGCCGACATTTCCTCCTTTATCAACAAACAAACTTGTCGCCTCGTTTGCCTGCACCACCTGGAAATAATCTTTCACGGTCGTGGTGGCAAAATGATTAGTGCTATTGACGCTGAAAACCTCGCGCTTGTTAAAACCGAGAGCGGAAGTGGTGGCAATGGAAAAATTGCCAATGGTTTGCAGGGTGGAAGTCGGCGCGGTGGTATTAATTCCTATGTTGCCACCAATAACATACACAGTGCCATTTTCCAAATCCACCGTAGCTGTCGAACCACCGATGTTAATGTCGTTCCCCGCGGCCGAAGTGCCAAAATTCAAAATGGCCGGGTTAACGTTGGCTACCGCGATATTAACCGCGGTCAATCCAGTGCCATTGACGTTGTAAGTTGCCACCGTGTTAGGTGTAGAAATCACTGTCGTATTTGCCCCACCCAAATTCAAAGTGCCGGTCGGATTCAAAGTCAAATTGCCAGAGGAAGTAAGATTACCGGAATTGACGGCCAAATCACCGGCCAAATTAAGTCCGCCGCCAGTAGTGAAATCAGTATTGGCATGGCCTACATTCAAAATTAAATTATTCTGCATGTCCACATTGCTTTCATAAGCCGTTGTGCCCACCACGGTCTGGTCGCCGGCAATTGTTACGTTGCCATCAAAAAAAACATTGTCATCAACTTCCAATTTGCCACCAATGTATAAATCTGTGTCTGTATTCAAGCCATGCCCCATGCTTGTGGCATCATTGGCGATGGCATTGTAAATTTGTCCCGCCACGCCGCCAATCGCGATGGTGTCTTCGTTGGCCAAAATTAATTGCCCTTGGCCAGTGTTGTCGCTCATGTTCAAAAGCAAATCGCCGGTATTATCCACCTGGAAATCAGCGTAAAAAACTTCATTGGCTTGGCTTAGACGTAATTGCGCGCTATCAGCATTTAGAACTTCCAAACTGCCATCCGGTCCGCTCGTACCAATACCCACCTTGCCGGTTAAATTATTGACTAAAAATCTGGAGTTGCCATCGGCATCCTGTACCGTAAAACTTCCCACCACCGTGGTGGTGGCCAAAGCCGCGCTACCGCCAGCCTGATTCATTGCGCCAGCCATGTTGATGTCGCCGCCAAAATATTGTGTGCCAGTGGTGGTGGCGTTACCCTGCACTGTCAAATTAGAAGTAGTGGCATAACCCAAAATGGAAACGCCGTGTTGAAAAATTGATGGCTTAGCACCGATTTGAAAAGAAAAATCATCAGAAGTGGTGGTGGCCACGGCCAAAGCTAAACCAACATAAGCTACTCCGGTGGTCGTCGCGTTCGTGCCAACATACAAAGCCGAAGTGGAAGCGGTGCCATTGACTTCCAGTTTATAAACCGGGTTCGTCATTCCAATGCCGACGTTGCCGTTTGAATTAATAAATAAACCGCTTGACGCTCCAACTCCGAGATTAAATCCTGTAAAATAAGAACTGCCTCTCCCAAAATCTAATATGGTTCCAAATAATCCAAAAGCACGGCTGCCGCCAAAGGCTAGATTGCCATTCACGTCCAGTTTTTGTAGCGGTCCTGTTGTGCCAATGCCGATATTGCCACTTGTTGAATTAACATATAAATTACTGGTGCCATTGCTGGCATTCTGCACATTGAAATTTCCATAAACCGCGAGTGTGGAAGTCGGCGCGGTTGTGCCGATGCCGACGTTGCCCATCAAAAAACTTCTGCCACTGATGTAGGCAGTGTCGGTCGTCGTGATGGAATTAAAAGAAGCGCCACTAAGAAAAGCAGAAGCTCTTGCCACTGTTAAATCTCCGCCAATGTAATGTGATCCGGTGGTGGTGGCATTACCGCTGACCATCAAATTATCCGCGATCGTAAAATCACCCAGTGAATCAAAAACATTATCTTGTAAATCAGTGGCACCAACCACGGTTAAATTACCGCCAAAGTAAGCAGTGTCGGTCGTAGTGATGGAATTGAAAGAAGCGCCACTAAGAAAAGCAGAAGCTCTTGCCACTGTTAAATCTCCGCCAATGTAATGTGATCCGGTGGTGGTGGCATTACCCTGAACTGTCAAATTGGAAGTGGTGGCATAACCGCCAATCATCAGTCCGTCGCTAAAATATCCTGTGCCTCCGATGTTTAGAGTGTAAGGATGAGTGGTGGTTGCCACAGCCAAAGAATTAGAAAAAACTCCTGTGCCCGTAGTCGTGGCATTGCCCTCGTGATATAAACTGCCCGCGATGTAAACCGGTCCGCCCACGCCGAATTTATAATACTCATCCAAAGTGGAAGTGGCGACTTTCAGTTGGCCCACAATGCTTTGCACGCCAGTCGTGGTGGCGTTGCCAAAAACTTGGAGCGTGTCAATGTTCGTGGTGGTGGCGTTAAGTGTGGTTATTCTGCCATCAACAATTCTGGCAAAATCAATATTTGTGGTCGTGGCATTAAGTGTGTTCATCGTAACTCCGCTAAAGACCGCGTTACCGCCATTCAAAATCCCGGCAATATTTACCGCGCTATTAAAACTGGTTCCACCCTGAACAGTTAAACTGCCATTCAAACTGGTGTTGCCGGAAACCGAGAGTTCGCCCGCGCCAATATATTTAGCGGCGAAGGAAGAGCCCGCGCCGTCATGGGCAGTTGTTCCTGGCACACCCACATTGTAAACATTGGTAATACTGGTTCCACCGCTCGCGCCAGCTGGTCCAGCTATTCCTTGTAATCCCTGTAATCCTTGTAATCCTTGTGGTCCGGTTTCGCCTTTTTCACCTTTTTCACCGCGCGGTCCTTGACTGCCGATTTTACCAGTCGCGCCAGTCGCTCCTGGCTTTCCACTAGCCCCCGCCTGGCCTGCTTCTCCTTGGCCTATTTGATTGATCCAATCACCCTCATAAACAATTTGTGTTGTTTCGCTTTTTCTTTTGGCCAGCTGAATTAATAACCGTGAATCCCATTCTGTTTTTTGAAAAGATGAAAGCCACTCGCCAATCTTATCACCAATGTTACTGGCCAGTTCGGTAGCGCTTCCACCAGCTTCGCCAACAATTTTATTTGCACTAGCTAAAATTTTCTTCATTGCTCCAACTATTCCCCAGTCTCTGATCTCCCCAGATTTCCCAAACATTTTAAAATCACCCAAATTGATGGCAAAATTTTTCTTCTCCAACCAACTAAAAATTCTTTCTCCGGTTTTCTGCCAATTATAGTGCGCCAAATAAATTTCTTGCTCAGCCTTGTCAAAATTCTTCGCGATGCTGAGATTTAAATTTTTTACCTGATTAAACTGGCTGATCAGATTTTTCCAAACTTCGCTGATTTTCGCCCCCGCCACAATTTTTTTTCCCCCAATTTTTTCCATCGTCTGTTTTGCCGTTTCTTGTTCTGGCGCCTCAAACTTCGCCGCGTTTTCATTCCAAAAAATTCTTTTGAATTCATTAGTTCCTATCTGCGCCAGTTTAATTTCCATCGTCGCGAAATCTTTCACATAGTTTGGTTTGATCAAAACCACACCCACCAATAATACCATCAACATTGTTGCCAACAAAACTTTCGTTCTCGCTCCTGCCATCTTTTTCTTCATCACCCTGGTTGTCGCTCCAACTTCTCCTAAGACATTTAAATTCTTAAATCTTTTTTTATGTATTATTTTTTTTAATTTTTCTTCTTCCAGCAGGCGCCCTTTGATATTGCCGTTCAAATCCGCTGGGTGGTCCTCAATATATTTTTTCAACCAGTCGGTTTTGGTAAACCAATTGCGTCCTATTTTTTGCGCTTTAAGTTCCCCCCGTCTGGCCAAAAGCGACAGGTATTCTTGTGAGTAAGTACAGAGCTTCGCCGCCTCCGAGAGAGAAATAAAACCACGACTCTTTTCTTGAGCGTGGTTTTCTGTCTTTTGAGCATGGTAATTTTGACGACGAAGCATGGAAGTTAATTTTCAATTTTCAATATAAATTTTTTATATTTTATATTTTATTTTTTATATATTAATATATATACATATATAGGCCGTTTGCCTTGCTTTAAAAATTATGCTATAATTAAAACAAGCTCACCTCGTGCTTTTGGCACCAAGTAAATTAAAAATCCTAATTAATTTACGCTTTCCAAAACCCTATTGCCTGGCTCGAGTGGGCTTTTTTGTTTGCCTGACTCAAAGCGGAGTAAAATTTACCAAAACCAGTTTTAGAAAACCTGTTGGGGTTTCCGGACGCGTCCGAGGCGTCGCATATCTGGTGTTGGTTCCTAAAAATTTAGCTTTCCTGTATTAATTATATCGCGAAAAATACCAAAAGTCAATCAATTTCTATCCGATATTACCTTCCAGATATGCAATATGCATCAACTAGGCGCCAAATAGTCGTAAAATACGTTTTTTGGGCATTGTTTCCAGAAAATATTTTATAAATCAATTTTTGTCGCACTCCACTTATACACAACCGTTTTTCTCGTTTTTTAAATTTTTATAAAAAAAAGATGGCACTTATCCACAAAAACGCCGTTGTTTTGTTGCAATAAAACAACGGCGTCCTAAACTCCGAAAACTCAGAGCAAAGGATCTTGTTTTACTAAAAAACTTCCCTCAATTTTTCCCTGGCGCGTTTTTTAATGGTAGTTTTGGTGTCCTCCATCAAAAAACCTTTCAACGGGCATCCTAGGGCCAAAAAATGGCCATCTTTTTCCCCTACTTTTTAAAAATCAGGTGTTTTTCTCTCAAATTTTAGTATTTTTTATTATTTATTTTAATTTATTTTATATTTTTTATTCACCAATAATTAGAATTATTGTTTTATTTATTTATTGAATTGTTTTGATTTAATTTTCTTAATTTTTTTAGTATTTATTTGGGAATTGTTTTGTATTTTTTTAGTTTATCCCGAGCGAAGGCCGACAATAGTCGGCCGGAGTCGAGGGATCTCGTAACTAATAAATAAAAAATAACATAATAACAAAGTAACAGAGTAACAGAGTAACAGGGTAACAAAGGATAGATATCTTCAAACAAAAAAACGAGTCTTGCTCGTTTTTTTGTTTTTTATTTTCCTTATTACTTATTACTTCTTCTTCTGATACTCGTCAATCGCTTTCACGATTTTGGAATCAGCGCGCAAATCTTCTACAAACAAAATATGATTTCGATTGATGCGCATTTCATCAATTGGTCCATGAACTTCACTGCCTAACTTAATTAAAGAAAAATCTTTGTTTTTATCTGTTTCGCTTATTTCTTGCGGGCTTGTCATGCCTACCAAATAATAAACATTTCTGATGATCACGCTGTCATTGTTTTCAGAAACTACCTGTCCAAAATATGTTTGCCCATTGGACAAAAAGATTGCTTGCCAATCAGAACTGTTTTTGTTCAAGCCTCCGCTTTTTTTGCTGATAAAAAATAAAACGCTGCCAATCACCGCCAAAACTATAATACCAATCACCACCCAGCCACTCGTGGTAATTTTATAAGAATAGTTTTTTATTGGTTGTTGTTCTTCCATAGAATCCTACGAATTACGAATTGTACCTGCCTCGTCGGCTCGCCTCGCTGCGAAGCGGGCAAGGCGGGCGAATATATGAATTCGTAAAATAATTTATATTGATAATAAAATAATTTTATTTTTTATATCCTTATATCCCTATTTCCCTTTATTACTTCGTTATTCTGTTACTAATATATTATACTCCCCTGCCGCCCGGTGCGCAAGTAAACAAGAAAAGTTGAATTATTAAATTATTCCACCGGTACCTCCACTACCACCTCCCCCACTGGCGGCGCCTCGGTTATTACCAACGGCTCCTCTGCCGACACGATTTCTTCTGTGACTGGTGGTGTAATTTCTTCAATCACCGGAGTGGAAGTGGCCGTAATTGCGTCGGTGGTTGTTGCTGGCGTGCTGTCAGTGATTGACTGTGGATTATCTATTATTGGCTGTTCCTCCACTCTTGGTGAAACTGGCTGGTTGTTAATCTCCGAATTTAAATTCTCTACATAAATTGGTTCGTATTCCGCTGGCGCTAAACTCATTTCTTTGTTGTATTCCTGATACACAAGCGAAGGCATAATTAGTAAGGTGCTGGTGGATTCGGCCACTGCCAGTGGCTGGAAAAAGACGCCGACTTCTTGCGCCGGAGAATTGGTCAGCGAACTAATGGCACTAAATTCACCGTCACCAATCTCGGCGGTAGTCTTATTAGCCAAAATCGCGGTTTCCACATCAGATAAATAGTAGGTCACGCCCGGCAAAAGGTTACTAAATCCGCCAATCGTGCCGCCAATTGCAACCCTCACAGTGATGTTGTCCCGCGGAGCGCCGGCAACAAGGGATTTCGTTTCGCCCGTATTTTTATCCTCAAACCCAATTACTATGCCTATGGCTGGTTTAAACATGCCGCTTCCGTCAACAATGTCGGCAAAAGCTCTGGCCACTTCATTGTCGCCGGAAATATAAACCGCGTCGCCAATTTTTAACATTTCATCTTTCTTTTCTTGATAGGTTCGGGTTAAAGCACTTTCCAGATTCAAATTATTTCTGAAAGTAGCTTCACCCAAAAATTCCGCCCCGCCCTTAATTGTAATTTTACCACCCACTTCCAAATTCACCACCTTAACCGTGCCGCCAAATTCCGCCCCGCCGGAGATTTTAATTCTGACTTCACTATCATCTGGATCGTCAATCACCGTAATCCGCACTTGTTTGTTGTTTACCAATAACTCTTCGCTCTTCTCTCTTTCCCCTTCATTGGTTGTCGTCGCCGTCGTTGCAGCCTGCTCTTCGCTATTCTCTATTCTCTCTTCACTTGTCCCGAGCACCAATTCTTGGAAATTGCCAGTTGTGGCTTGAGCCATATCAGCGGTTATCTTTTCCGTCATAATATTTTTCGCTTTTAATTCTTCTATTTCAGCTAAAGTAATAATTTTTAAATTATTGGCTGTAACCTCGTCAAATGATTTAACCGCTAGCTTCTCTTTTTCTTCCAACTCCACCACTTTCAAATCCAAAAGTTTAATTTGTTCATCAACACCCAGTGTCCTCACGGCGTCCGAGACCATCATGTTCACTTCATCCTCAATTTTCATGTCGGCCACGCGCTTCGTCACCTGTTCTTCCACTTGTTCCACGGTCAAAGATTTATTCCTTCTGGAAATTAAAACATTAATACCACCAGTGCCATTTTGAAGTCCGGTCAAAGCCACGCCCACGGTGGAATCGCCCGCGCTCGCTTTCATTAAATAGCCCGGGGTGGAGGAAGCCGAAGTTAAAGAATCGCCCGGCCGAATAATTCCGTTTTCAACGGAAGCAAAAGCTGGCACCTGGCCGATTAAACCGACAATCACGGTTTCCCCGTCAAATTCTTGATTATTACCAACAAGCGCCGGCTTAGTAGAAACGATACCAATGATGTCCGGGTCAGCGCCACGGTAGCATCTTTTAACCGCTTTGTCATTAGTGACATCAATACAAACTGCTTCGCCTGGTTGCAAGTCAACATCATTAGTTAAAAAATATTCCGCGTAATCTGCGCCATTCACATAAAGGGTGTGTTCGGCATTAATTGTACCGGCACCCATGCCGCCGCCAGTCGGATTGCCTACCACCAAACTTCCTGTTGTCGTCGCATTTCCCTCCACTTTCAGATTACTCCGCACAAAAGTAGTCGTAGCCGTGCCTTGTGGGTCAATAATCAAATCACCGGCTGAGAGAACATTAAAATCAGTAAAATTAGTGCTGACAGTTTCGCCATTGGTTAATCTTAACTGCGCCGTGGTGGAGGAAGCGTTAAGTTTTGCCAAAGGTGCAGTTGTCCCGATGCCGACATTGCCCGTAGCATTTATATAGAAAACTTCCGTCGTTTTGGTAGACACCCGCATTAAAGGAACATTACTCCCACCAACCCAATCATTGGAGGTGGTAGCAATTTCAAATACTGCTATAGGATTCGTCATGCCAATGCCCACATTACCATTCATCACCGACAAGGCACCTTGTGGATTTGTCGTCCCGATGCCAACATTGCCTTTAAGTATAATTTTTCCCCCGCCTTCATCATATGCCCCGTAAGGATACAAAGTAATGTTAGTGCGATAAGTAGACCATAAGCCGTTAGTCCAATCAAATTCCATTGCCGAACTGGTGTTTGTTAACTTGCCGGTGGACATATTAATTGTTGCCCCATAACTCGGGCCATAAATGATACCGGTCACAACCGCATTACCTGTTACATTTAATGATGATTTGTATGCCCCTGTAAATTCACCACCAATATTGACCTTTCCATCTTCACCCACATATAGTAATGAAGCTCCGGTGGAAGAAGCAATGTTCATTACTGGCTTTCCCGGCGCTCCCTGAACACTTAATGAAGTTAGGGGGGTTGTCGTCCCAATTCCCACATTCTTTGTTGCATTGTTCACAAAGAAAACACTTTCATTTGTAGTCAAAGCCGAAGTGGTGGTGATATTAAAATTACCAGCCACCTGCAAGGTGGAAGTCGGCACTGTTGTTCCAATTCCCACATTACCGTTTTCCATAACTACGCCGCCGGGAAAATAAAATGAGCCCGTGGTAGTGGCGGAATTAACACTTAAACCACCAGTGGAAGTCAAAATGGCATCATCCAGCCAGCCGTTCAGTTCTATTTGTTCGGACGCGGTTAAGTGATAATACTCGCCTGTGGTGCCACCCTGAATTGAAGACAAATCATTATGAATGGTTACCGCGGCCTGCCGGAAAGAAAAATCTGCTTCATTTTCAATGGCGTAAGCCACTGTGTTATTTTTCTTAATAATAATTCTAGCAACCAAAGCATAAAAATTAGTAACCTCTTCTGGCAAAGATGGTAGCATGCTGGCTTCAGCTTGGGCTAAAGTATAATCACCAGAACCCAAAATAATATCAATTTCGGCTCCATTGGCCACATTGCGAAAAACCCAGTTCACGGCGTAACGGTTGGCGGTAAGCGTGGTTAAATTTGTACCATTATCATAACTTAAATGTTCATAAGTCGGCGTGGAAGAAGCAACCCAATTGCCGCCCGAATGATACCAAACTTCTGCCGTGGCTCCGCCAGTGCCGACAGTCATGGCATCAATTGTAATTCTATCCATGCCAAACCAGACGTAACCCGAAGTAACAGACAAAACACGAGAAGCACTTTCAGAAATGGCTAAGCCGCTTTCTCTTTCAATGCCGGTTATGCCGCGGGTGCGCATCACGCGGTCAAAATTGCGGATGGCCACTGATTTACCAATCGCGCCATAATTAATTTTGTATTCAATATTGCCGGAAGTCATCATAATTCTTGATACTGGCACGGCATTGGAGTTATTAATTACATCACGATTGGTGGTAGCGGCGTAAATTGGCGAACCGCTATTATAATTAATATAAACGTAGTTAAGATCATTATCGGTTAAAGCTAAAGCGGTATTTGCCGGCACCAAATGTCTTTCTAGTTTATAACCAGTCCAATCACTACTGGAACGGATTAAAACATAAGCTGCTGAAATATTAATTGCCGCACCGGTTGCGTCAATAATGGTTGGGTCTTCCAACATGCCTTCATTATAACCAAGGTTCGCCGCGTAAATATCTTGGGTAGAAGAAGCATAGCCAGCAATATCAAATTTGTATTGCGGATTCGTCGTCCCAATGCCGACGTTTCCGCTTGCCGCGATATAAAAAGCTTCTGTTGTCTTCGTGGCCACGCGCATTAAAGGACGAGTTCCCGCGGCCCAGTCAGTCGTGGTCGTAGCGATTTCAAATAAAGCGCCGGGATTGGTGGTGCCAATGCCCACATTACCATTCATCACGGACAATGCGCCCTGTGGATTAGTCGTGCCGATGCCGACGTTGCCCGCATTGGCAATATACATTCTATTAACATCCGCTGTGTCAAAATAAATATCTTTATAAGAATAAGTTGTGCCTTGGCCTGGCAAGGAGCCAATTCTTAAAGTTGCGGTGGTGCCGCCGCTAAAAGGAAATATACCCAAACTGCCTTGAGATTTTATATAAGTAGTATTTTGAATAACGCCGCCACCCTGATCAAGTGTATAAATATAGCCATTGTTATAATAGCGAGTTCCGCTTCCCAAATCATTGGCCAAACTTGAACTTGGAAGGATTGAGCCATTGACTTCTAATTTAGCTCCTGGCGCGGTGGTGCCAATTCCCACGTTCTTCGTCGCATTGTTCACAAAGAAAACACTTTGATTAGTCGTCAAAGCCGAAGTGGTGGTGATATTGAAATTACCAGCCACCTGCAAAGTGGATGTCGGCACGGTCGTCCCAATTCCCACATTCCCGCTCGCTCCCACATACAACGCCTCCGTGGTCTTCGTGGCCACGCGCATTAAAGGACGAGTTCCCGCGGCCCAGTCAGTTGTGGTTGTGGCGATTTCAAACAAAGCAGCTGGGTTAGTAATGCCAATGCCTACATTACCAGTATTATAATAAATATCATTAACAGCTGTTGTCCATTGGCTACCAACATAGGGACTGCCATCAACATACAAAGAGGTGGCATTTATTATTCCCGCAACATCCAATTTAAATTCGGGATTAGTTTTGCCAATGCCTACGTTGCCTCCTTTATCAACATACAAACTCGGCGTAGCCAAAGCCGTGGATGAGGCCACTACGAATTTTGCGCCTTCATATTGGTCGCTAATAACAAGCAGGGTGGCCGTAGCATTTGTGGTGCCGATGCCGACGTTGCCCATCAAAAAACTTCTGCCACCAATGTAGGCCGTATCAGTCGTCGTGATGGAATTGAAAGAACTGCCACCAGTGAAAACCGCAGTACCAGCCACAGTTAAATCTCCGCCGATATATTGCGCGCCCGTGGTCGTGGCATTATTAAAAATATAAAGACTGTCAGCATTGGTGGTTGTGGCATTCAATGTGGCCATGGAAACACCGCCAAAAGTCGCGTTGCCGCCATTCAAGATGCCGGCAATGGACACGCCACTGCTAAAAGAAGCGCCGCCCCCCACTGTCAAGACGCCAACTAAGCTGGTGTTGCCGGAAACCGAGAGTTCGCCTGCGCCCAAATATTTAGTGGCCAGCGAACTACCCGCGCCATCATGGGCCGTGGCGCCTTGCACGCCCACATTGTAAATATTGGTAACCGAACCGCCACTACCCGAACATGTTCCACCACAGATACCGGCTGGTCCTTGTATTCCCTGTAATCCTTGTGGCCCGGTTTCACCTTTTTCACCGCGTGGCCCTTGGCTGCCAGTTTTGCCAGTTGCGCCGTTAATGCCGGTTGTTCCCTGTGTGTCAATTACGCCCGGCCCGGCAGTTGTTTTATTTCCACTGACCAAAGTTGTGTTGTTGATTATGTTATTCGTTTGATAAACAATCTGTGTCTCTTGGGTTTTCTTTGCTAACTGACTTAACAATTGTGGATCCCATTCTGTTTTTTGGAAAGATGAAAACCACTCGCCAATTTTTCCGCCAAAATTAGCGGTCGAGCGATCAATTCTCTCTCCGGCTTTGCCAATAATTTTTGCCGCGCCATCGATAATTTGTGAGCTCTCTCTTTTTACAAAAGAAAAAATCGGAATGAAATTATCTGCCAGTCCTCCAATTTTTTGCCAATAATTATGTACCAAATAAATTTCCTGATCGGAATTTTCAAAATTTTGCGCCATGTTGACATTCAAAATCTTTATTCGATTAAGTTTACCAACAAAATTTTTCCAAATTTCATCGGTCTTTGCTCCCGCCACTAGTCCGTAAGCTCTTCCCCTTGCTAGGGAGGAAGTTTGGAGAGGGTCAGACGATAAATTATCAGCTACTAAAAAATCTTCCTTCATGCCCAGCACCACCTCTTTCATCTGTACTCCAAACCGAATCACGCCATCGCTCCACAAAATATTTTTAATTTCACCAACTCCAATGCGCGCCAATTTAATTTCCGTCAGCGCAAAATCTCTCACATAATTTGGTTTGACCAAAATCGCTCCGGTCACCATTGCTAATGCCACCGCGGCCACCAATCCGCCTCTGCCAACCGCTACTGTTTTTTTCTTCGCTGTCATAATCAAATCCTCAACTTCTTCTCTAAAACTCCTAAAATCCATGGCCATCTTTTCTTTCGCCAAAAATTTTCCCTTGCCATTAAGGATGGTGCCTTCGGCGTGTTCTGCCACGTATTTTTTCAGCCATTTAGTTTTAGTAAACCAGTTGTTGCCAAACTTCTGCGCCCGAAGTTCCCCCCGTCTGGCCAAAAGTGATAGATATTCCTGTGAGTAAGTGCATAGCTCCGCCGCCTCGGTTAAAGAAATAAAACCACGACTCTTTTCTTGAGCGTGGTTTTCTGTCTTTTGAGCATGGTAATTTTGACAACGGAACATGGGGAATTTATTTTTATTTTAATTTATTTTTATTTATTTATTTCTATTATATACATATATAGCGCCCTTAAACATCTCCTAAAAACGTTTTTGGCTAAACAAAATGGCCTCGTGCTTTTAAGCACCAGTAAATCAAGATTTTAATTAACTTTTTTGTTCCGAAACCCTGTCTTAGCCAAAGGCTATAAACAGGATCCTCTTCAGGTCATTGGTGGTGGTTTTTCAACCCACCTGAGCGTTTCCGAGACGCCCCCTTTGACTTGGCGAACAAACCTAATTTGTCTCTATATTAATTATAGCGCAAAAAAACCAAAAAGTCAAATAAAATTTTGAAAGCCGATAAACGTTTATCGGCTTTCAAAAAATTTGTCTCCAATAAGCTTAAAAAGGGCCGATATGCGCGCTTCTTTGCTCATAAAAGTTTATTAACTTTAAAATTTTTTTGAAGTTATACACTGCCTTTCTTTGATTCCCAGTTTTTTCTTTTTAACCTTTGCCAATTTATCCACAAAAACAGGGACTAAAAAACAACGCTAGGTGGCCTTATAGAAAATTTCTGCTTTTCAATAGAAAATTTACATAAAAACAGGCCTGATTCCAGCAAAATTCACTGCCTCATTCCCCGTTCATCTCTTATTTAAAATAGCAAATTTCAGCCTTAAAACCATTAAAAATTGGGTAAAATTGAAGATTTCTGGCATTAAATTTTAATTATTTTTGAATTTTTTGGTATTTATTTTGAATTTTTTGGTATTTATTTAATGTTTTTTCACATCCCTAGATTAAATTTTTTACTATTTTTTCCTTTAATTCTTTTTGATTTTTTAAACGCCCTTAAACTATGCTGTTTTATGCCAGATTCCTACTGGCCCAATTATCTGAAACTAAAAAAAATAGGCGTTTGCCCGTTCTTCAAATTATTAGAAGTTGCTCCTTAGTTCTTGGTTCTAATTTTATTCCATCCTCATCGCCTCCACTGGCTCTAAACTCGCGGCATGGCGGGCTGGCCGCACGCCAAAAATCAAACCCACGGCCACGGAAAATCCCACGGCCAAAAATAATCCTGGCACGGAAAAATTAAACCCCCAATCAATGCCAAACGACTTGGCAGCCAGCGCCGAAATAAAACTTAATAAAGTGCCAAAAACCACGCCGACAACTCCGCCCATAAAAGTTAAAAAAATTGCTTCCCACATGAACTGCCATAAAATATTTCCCGAAGTCGCGCCAATCGCTTTTCTTAAACCAATTTCATAAGTGCGCTCGGAAACCGACACATACATAATATTCATAATTCCCACTCCCCCGACAATAAGCGAGATGCCGGCAATCGCCATCAAAAGCAAAGTAATGCCGCCAGTCACGGTATTCATCATTTTCATGGCTTCCTCGGCTGTGGTCACCGCGAAATCATCTTTATTAGGATCGGTTATCTCATGTTGGCTGCGCATAATATCAATAATGTCAGCCGCCGTAGCCGCGCTTTGTGTTTTGTCTTTGGGAAACATCATGATGTATTGAATATAATCAACGCCCATAACTTGTTTTTGCAAAGTTCTGGCCGGCATATAAACCACACTGTCCATATCCATCATCCCCATATATGTCCCCTGCTCTTCCATAACGCCAATCACTCGGAATTTTTTGTTGCCGATTTTAATGTATTGCCCGATTGCTTCGCCGCCCGCGAAAAATTTTTCGCTCAGCTTTGGTCCAATCACCGCCACCCGCGCCTGCGCCCGATCCTCTTCCTCCAAATATGGACGGCCTTCTACCACCTTCGCGTTGTAAAGATCAAAAAAACTGGCGGTCATGCCCCAAATTAAAGAGGTGTTGTGTTCATCTTCAAAACTTACCACCTGCTGGCCCATCAGTCCCGCGTACATTCCGCGAACGTTTGGATGTTTGGCAACCGCTTCAGCGTCTTCCATTTTCAAAGTAGTGATGGACACCCCGCTTGCCATGCCCATGGCATTTTCGGATGAAGCTTGACTGGTGTTGGGTACCTTAATTTCCACCTCAATCAAATCCGCGCCAAAAACATCAAGAGTGCCTAAAACATAATTTTTAATCCCCTCGCCCATATTCAAAACCAAAATTATGGACGTCACGCCAATCATCAGCCCGAGCACAGTCAAAGCCGATCGCACCTTATGCGCCCGAAGAGAATTAAAGGCTGTTTTGAGTAGAGATATGAAATTCATATTGACATAATTTTTATTCAGCGCTATACTTAAATTAGACACTTTTACAAACCACTACCACAAAGGAGGAGGTCTATGGAAAGCATATGGAAAGAATTTTGGTCCTACTATACTTTTTTTGATTTGTTTTTCTTTTTAGTGGGTCTGTCTCTGATTGGGCTTGCTGGACTTCTCACCAAACAAGCTGTTTACACCATCCGCGACGAAAATAATTGTTTAAGTCGTTATTTACCACAGCACGACGTAATACAAAAAAAACGTAAAGAAGCTTATTGGAAAATTTTTGGCGCTGTTACTACTGGTCTGGTTGGGACGGCTATTTTAACAAGTGTCTTTTGCCCAAAACCTTAATTCAATCCGATCTTCACGCGGTCATCATCATGGCCGCTTTTTTATTTCCCTTTAACAATTCAACAATTTTATTTCCTTATATCCCCATATTCCTATATCCTTATTTCTGGTTCTCTCTATTACTTATTACTAGTTACTTATTATCCGTTATTAGATTATTAGATTATTCTACTCGTGCCTCAACGCCTCCACCGGTTCCAACCCCGCCGCTTTTTTCGCGGGATACCACCCAAATAAAATCCCCACTGCCCCGGAAACTCCTACGCCCATTAAAATTGAAGGCATGGTCACCACCAAATCCCAGTCATAGCCCAAATATTTTGCCACTCCGGCCACCATGGCCGAAGTTAAAATTCCAAAAATAATTCCGACAATGCCGCCAAGAATTGTTACCGTGACCGCTTCAATCAAAAATTGTTCTTGGACATTTCTGGCCGTAGCGCCAATCGCTTTGCGCAGTCCAATTTCTCTGGTTCTTTCATTCACCGCCACGAGCATGATATTCATAATCCCCACTCCCCCGACAATGAGTGAAATTGCCGCCATGCCGGCCAGAAAAAATTTCAAGGCATTGGTTACTTGTTTCAAAGCTTCCAGCCCCTGCGCCGCGGAGCGCGCCGTAAAATCATCGCTCATGCCGGGTTCAATGTCGTGCTCTTCGCGCAAAATGCTTTTAATTTGTTCCAGGGCCGCCGGCACGTCATTGTCGCTTTTGACCAGTAGATGAATCATACTGATATGGTCAATACCCAAAAGCAATTTTTGCGCCGTAGTTAAGGGCACTAAAATCATATTGTCTTTATTTTCAAACGACTCCGTCCCGCGTTTTTCAAAAACCCCAATCACGTCAAAACTTTCGTTTTTAATTTTTACATGCGCGCCTATGGGATTATCACCGTTAAACAATTGCTGCCAGACCTCATAGCCCAAAACCGCCACCCGCGCCATTTCTTTGTCTTGGGCTTGATCAAAAAAAGAACCGAGCTCCAGTTCGGCATTCTCCACTCTCGGGTAATCAGCGGATACTCCTAAAAAAGTTATATCCATTTTTTGACCCTGCGCTTGGGCCGTGTCCACGCCGCGCACATAGGCAGCCACGGCCGTCACTTCCTTAATTTTTTTCAATTCCTCGGCGTCTTTGGCCTTCAGGGTGGTAATCACCACCCCCATCACCGATGCCGGCGGCCCTTCTTCATCGCTATAGCCCGGCAAAATTCCAATCATATTGGTGCCGACCGACGCCATTTGATTAAAAATCAAGCTCTGCGCGCCGGCGCCCACGGACATAATCACAATCACTGAAGAAATGCCGATGACAATTCCAAGAATCGTCAAAAACGTGCGATTGCGATTCGCTCGGAGAGCTCTGATTGATGAATGGAGGAGTAATTTGTATGTCATAATCTTAAATCCTAAATTCCAAAAACTAAATTATTTTCATTTGTCGTTATACGGCCTCGCGGCGCGTATCGGCAGTCGTTAAAGGTTTTACGTCCAACCAAATCGTAAACGATACGGGCGGCGACGCCGTTTAACGTAAAACGACTACTTTAAGGTTCCGTTAAACTGATTTCTATTATCAACCTTCCTATCGCTCACAATTCTGCCGTCTTTCAACGCAATTATCCGGTGCGCAAAACTGGCCGTGTTGGTTTCGTGTGTCACCAAAATTATGGTTTTGCCGGCCTTGTTAAGCTTGTCTAAAATTTCCATAATTTGTAGCCCGGATTTGGAATCCAAATTACCCGTTGGTTCATCGGCAAAAATTAAAGTTGGGTCTGTAACCAAAGCCCGCGCAATTGCCACTCTTTGCTTTTCTCCGCCCGAAAGCTGGTTGGAGAAAAAATTCATGCGATGTTCCAGCCCGACCGCTTTCAAGGCACTCTCTGCCATTTCATTTTTTTCTTTTTCTTTCAACCCCGGCCGATATTGCAAAGGTAGTTTTACGTTTTCCAAAACAGTGGTGCGCGGCAAAAGATTAAATGACTGAAAAACAAAACCGATTTTTTCATTGCGAATCCGCGCTAATTTTTTATCATCAAAGCCGGTCACATCAGCACTCTCAAAAAGATATTGGCCGCTCGTTAATCGATCCAAAAAACCCAAAATGTGCATAAGTGTCGATTTGCCAGAACCAGAAGGCCCCATGATGGACACGAATTCCCCAGAATTGATTTCCAAATCAATATCAAAAAGCACCGGCGTTTTCACCTCGTCAGTGCAGTATTCTTTGTTTAAGTTTTTGGTTTGGATGAGAGGCATATTCAGACGGATGTCATTCCGAGGAGTCCTGACGCTTCGGGACGACGAGGAATCTCGTAGCTTACTCCGCAAATTAATTTTATTATAATTTACTGTCATCCACGAGATCCCACGCTCCGCTCGGGATGACATCACGCCATTATATTTCTCCACCAATCTCCACCCAACTCTTTAAACTCCGGATTTATTGTTTTTATCAAATTTATTTTCTTTTCTCTTCTCCAGCTCTTAATTTCTTTTTCTCTTTTGATAGCTTCGGTTGGATTATCAAAACATTCAAAATAGACTAATTTATCAACATTATATTTTTTAGTAAAACCGTCTTTAAATTTTACTTTATGCTGATTTTCTCTTTTTATCAAATTACCAGAAATGCCGACATAGAAAACATTATCCCAAATGTTCGTCGTGATATAAACACAGTAATTCTTGCTTTTCTTCATAAATTCTTACGAGATCCCTCGTCGGTTTGATTGCTATCAAACCTTCTCGGGATGACAACCCCGCGTGTTACTTCTTCGTAAATGTTATAACATCCTCTCCTTCATTAACTCCCGACACCACTTCCACTCCATCATCCCCGCGCAGTCCCACCACCACCGTGCGCCGCTCCACCGCGTTGTCGTCTTTTAAAATTTCCACATATTTTTCCGTGTTGGTTTTAATCGCGCGGGAAGGCACGATCAAAACCCCATTTTTCTGCGCCGTAAAAATTGTCACGTTGGCCGTCATGCCGGATTTAATTTCCAACTGTTCGGTTTCCGGCTGAATTCTGACTTTATAATATATCACATCCTGAATTTTTGTTTCCGCCATTTCAATGGAAGAAATGGTGGCGCCAAACTTTTTCTCCAAACCCAGCGCGTCAAAAGTCACTTCCGCTTTTTGGCCGATTGCCAATTTCACAATATCCGACTCCGGCACATCCACGTCCACTTCAAATTCAGAAGCGCCCAAAATTTGCATCACCGGCGTAGACAACGACACTAATTCTCCGGCCTTGGGCATAATTTGCGTCACAATTCCATCAATTGGCGCCCGAATAATTGTGTCTTCCAATTGCGCTGACGCTGAAAGCAAACTCGCCTCCGCCTGTTTCACTTTGCTTTCCGCGATTTTAATTTCAAACGGCCGCGCCGGTTCGCGCTTCAGTGTCAATGCGGCCTCGGCCGCGCCATAGGCCAATTCTGCCGCGCTGACGGCATTTTCTTTTTGCCGGATTAAATCAAGATAATAGGAAATTTTACTGTTAATATTATTCTTCGCCGTGACCACAGCGGTGCGGCTGGCATTAATTTTTACCTGTTCCGCTTTGATATTGGCTTTAAAAGCATCCAATTCTGTTTGCGTAACATAATTTGATGTCAAAGAATTTTGCAACACTGTCAAAGTTTTATTCACTGCGTCCGCCACTTTGTCCAGCATTAAAATTTCCTGATCTAATCCCGTCAAAATCTGCTCTGTAGTGGAAACAGAACTTAAGGTGTTTAATAATAAATCAATCTCATTCCAAGAACTATCGGCTGCAATTTTTGCATTTCTGGCATCTTCCACTGAATTAACGTTTAAGGCACCTAAAGTATAACTTAAATCGTTGTCATCCAAAGTATTTTTCACTGTGGAGAGGGATCCCAAGGCCGTGGCCAATTCGTTATTCATCGTGGCCAAAGCCGTTTCTTTTAAATTATTAATTTCCGTATCGCGTATTTTCTTGGTATCTTCTAAAACATTCCTGGCTGTTGTTAAATCTTGCTGACGCTGTGCCACGGTGGCTTCGGAAACAGAAATATCCGCCCGCGACGCGCCGGCTAAAAGTTTTTCCAATTCCGCCCTGGCTGAAAGCAGTTGGCTTTGCGCGCTTAAAACTTGGCTATTTTCTTTATTATTTTCCAGATTCGCCAAAACTGCGCCGGTTTTTACCACCTGCCCTTCTTTGACGCTGATTTTTGCCACTCGTCCGCTCGTCCGAAAATTTAAGGCAATATCTGTTGCCGACTTCACTTCGCCCGTGGCCTCCACCGTCTGCACCAAATCCCCGCGCTTAACTTTCTCGGTTTGATAGGTAATTTTCGCTTTCGGCTTAAACACAATTCCGCCAATAATAAAAAGCACTATTACGGCCGTAACAACTAAGATAATTTTCTTCTTTTTTGACATAAATAGATTGAATTAAATATATCTATATTATAGTATTTTTTTAGAAAAATGACAAGAGTAAAAAAGATAAAGGTAATTAAGTAATAAGCCTGCCTGCCGGCAGGCAGGTAACTAATAATAGGGGGGTTATTGTGTCGTCGTATCCTTATTACTTATTACTAATTACTAGTTACTTCTTTTGCCATCCCGACCGCGATTCCGCTTGCCGCGAGCAGTGTCATCAAAGCCGTTCCGCCATAACTCACAAAAGGCAAGGGCACGCCAGTCAAGGGCAGAATTCCCAGCATCGCGCCAATATTAAAAATTGTTTGCCCGCCAATCCAAATGGCCAAACCGGCAAGATACAGCCGATTAAAACCATTTTGGCTTTGGCGCGCCAAACGCAACAATTTCAAAATCAAAAGCACCACCAAAATAATAAAAACAATGGAAAAAACAAAGCCCAATTCCTCCGCCATCACCGCGAAAATTGAATCGCCGGAAACTTCTGGCAAGTATTGAAATTTCTGCCGCGAGTGCCCCAGTCCCAAACCAAACAATCCGCCAGTGCCCACCGCGAGTAGCGCCTGTTTAATATGATAACCAACACCTTGCGGGTCAAAATTTGGATTTAAAAAAACAGTCAGGCGCGCCAAGCGCTCCGGCATTTTTTTAATCGCCGCCATTAGCATTAGTCCGCCAACTGCCAAAAGAAAAATTAAATGCCGCCAGCGCATCCCGGCCACAAAACAAACTCCGAGACCGATTAAAACAATAATCATCATTGTGCCAAAGTCAGGCTGTATAGCCACCAGTCCCGCAATTAAACCGATAACAATAATTTGCGGCATTAATCCGCCCCAAAAACTATGTAATTTATCTCCGCTGTCAGTTAATCTGGCCGAAAGATAAATTAACAGTGCCAATTTTGCCAACTCTGATGGTTGCAAAGAAAATGGCCCCAAATTCAGCCATGACCGCGCGCCATTAAAAATCGAGCCCACGCCTGGCAAAAACAAAGCGCCAAGCAAAACCAATGCCGCACCCAAAATTAATCTTGATTTTTTCTGCCAAATTTTTGGGTCCATCCGCGCCAAAATCACAAATAAAATCAAGCCCGGCAATAAACCGTATAAAAGCTGGTGTTTTAAAAAATAATAGCTGTCATTATATCTGGTAAACCCCGCCACCGTGGAGGCGGAAGAAAGCATGGTCAAACCAAAAACCACCAGAATAAATATTAAAATTATGAGCGAATAGTCGGTGTGTTGGTTTTTCATAAAAACATTAAAGTATTAAAACATAAAAACAATAACATTATCGTCGCGACTGCCGCCTTAAAAAAGTTTTGGTATAAATTCGAGGCGAGGAGGAGTGGTTTTCACCGCAGTGAAAAAATTTTGCTTCTGTCTGACGAAGTTTTGCGAGGTTTGAGCGCAAACCGAGCAAAACGAGGAGTTAACAAAATTAATGACGACGAGCTTGAATTTGTCAAAACTTTTTTACAGCGGCGCTTTTTGGCGCCACCTTTTACTAAAAAAGGTGGCAAGAAAAAAACTACGAGATCCTTCGTCCTCGCTCCGCTCGTCCTCAGGATGACAACAACCGTTCAAGTACACCTCCAAAATTCCTCGACCCCAAAAACGCGATCACATCGCCGCTTTTAGCAATTTTCTTCAACTTGTTTATTAGTTCCTTCGTTTCTGGTTCATAAGTTACGCCTCCGTGCGTCTTTTTCAAATACTTTACCAATTCCTTACCCGAAACATCTTTCACTCCCTTTTTGGGCGGATATTCGGTTAATTTTGAAATAAAAACTTTTGTTATACCGGCAAAAACTTTATTATATCCCGATAGACATTTTTCCGATCGGCCACCGCGATTTGGTTCAAAAATTACGTAAATTTTATTTTTGGGAAAATGCCGGCGCAAGGCCAAAACCGACTGCCGCGCTTTCGCCGGATTATGCGCGAAATCATCAATTATGGTCACGCCTTTTTTCACTCCGCGAATCTCCAATCTCCTTTTCACTCCGGAAAAACTTTTCACTCCGGCCTGAATTTTCTTCAATGGAATTCTCAACTCTATCGCCAGCGCCACTGCCGCACACCAATTTTCCAAATTAAATTCGCCTAAAAGTTTTGTCTCAAACTCGCCAACGGTGGTGGTCATCCCCTCCTTTTCAAGGAGGGGTCGCTCCGTAGCAACGGAGCGGGGGTGGTTATTTATTTTCGCCGATAGGCGTTTCTTTACTATAAATTTAGTCTTATCACCAATTACCTCCACACCACTAATATAATATAATTTTTCATCCTGATTTCTGTTTTCTAATTTCTGATTGCTATAATAAATTATTTTACACTTCGCCCCCTTCAAAACACCAGCCAAATTCTCTCCGCCCGCCTTTGCCACAATCAATCCATTTTCTGGCACGCTTGCTACCAATTTCCGAAAAACCTCCAAATAACTTTCTTTAGTTTTATAAACATCCATGTGATCCCATTCCGCCGAAGTCAAAATTAAAAATTTGGGATGATAATATTTAAATTTTGGCGCGCTGTCCCAGGGAGAGGCTGCCGGATATTCATCGCCTTCGGTGACTGACCAATCAGATTTTATTAATCGTGCGCCGTTTTCCAAATCAATCGGAATGCCGCCGAGCATATAATTTGGATTTTTACCCGCCTTTTCCAAAAGCCAGGCTGCCATGGCCGTGATGGTTGTTTTACCATAAGTTCCTGCCACTACCACTGAATTTTTCTTAATCAGATATTTTTCTATCAACCGCGGAAAGTGAATGATTGGCAATCCTCTTTTCTTAGCCATCGCGATTTCCGGATTTAAATTACTGACATGGGCATTGCCAAGAACCACTTCGTTCGGCTGGCCTAAATTTTTTTCTTTAAACCCCAAGCCATATTTAATTCCATTTTTTTTTAAATGCGTGCTCATCGGCGGAAAAATATTACCCGAGTCCGAACCGGTCACAATAAATCCGGCGCGTTTAAAAGCCACGGCGAGTGCTGCCATGGCCGTCCCGCCAATGCCGATAAAATGGATTTTTTTAGTGATTGTCATCCTGAGCAAAGCGAAGGATCTCGTTATTGAATTATCAAATTATTGAATTATTATTTATCACATCTTCTCCGGCGCCGTTACCCCCAAACAACTCAAACTGTTTTTCAAAACCTGCTTAGTGGCTTTAATCAAATCCAATCTAAATTTATTAACCTCTTCATCTTCAATTACCCGGCAATTCTCATAAAAATCATGGAATTTGTCCGCCAAGGCAATGGTATAAAACGGAATTTTGTGGACTTCATAATTTTGCGCCACCTCAAAAATTAATTCCGGCCATTTAATCAATTCTTTAATTAATTCTTTTTCCGCCCGGTGTAATTTATAGTTTTTGTCACCTGCCTTTTGTTTCAAACCTTTGGTTTTTTCCAAAATGGAACAAATTCTGGCGTGCGCGTATTGCACGTAAAAAACCGGATTATTATTTGATCTTTCTTTGGCCAAATTCAGATCAAAATCCATGCCCTTATTATTGGCGTGCATCAAGAAAAAGAAACGCGCCACGTCCAAGCCCACCTCGTCAATTAAATCTTCCAGTAAAACATAAACACCCTGGCGTTTGGACATTCTTTTCTCCTGTCCGTTTTCAATCAAGCGCACCATTTGCATCAAAAGAATTTCCAATTGTCCGGGGAAACCCAGCATGGCCATGGCCGATTTCATCCGCGCCACGTAACCGTGGTGGTCCGCGCCCCAAAGATTAATGACTTTATCAAATTTCCGATCATGAAATTTATTCCAATGATAGGCGATGTCAGCCAAAAAATATGTCTTACTGCTGTCAGATTTAACAAGTACGCGATCCTTGTCATCATCGCCTTCGTTTTGTTCGCTGGTTTTCAGCCACCACGCGCCATCTTTTTCATAAACCAAATTTTTCTTTTTTAAAACCTCCAACATTTTTTCTACTGCTCCGGATTCATGAAGTTTTCTCTCGGAAAAATAATTATCAAACTCTATACCAACTTTTTTAACAACTGGTTGAATATAATTTTTCAAAATAAACTCGGCCGCGATTAGGCCAGCTTTCTTTGGATCTTTTTCTTTTATCTTTTTTACTAATTCATCAATATATTCTCCGGTATAAACCGTTTCTTCATCTTTCAATATGGAATGTCCTAATTTTTCTACTTGATTACCGATATCATTCACATAATATTCTCTTTCCACCTTGTTTCCGGCCAAACTTAAAACATTGGCCAAAACATCACCGGAAAAACCACCGCGGCCATTGGCCAAAGTTAACGGCCCGGTGGGATTGGCGGAAATAAATTCCACTTGAATTTTTAATTTTTTATCTGGCTTCAATTGCCCGTATTTTTCTTTCTCTTTCCAGATTTCTTTCAAGTTTTCCTGTAAAAATTCTTCTGCCACAAAAAAATTGATAAAGCCCGGCGCCGCCACTTTTATTTCCTTGAATTCTTTCATTCCTTTCAATTCTCCGGCAATTTCCTCTGCCACTTCCAGTGGTTTTCTTTTTAAAATTTTAGCCAGAGCCATTGCCGCGCTCGTGGCATAATCGCCCATTTCCGCCACTGGCGGATAATTAATCTCCAACTCAAAATTACCAAGTTTATATTTCTTGGCCAAAACTTGACTTATCGCTTGTTTAATAGTATTTTTAACAGTCATCTTCATATATCTATTATACCTATTTCTTTGCTATAATAAAAGTATGTTACTCGCTGAAAACAGAAAAGCCAATTTTGATTATCAAATACTCGAAACCTTCGAGGCGGGTTTGGTTTTGACCGGCCCCGAAGTCAAATCCGCCCGCGCCGGCCAAATTGATTTGAAAGGCGCCTATGTCACCATCAACGCCCATGGCGAAGCATATTTGGAAAAATCCTACATTGCCGCCTATAAACCCGCGAAGACCGCGCAAAAAGGCTATGATCCCAACCGTTCCCGCAAATTATTGCTCACTAAAAAAGAATTAAATTATTTGCTCGGCAAACAAAACGAAAAAACCGTCAGTATTATTCCTCTTTCCGTCCACTTGGCGCACAATTTAATCAAAATCAAAATCGCCGTCGCCCGCGGCAAAAAGAAATTTGATAAAAGAGAAAGCATCAAGAAAAGAGAGTTTGAAAGAAGTAAAAGACAAATTATGTAAAATAAAATACGCACCCCTTTTGCCGGAGTGCGTTTTTTGATTGAACATTTATTGGGCCAATTTGGCCAATATTTTTCTTTTCGTCTTTAGATCTTCTTCGTGAGATAGGCGCGAATACTCTTTATTGCTTGTTTTGGCAAGATTATATAATTCTCGTAGTAATCTTTTTCCATCCTCTGTAGCTGGACAAAAATAATCAACGGATAAAATCCTAATAAAAAACCCCAAAAACAACGACCTCGCAATTTGTATTTCTTCATCCTTATACTCGGTATGATATTTAGAAAAAAACAATGGATGAAAAATACACTCCCTCCATGATTGTTTTCTGTTTTTTGTCTGTTTAATTAATTCGTTGACCATCTTTAAAAAACCTTTTTTAGAAAAAGTGCACATTACCAACCTCCTTTTGTAAATTGTGAACCTGCCTCCCACCGCGGCGTTTCCGCGGCTTTTTGTTGTTTTTATGGTAGCATACCTAAAAAATTTTGTCAAACCAGCGATTAGTGAATAGTGATTAGAGATTAGTAAACTAAACACTCTTCTCTCTTCTCTCTTCCCTAATCTCTCATCTCTCATTTGACATTTTTTCCTTCTTGATTTATACTTATCTTGATGCCTGTATTAAGCAGAGTATTAAAAATTAGAAATTAGAAATTAAAAATTAAATTACGGGGGCGTTTTAATTTGATAGCTTTAAGCTTTAAATTAAGCAAGTCGGGCCGGGGTGCCCCGTAAAACCGCCTCAAAGGCTATAAATGCCAATCTATATAACCGGGTGAAAGCTGGCGTTGCCTCTTTGGCTAACGCTTTTGTTTCTCAACCGGCTTATGCCATAGCTTAAATCCTATGGCCATCCAAACGACCGAGGTTCACTAAGTCGTTTTGGGTGTTATAAACAGTGGACTAGCCATTGTTACTGGCCCGGTAAAAATGGCGAAACTCTGGGCTTTAACTTTAAGTGTTTTGTCCGTTTTCAAGCTTAAAGTTGAACCATAAAACGAACTACGCTTGTAGAATAGTTTATTGATTAACGTTAGACGCCGGTGAAATTCCGGCCGCCTCCACCACGTAAAGTAACGAATGAAATGAGTTATTTTACGTGCCCCGTGGTCTCCTTTGTTACTTTATTACTTTATTACTCTGTTACTAAATTATTATGCAAATCAAACGTCGCCGGCCTTTTAAACGGCCGGAAATGGAAGATAAAAAGCTCACTCGCGTCAACCATCAAATCAAAGTGCCGCAAGTTTTTTTAATTGATGAAAATGGAGAAAGTCAGGGCACGGTGGCCATTGCCGAAGCGCTGAAAAAAGCAGCGGAAGCGGAACTGGATCTGGTGGAGGTCAACCCCAAGGGCAATCCGCCGGTTTGCAAAATCATGAATTTCGGCAAATATAAATACGAGCAGGAAAAACTGGCGCACAAGCAAAAAGTGGCCAGTAAAAAAACTGAATTAAAATGTCTGCGCCTGACTTTCAAAATGAAGGGCGCCGATCTGGACATCAGAATTGAACAAGCTAAAAAATTCTTGGAAGAAAAAAATCAGGTCAAGGTGGAAATGATTTTAAAAGGCCGGGAAAAAGCTCATGGCCAATTGGCCACCGAAACCATGAATGATTTCGTTAAAAAATTAGGAGAAACAAAATCAATCCAGCCGCTCCAGCGCTTGGGTGGAAAATTCTCCTTGATAGTCGCGCCAATTAACTAAACAAATTATCACAGATTTTTTACAGATTTACACAAATACACAGATTCCGTCCCCCTCTCCTTTATAAGGAGAGGGTCGGGGGTGAGGTCGTCAGCATCTGTGCATCTGTGTCTATCTGTTTTACATCTGTGTCTATCTGTTATTTATCATATGAAAACTATTAAATCTATTTCCAAAAGATTTTCCGTTTCCAAAAACGGCAAGGTGATGAAACGCAAATGCGGCCAAAGCCACTTGAATGCCAAGGAATCCGGCAAAATTACTTTAAACAAACGGCGCGATCCGTCGTTGTCAGAAGATTCTGCCAAGGTCATCAGAAAGCTTCTTTTTATTAAAAAATAATTGTATCAGTCTAATCAATAAATTATTATCAACAAATTGCAAGCTGTTTGTTGCGAATTGTAAGTTGTTAGTTGTTTGTTGTTAGTTGATAGTTATAAAACATATGCCAAGAGTCAAACGTGGAAGAGTTAGAGCCAGCCGCCGCAGAGCGCTGCGCGTGCAGGTCAAGGGTTTCCGCTGGGGAAGAAAAAATCAAAATAAACTGGCCCGGACAGCCATCAAAAAAGCCGGCGTGCATGCTTTTTCCGGCCGCAAACAAAAAAAGCGCGATATGCGCGGCACTTTTAATATCCGCATCAATGCCGCGGTGCGCGAGCACGGACTTTCCTATTCCAAATTTATCGGTCTACTTAAAAAGAAAAATATAGAATTAGACCGCAAGGTTCTTTCTGAAATTGCTGCCAAATATCCCGCTGTTTTCAAAGCCATCGTAGACGCGGTGAAATAAAAAAATATAAAAAATCCCGCCGTAAGGCGGGGTTTTAGTTTTTAATATGGCCACAAAATACGGCGGTGGCGTTGCCAAGGTGGAAATTGCCGCCATTTTTTCCAAAGTAATTTTAACCTATTTTTGACAGGTAGTTTTTTGGCAACAACAGGTAAAAGCTCGGAAATCTTGTTGTTGGCTATTTTAAGCATAAAAAAACCGAACGCGCTAAGCGTCAGGTCATCGTTTGCGGACAGTCAGGTGATAAACAGCTGGAGTCGCATTTTTAACCTTAATTTTCATATTTTTGTTTTTGTTTTACGCTTTTTTCCTACCCTCTATTATAAGTATAGCAAATTTTTTGGCACTTGTCAAATAAAATTTGATTTGCTATACTTATTTTGATAGAATTGTTTTGTGATTTTATCCTCCCCTTTCGAAGGGGAGGTGGGTTGAGCGGAGCGAAACCCGGAGGGGTTGTGTGATTATTTTTACCACAACCACCCCGCCTCGTTTCACTCGGCACCCCTCCTTCGAAAGGAGGGGATGAAAATTTTGGAGCGGTAGTTCAGTTGGTTAGAACGCTTCCCTGTCACGGAAGAGGTCGCGGGTTCGAGTCCCGTCCGCTCCGAATCTAAAAAAATGAAATTATCCGAAACATCAACTAATGAGCGAACAAATTTTGCGGAAAAGACTGAGGATATTCAGATATTTTTAGAACAGAAGAAAAAAGAAAAAGAAAATATTTACAATACTGTTTTAACTGAAGATGAAAAAAAATATCTTGAGATAAAACCCAGATTAAAAGCTCTGCTTCAAGGATCAAAAAAGGGAGAACGTTTTATTTTTGAAATGTCAACTGGAATCTCCATGGAAGAAGCTCAGAGATTATTAACGCTGGCCAATAACAACAATGTAATTAAGTGTGAAAAAATTAATACCGAAATTCAGGCATTGGAAACCCGCCTGCGGGAAGCTACTTACAAAGAATTAGCCGCGGAATTGGCAACTGCTAAAGAAAAATTTGAAAATGGATTTTGTAAAGATTTGTTATTGGTGATAGAAAATAATTTACAAAATTTTTATAATGAATTGGAAGTTTTATTAAAACAAACAGATAAAGATGTAAAAGAGTTTGGAATGACCATAAAAAATGCTATTTCAAAATTACCCCAAGTAACACAAATGGAAATTGGGAATTTGGAGCATAAAATAGAAGCTACAGAAAAATTTAAAGAAGGGATTAAAAAATTGATTGAAATTGGGCTTAAAGCAGAAGATAAAAAAGATTTTGAAGACACAATTAATCGTATTAAGTATCGTCTTAATGGCTTTAAAGAAAGAAAAATACTTTCTGAAAAAATTTAAATATATGAAAAAACCAAAATTTCAAACCTTAGTAATTCTTCTGGCCACATTAATTTTTTGCGGATTAATTTTGTTGCTTTTTCCGTCTTTAAAAAATATGGGTTTAAACAAATATATCTATTACGGTTTTGTTTTAGCTTTTGGCTGGCAAGTATTCAAATCATTTTATTTTCTGTTTAAGTTTGATGATTAGAATTTACAAATACTGCGAATGATGGGCGAATAATGCTAATAAAATTTAATAATAAGCCGCCCCGACGAATGTCGGGGCGGCTTTTGTAATTCTCGTTGGGTTTTGTTTTCCTTATTACTTATTACTAGTTACTTATTACCTTTTTCTTCCACGAGATCCCTCGACTCAGCCGATGGCTATCGGCCTCGCTCGGGATAAACTACAATTTACCAACTCCCTCCCCCGCCGCCGCCAAAGCCGCCGCCGGAAAATCCCCCGCCGCCAAAGCCCGAAGCTCCGCCCGCGGCGGCGCTCGCCCCAACCGCTGTCATGGCTTTGCTAAAATTGGAATCAAAAGAATGGAGCGAATCGCTCAAAATCATCGCTGTATACATTCCGCTCCAATTGCCTTCATACCAATCCGGCGCCGGCAAATCAATACCTTTGAAAACTTCCGCCCATTGTTTTTCCACTCCAAAAATAATCGCCCAGGGCAGATACTCCGCAAACTTTTCCGGGTGTGCCGAAGGTGAAAAATGAAACTCCACCCGATCTTTCTCTGTCACACTTAAAAACATTTTAAATCCATCCAAATATTCTTTGGCCAAAGCGCCCTCTTCTGTTTTCTGCGGCATATATTTGCCAAAGATAATAAACAAGGCTGCGGAAATAATTAAAGAAATAATCATGATCGCGCCAAATTGAAAAAGACCCAGCGCCCCACCAGCTACAAACAACCCAATAATAATTGCCGTACCAATTCCCACAAATTTTTGTCTGGCCTTATCCGGATTAGCCGCAAACCAGCCCTTAACCACTACTGCTTCATAAACTAATTCCTTCATTTTTTTAATATGTTGGCGCGCAGTTGTCTGTTGTTTCAAATCAGAAACCAAAACTTCCTGCCGTCCGGATAAAAACGTATCGTATAATTCTTTTTCAAAATCACTTAAATTGGCGTCCGCTTCTTTGGTTTTAATAATTTTCCAGTCCTTGCCCGCTCCAATTCCCAAAACTTTTTTCTCCACTTCTGCCAACTTGAAATATCCGCGCCGCGCCAAATCAATCACCGTCGCCGTGATGTCGCGCGTGTCCATTTTTTCATCAATCACTACTCCGCCTTCACCCGGGAGCATTTGTTTTGGCGGTTCATATTCCGGAATAATCGTGCCGCGCCCAGCCGGATCTTTGCCGTGCTTTTTCCAATAAATATATAAATAAATAAAAATAATGATGGGAAAAAGTAATGGTAAAAACTGGCGAATTTTATTCCATAAAATACTTGCCTCTGATGGCCCTTTCACCAAGCCCTTGGGCCAACCCACTGCCACCGAAAGCCCTTCGCTCGCCGCTAAAGAACCTGCTGTTAAAACTATTTCCTCGCCCTGCCAGCCAATTTGGCAATTTTTGTCTTTAGCGCCATAAACGCCGGTATAACAGACGGCTTGAATTTTATCTTTTTCTGTGCCAAAAAACGGCGCGGAAATTCTGGCTTCCGCCAAAATAATCGGCACTTCCCAGCCGTTGCCCGTCACATTCCAATAGATTTCATCCTGATTATCAAAAAAATTAACCGCGTCCGAAATTTCATAGGTAATGACGTAGGTTTTAAGGCCAGAAACCAAAACATTGGCTTTGCCGATTTTCAGGCGCACCACGCCATTACCGGTGCTTCTTTCGTAATTAACCGACGCGCCATTTTCGTCTTTAACGCTTAAAACCTTCAAACCAATCTCGCGGGTCTTATTTTCTATCTTATATTGGTAAGGAATATCGCGATAAATCCCGTGCTTCTCCACCATTGGCACCCCAAAATCATAAACGATTTTTTCCACTACCAAAAACTTCCCGTTGGGATTAACTTCCATCGCCACCTTAAACGAAGAAATTTCTTCCGCGCGCGTAGCTAACGGAAAAACCAATACAAACAGAAATAAAATAATAAAAATTCGTTTCATATATTTTATCTTAAAAAATTATTAATTGTTTTACGTTATACGGCGTCGCCACCCGTATCGTCATTCGGCATCGTCATTCGTCTCCTATTCTTAAAATTGCACCATGCCTCACCTAATTTAAACAGCTGTCTTGCAGACTTATCATAAGTATCAATTAATTCTTCGCATAAATCTGTTTGAATTCTATAAATATCTTTTACATGTTCTATACAAACAATCATTTCATTACACTCGGCCATTGCATCATCAAGATACTTCTGAAAACCAAATTTCTGATGTTTCTTTGCAAAACCCTCGGCTATTAAACGCGGAATTGCTTTACACGCTCTTTGTATTTGATCTTTTAAATCATATTTCTCATTTGCTGGAAGTGCGGGAATTATTTTGGTCATCACGACAATACTTGCTCGATAAGAATTTTGATAAACATCAAGATCTCTAAAACTTATTATTGGTTTTTTTATTGGAATCTGTTCCATAAATTTATTCTATTTAATAGCCGTAAAATGTAAACCGTATCACAATACGGGCCGCGATGCCATTCAACGACAAACGACTATTTCGCCACCACCCCCAACCCATAAATCACACTCACTCCGATTAAAAACCAAATCACCTGACTCACAATTTTTTTTCTTTCATTCCCTTCGTGCACCAAAGGCATCAAATCTGTCAAGGACAGATAAATAAAATTCGCGCCGGCAATGGCCAAAAGATAAGCCATGATGGAAAATTTTAAAACAAAACAATAGGTCGCCACTCCGCCAGCCATGGCGAGAATTGCGAATAAAAAATTAAACCCATAAATTCTTTTTTTAGTTAAACCGGAAAAATTCAAAATGCTGGCATCGGAAAGTTCCTGCGGAATTTCATGAACCAAAACCGCGAGCGTCGTAATCAGTCCCAGTTTAACATCAGCCAAAAAAGCCGCCGCAATGACCGCGCCATCCACGAAATTATGCAAGCCGTCGCCAAACAAATTAAACCAAGCCAAGTGTTTGTGTTTTTCCGCTTCACAATCACCGTGCTGGCAAGAATGCCAATGAAAAGTCGCTTCGGCTAAAAATAAAATTAAAATAGTTAAAAGCACGGTCAAACCCAAATTTTCAAAAGACAGGCCGTTCTTATAGGCCTCGGGCAAGGTGTCCAGCCAGGCCACCGCGAGGAGTACTCCGGCTGATAAACTGATTAAATTTCCCAGCCGGCGATGCAGGCCAAATTTAAAAAATAAAAAAACCGCCAAAAGCGAAATCAAGCTGATAAAAAGCGTGGCCAAAATTATATAAAACAATGTCATACAGACTTATTATAGAATAAACGCTGTTCAATAGCAAGGAAAATTAAACCCCCATTAAGGGGGTTTCTAAAAACATAAATTATTTCTTCCGTGTGGTTCCGCGTGGCCTTCTGCGTCTTCCCTATAGATCCACATCTTTAACCGTGCTTCTTTTGTTGCCTTGGGTGCGTTTTACAGCTTCAGTTAACATTTCCGCCACTTTAACATTCAAAGCGTCGGTCAGTTCGCCAGAGGTGTGGCAGCCTTTTTCCTTAATAAAAGCTTTGACTTTGGAGGCAACGACTAACATTTCCATATTTTTTCTTTCCGTGGAGATTCTAAAAAGAATTTCCAACCTTAATTGATTAACCTTTTCTAATTAAATTATAATAAAAAATACTAAAAACCACTCAAAATCTTAAATACAAACTTCAAAATAATATAACTGGAAAACACCACGGCCAAACCCGCCACCGCCCAAATCATTGTTTCCCTGCCCTTCTTAACAGCGTCCGGTCGGCCGCCGGCCGTGAGCCAGGTGAAACCGGCAAAAATAAACATACATAAAGAAATCACGCCCAGTAAACTAATTATTACCTGGATGATTTTCCCAGCAATCTGCGAAACACTCTTTACCTCTCCCAGTGGATTACTGAGGGTACTCGGCTCAACTTGTGAATTTGGTGTGCCGCCAGCCGAAGCACTAGTATTATTCACGGCAGCCGCGCATCTCGATTTACAGTCTTCGTCAAAAATTACTTTTCCCATTCTTGTTCCATCAGAACATATGCAATCCTTTGCAGTAGCTAATCCGCATGTTGTTTGTGGTTGATTTATTCCCTGAGCAGAAGAACAGACCGTCGAACAATCTGATCCAGGTTCTGTTAAATGTCTTAATAAACCACTATTACAAACACAAACACACTGATTATCGTTTATTACTGGACATTCTACTGGAATTCCAGATGCCGGTGTTGGACAACTTGATCGACAAGTAATCAAATCTTTTACCCTAGTTATTGGTGCGTTTTGTTCACACTGGCAATTACAATCAGCCAAAGCAAAATTCGCTGTGCCAAGGGTTAGAAAAAGACCTAAAATAACGATCAATAAAATTTTTGGTTTCATAAAATTAATAATAATTTTATTTACGAATGTACAAATCCTACGAATATACGAATAGCGGTAAGTTTCTGCGCTTTATTCGTACATTCGTTTTATTCGTAAATTCGTAGCTTACTTTTATTATACCACACCCTAACATAAAAATACACAACCCACCCCAAAATAAATTCTATTATCGCCACCCACTGGAAAAGGCACAGACCCAAAAACTCCGGCTGCGCGTCAAGGCGCAAAAACTCCAAAAAAAACCGGGCAGTGGAATGGAAGATTAAAAAAGCGGAGAAAACAAAACCCGCCTTGTCATCCCGGACTCCGATCCGGGATCCACTCTCCTGGATTCCGGGTCTCGGCCCGAAATGACAATGTATTTTTTTGTATAAAAAATACAACCCCAAAAACAAAACCAAAGAAAACAGACTCTCATACAAAAAAATTGGATGAAAGTAAGTAAAATTTTCCAAGCCGACTGGCCTATGCCAAATATCAATCGGAATTCCCCAAGGCAAATTCGTTGGCCCTCCAAAAAGCTCCTGATTAAACCAATTTCCCCACCGGCCGATGAATTGGCCGAAAGCCAAGCCGACGACGAGGGCATCAAGAATAATGAATAATGAATGATGAATAATGGTTTTGTTTTTCTTGTCATTCCGAGCGGAGCGATGAATCCCCGCCCGACTTCGCCTTGACGAAGTCATGGCGGGCGGGCCTTCGCCTTTATCATATGGAAAGTATGAGGAATCCTTCGGCTTCGCCCTCTCCGCCAGCTGGCGGATTCGGGCTTCGCTCAGGATGACACGGCGCGTCAAAACCCCTGCCGCAATTAACCCACCAGCAAACACGCCATAGAAAGCGATTCCCCCGTTCCAAATTGCGAGTATCTGCAGCGGCCGCTGCCAGTAATAATCAAAAAAAGTTAAAACATGAACCAACCTTCCGCCGATAATTCCCCAAATCGCAACCCAAAATAATAGATTAAAAAAATTGTCTTTGGTAAAAAGATCAGAAACTTGCCCGCCATAGCCGCCGGCTTGACCGTAGCGGCGAAGGCGGGCAAGAATAAAAAATCCGCCAGCCACGGCCAACGCTAAAATAAGGCCATACCAGCGGATTTGATAAAATCCTAAATCAAGTAAAATTGGATTGGGAATATAATTATGTAAAAACATCAAGTCATTAAAACATTAAAACAATTATGTCATCGTTGCGACTGCCGCTTCAAAAAAGGTTCCCGACAAAATCGAGCTAAGTCGGAGCGGTTCTCCGCCCGGGGCGGAGAAAAACCCGCTTCTGTCTGACGCAGTTCCGCCGAAGTCCATCAGGACGAGGCGGAACAAGGAGTTAACGGGTTTAGCGAGGACGCAGCCGATTTTGTGGAAGCTTTTTTGCTGGCGGCGCTTTTTTGGTTCTTTTTTCTAAAAAAAGAACGGAAAAAAGTCTTTGTCCAAAGAAAGGGGCATAAAAACTACTTTTTTACAGCGGCGATTTTGGCGCCACCTTTATAAAAAGGTGGCAAAAGAAAAACTTACTTCAGTAATTTATCAACCATTTGTTTTAAGCTTTCCAGCGGCAGTGCGCCCGGTACTGCTTCCCCATTCACAAAACTGGTCGGTGTGCCCTCGACGCCCGAATCAATCCCTAACTGATAATCCGCGATGATTTTATTTTTCGGCTTTTCTTCGGCCACGCAAGATTTAAATTTAGTTAAATCTAAACCTAATTCGGTTGCGAAAGTATTAAAACTATCAGTCGTTAAACTGGTCTGTCCGGCAAAAATTTTGTCAGCCATTTCAAAAAATTTGCCCTGTTCGCCCGCGCATTCGGCCGCGAGAGCACCTGGCAAACCAAGCGGATGCGATTCAATTGGAAAATTTTTGAAAACCCAAGCCACGTCATTGGGATAGGCTTTGACCAATTCCTTCATCGCTTCATGAAAACGCGCGCAATAGGGACATTGAAAATCGGAAAATTCAAAAATTTTCACTTTGGCGTCTTTGTTGCCAAGCACGTGGTCGGTCTCGGCAATCTGCGCCGTAAATGGTTTGGCCGTCGGCTGTTCCTGGGCCTGTTGTTGTTGATTATTGGTGTTTACACCGGCCACATTGCCATTTTTTTTGTCCTTAAAATACATCACTCCAAAAATTGCCGCGCCAATTACCGCGATCACGGCCACGCCCGACACCAAACCAAACATAAATTGATTCGGCGACTTGGCTGTCTTTGGCGCTTTTGTTTCTTTTGTTTCTTCTGGCATATGTTTGATGCTAATATTGCTAATTTAGGCTAATTTCACGAATAATCCTCTATTCGCACAATTCGCCGTAATTCGCAAAATTCGCAGTTAGTTAATTTTTAATATTTGCTTAAGTTTTTCTTCCTGAAACCCCACCAAAATTTCCTGCGAGCTGTCATCTTTGGTCACGACAATTACCGGCACGCCCATCTGTCCGGAAAGCTTGATCATTTCTTCGGCCGCTTTTTCATCAGCCATCACGTCCACATCTTCAAACTCCATGTTTTTGCTTTTCAAAAATTCTTTGGCCAGTCGACAATAGCCGCAAGCCGGGGTGGAATAGATTCTGATATGCATAAAGTTTTTAGTTTATCCCGAGCGACCCGCCTAAATTTTTGCGGGGCAAAAATTTAGGCGGGGAGCCGAGGGATCTCGTAAATTTTATTACTTAATTTTAACACAAACAAAAAATAATTCAAACCCAAATGTCAAGCACTAAACCAAATCCAGGTTTTTTGGCTATAACTCTAACGTTTTCCCCGCCTGAAATATTTCTTCCTCTTTTCCCCAACCACCAATAATCTGCGCGCCAATTGGCAGCCCCGCTTTAGTGATACCGGCCGGCACTGACAGTGCTGGCAAACCTGCGATATTAACCGGCACTGTGAAAATATCTTCCAAATACATTGCCAAGGGATCGTCAATTTTTTCGCCAATTTTCCAAGCCGGATGCGGCGCGGTTGGCGCGAAAATCAGATTCACTTCCTCAAATGCTTTCTTAAAATCTTCTCGAATTAAAGTCCGGACCTGCTGCGCTTTTTTGTAATAAGCATCATAGTAGCCGGCAGATAGAGCGTATGTCCCGAGCATTATTCTACGTTTCACTTCCGGCCCCAAAAACTCCGCCCGCGTCTTTTTGTAAATATCAATTAATTGGTTATTTGTTGATTGTTTATTGTTAATTGTTAATTTACCGTATCTAACTCCGTCATAACGTGCCAAATTCGCGCTGGCTTCGGCCGGCTGAATAATATAATAAACGGTCAAAGCATACTCCATATGCGGCAAACTTATTTCCACAATTTCCGCGCCCAAATCTTTGGCCCGTTTAATAAAATCAGCTATTGCCTCGCCCACTTCCTGATCAATACCCTCGCTGAAATATTCTTTCGGTATTCCAATTTTAATGCCCCTTAATCCATTGTTTTGTTTTAATGTTTTAATGTTTTCATGTTTTAATGTCGAAGTCGCGTCCCTCTCATCTTTCCCTTTAATAGCATTAAAAACAATTTCCGCGTCTTCCACGCTTTTGGCAATCACTCCGACTTGATCCAGTGATGACGCGTCAGCAATAAGCCCAAAACGAGAAACTGCCCCATAAGTCGGTTTCATTCCCACCACGCCACAAAAAGCAGCTGGTTGGCGCACCGAGCCACCAGTGTCCGTGCCAATAGAATAGATGGACAAATCACTAGCTACGGCGGCGGCGGAGCCGCCGGAAGTGCCGCCCGCAACTCGCGTTTTGTCATAAGGATTTTTAGTCGGACCAAAAGCTGAATTTTCGGTGGAAGACCCCATGGCAAATTCATCGCAGTTGTTTTTGCCAATCATGACCAGACCGTTTTCTTTTAATTTTTTCACCACTGTGGCGTCATAAGGCGCGATATAATTTTCTAAAATTTTGGAAGCCGCGGTCGTGCGCACGCCTTCTGTCATTAATAAATCCTTAATGGAAGCCGGTATGCCGGCCAAAAGCGGAATTTCTTCGCCTCTCTCAATCGCTTCGTCCACTACCGCCGCTTGTTCCAGTGCTTCACTTTCCGTAATCGTAATAAAAGCGTTCAAATCTGATTTTTTAGCCCGCGCCAAATACTCGGTCGTGAGTTCCACCGCCGAAATTTCTTTGTTTATTAATTTATTATGTAATTCTTTTATCATACCAACATTAAAATATTAGAGCATTAAAACATGAAAACAAAAACAACTAACCTTTATTTTTAATTACTATTTTTGCTTTAATGCTTTTATGTTTTCATGCTTTCATGGTTTAAAACACACTCTTCACCTTCACCTGTCCTCCTTCCACCTCTCCTGCCATTTTTATTAAATCCGTACCTGATTTCTGATTTCCAATTTCTGATTTTTCATCTGTCCTCCACACGTTTTCCAAATCCGTCGTTCCCCCATCCGCCGTCGACACCCCTTCTGTTTTGGCTTCCGCCAATTTATTTATATAATCCAAAATCCGCCCCAACTGTGTTTGGTATTTTTCAATCTCTTCCGGCACCAGTTCCAGTCGCGCCAAATCCGCAATATGTTTTACTTCTTCTTGTGTTAGCATAAAATAACATTGGGATTATTCATTTTTTCCCTTATTATTTATTGGTAGTTACTTATTATATTTTATATTACTTATCCACATTTGACAAGTTTTTTAGACCTTGTTAAAATAAAAAAGTCACTTTATTTTACGATTTTGTTCTCGTGTTGAATCGGGGCCGTAGCTCAGTTGGGAGAGTTTTCAAACTTCTCTCCTTAAAAAAGAGGGTAAAAATTGCCCAAATTTTCCCAAGCGCGCGTGAGGGAAAAATTGGCCAATTCTACGAGTTTGAAAGGTCGCAGGTTCGAATCCTGCCGGCTCCACCAAAACTGCGGGCGTAGCTCAATTGGCAGAGTTTCGGTCTGATACACCGAAGGTTGGGGTCCGAGTCCCTCGCCCGCTACAAAATTATTTCAGCAGAGCCGCTTTCATCTAATTGGTTAAGACTTCGGATTATTGATCCGGGGAATACGGGTTCAAAACCCGTAGGTGGCGCCAAAGCTAGCCGTGACGAATTCATTTCATGGCAGCGCGCCCGTAGCTCAATTGGATAGAGCACCCCGCTCTTGTGGGGAAGGGTTGAAGGTTCGAATCCTTCCGGGCGTACTGACAGAGTTGTCGGCGTGTCCGAGTGGTTTAAGGACACGGATTGCAAATCCGTGTTCGGGGGTTCGAATCCCTCCGCCGACTCTCATCACCAATTTTTTGGTGATTCTCAATAAACGGTTAATTGAATTTCAACATCATTTTCAATTAACCGTTTTTTATTTATCATTTTTTTAAAATTAATAATTACTATTAAAAACCATGTCCTCCAACTCGTACTCGTACAATTCTCACGATCGTGAGAATTGTACGAGTAATAATTTTATTAAATAAAAATCACTTCAATCTAAAATATTCTTTCAATTTCTTTTTACTGCTAATATGCTTGGCTTCAACATATTCAAACCAATCGCCTTCCCGAAAACCAGGGATAATTTCATATAAATCATCAATAATATCATAGGGAGTAATCCAGACGCTCTTTTGGAGTTTGATAAAACCAAGATTCAATAAACTTTGGCGCATATTATCTCGGAAACGACGCTTATTTTCGGGAATATCAAAAATCAAGATACGCCACTGGCCATCCCATTTTTGTTTTTTGATCTTATATTTTACTAGCAACTCTGTTGTAATTTTTTTACCTTTTTTAGTTAAATAATAAAATTTCTGACCATTTCTTTTTTTGGTAGTTAAATAATGACCTTTTTCTAAATTATAAAACGTCTTATAAAAATCATCGGGTGCGCCGCCATAAAGAAACTTGCGAATATTAATATAACTGATTGGACTACTGATTACAAAATTACTTAGATCAATAAAAGACTCTAAACAAATCTTAGAAAATTTTGATAATTTACTTGGCATATGGTTTTTATTAATATCCACATCAGTCACGATCGTGACTGATGTGGATATTAATAGTTTAATAAAATATTTAATTAATTATTTATCATTCTAAAAGCTTTAAAAAATCTTGTTCATCAATAATCTTCACTTTCAACTCTTTGGCTTTGGTGAATTTGGAGCCCGGCTCCTCCCCCGCCACCACAAAATCTGTCTCTTTGGAAACGGCGCCGGAAACGCGACCGCCAAGTAGACGGATTTTTTCTTTGGCCTCCTCGCGCGACATTGATGATAAACTCCCGGTCAAAACAAAATTTTTACCTGTAATTTCCTTTGATTTCTGGTTTCTGATTTCTGGTTTCTGATTTTCTATCTTCACTCCATTCTTAAAAAACTTTTCAATAAATTTAATATTCTTAGAATTGTGAAAATAGTCAAAAATACTCTCTGCCACCACCGGCCCAATACCTTCAATTTGGCTCAATTCTTCCACAGTTAATCCTTGTAATATGGAAATAAAATTATTCGGATTAATTCGGGCACCATTCGCACTAATTCGGGAGGTCAATAAAAGGGCGGTTTCTTCCCCCACGTGCCTAATACCAAGTGCATTAATAAATCTTGCTGGCGAAATTTGCCGGCGCGCGTCAATGGCTTGAATTAAATTATCCGCTGATTTTTCCGCGAATCTTTCCAAAGGTTCCAAATCGCCTTTTTGCAGGGCAAAAATATCGGCCGCATCTTCAATCAAGCCGCTATCTAAAAGCTGATCAATAATTTTGGGACCAAGTCCTTCAATATCAAAGCACGGCCGCCCGGCAAAATGATAAAGCTTTTCTCGGTTTTGGGCAAAACAATTTTTATTGGTGCAATAATGCCCGGCCTCGCCAGTTTTTCTTTCCACCGCCGAATTACAAACCGGACATCTTTTTGGCATCATGAATTTCTGCTCTTTGCCCGTGCGCATTTTGGGCAAAACTTCCACAATATCGGGAATGACATCGCCAGCTTTTTGCAAAATCACCGTGTCGCCAATCCGCACGTCCAGCCGCGCGATTTCATCTTCATTATGCAGTGTGGCGCGCGAAACCGTGGAACCGGCCACCACCACTGGCGTTAAAACAGCGACCGGCGTCAAAATGCCAGTGCGCCCCACCTGAACCAAAATATCTTCCACCACTGTCGTGGCTTGTTCGGCCGCGAATTTGTAAGCCGCGGCCCAACGCACATGTTTTGCTGTCCGCCCCAGCCGTTCCTGCCAGTCCAAATTATTAACCTTGATAACAATGCCATCAATTTCAAAACCCAATTTTCCCCGAATCTTTTTTATCTCTTCAAAAAAATCCTTGGCCGCCTCAATACCCTTTATTTTCTGATAATGATTTTCTACCCTAAAACCAAGTTCTTTCAAATAATTCAAAACCTCCCATTGAGTCTTTTGTTGATTGTTAATTGTTGGTTGTTGACTGTATATCGCGTAAAAAAAAGCCTGCAAATCCCTTTCCGCGGCCACTGCTGGATCCAACTGCCGCACCGTGCCGGCGGCCGCGTTTCTCGGATTGGCAAAAACTTCTTCCCCGCGCTTTTTATTAAGCTCATTCATTTTTTCAAAACTTTTAATAGGCATGTAAATCTCTCCGCCCACCTCAATGTCCGCTGCTTCTTTAAGTTTTAGGGGCACGCTTTTGACCGTGCGCACGGTATGCGTCACGTCCTCGCCCACCACTCCGTCGCCGCGCGTGACCGCCCGCTCCAACAGGCCTTTTTTATAAATGAAAGTCATGTTGAGTCCGTCAATTTTCAACTCTGCCGTATATTCAATTTTTTCTTTTTTATCCAAATTTAAAAAACGTTTGACGCGAGCGTCAAAATCTTTTACTTCTTCAAAAGAAAAAACATCATCTAAAGAATATTTGGGCACGCTGTGGCGAATTTTTTCAAATTTGCCGAGTGCCTTGCCGCCAATGCGCTGGGTGGGCGAATCGGATGTAATCAATTCCGGAAATTCTTTTTCCAATTTTTCCAGTTCATCTTTTAGCGAATCCCGCGCCGCGTCGCTCATAATCGGGCGATCCAAAACATAGTAGGCTTGATCCACCACCCAAAGTTGTTTTTTTAGTTTTTCTACTCTGTTTTTTGCTTCGGTTTTGGTCATGTTTATTTAGTCTATCCTGAGCGAAAGCCCCGCAACAGCGGGGCTGAAGTCGAAGGATCACATGATTTTATAGTATAATCTACATCAAATTTTTATGCCACCAATCATCGGAAAAATCTTTTAGTTCGGGATTTATTTTTTTAATTAAATTTATCTTTTTTACTTTTGTCCAACCCTTAAGTTGTTTTTCCCTCTTTAGTGCTTGCTCTAACGTCACATAAATTTCATAATAAACAAGTTTATCAAGATTATATTTTTTAGTAAAACCATTAATGAGTTTGTGTTTATGTTGCCATGTCCGACGAATTAAATTATTTGATTGGCCGACATAAAACATTGATTTTTTGTTATTAGTTAAAATATAAACAAAATATTCAATTATTTTTTTCATATTTAATATTGTCTTCCCGGGTTTGAACGGAGCCCTTCGACTCCCTATGGTCGCTCAGGGCAGGCTTTGTCTCCCTCACTTCTCCATGCACACTTCCTCCTCCGGCGTGCCCCAACAGGAAAGCAAGGCGCTTAAATCACTGGTGTCAATTCGATTATTCGCCGCCAAATCCAAGCTTCTTGCCACGCCGCACTGGGCGTTTTGATACTCTTTAATTTTCTCCGTCTGCCCCCAGTGCGACAGCAAAATTCCAAAATCGGAAATATTTATCACCCCGTCGCAGTTGAAATCGGCCTTGTAAGCGGCGCCCTGGCCCGCGCAGCCATTACCAGAAAAAGTCCAGCTGTTAAAATTATATTTGCACGTTAAATTGCCTTGTGTCACTGTCATCACATTGTTATTCCAATCAACAATTTTTTTCTCATCATTTTTATTAACATGTCCCTCCCAAACTTCCAGCCGGTCAAAAGGCAATTTGGTATATTCCGAACCATAATCAACAAATCCTTTGGTAATGGTGAAGCCCTTACTGGTGGTAAAACCATCCCAGCTTAATTTAGAATTTCTCTTCACCGCCCCAATGAAAGAGTTGAAATCCGGATAATCCACGCCCAGTTTTACCACTTCCAGCGCCGAAGGGCCATTGCCTCTGACTTCCGCCGCCACAGCCACGCCTTCTTTTCTAAAAAACTGCCACTTTCTTTCATCCCCCCAGCCATCTTTATAATCATATTCCGCCGTCTCTGACCAAGAACCGTTGCCAATCTCTTGCTGGATGTTACCGCCGCCATAATAGAAAATGGCGTTTTTATATTGGTAACCCAAAGCTCCTGTTCTAAACAGTTCGCTCCAGCCCCAAGTCAGCTGCCCGTTGCAGCCTCTTTCATAAACCTTGTTGCAAGAATTTATCCAAACCCGAAACGGCAATGTCTCGCTTTTGATATTCAACTCCCAGCCCGTGCCCAAACCAGAACCGCCCAGATTATAATACGGCGTCACATATTCATAGCGATAGCATTTCTCTCCCCGATCTGTTTTTTCACAGCCCAGCCGCGGATCGTTGCCGCGCACAATCCGATAATAATCACCGTCGGTTTCCGACATATTCGGACCGTTTATTTTTTCAAAAATTTTTCTCATCACCTCCGGATAGCGGTAAGCGGAAATATAAAATTCTTGGGAATTGGACCACATTTGCAGCTGTTCGGCCAGGTGTTTATCAAGATAGAAAAAAGTGGAAAAAGGAAAATTATCCATCACTCGCCCGTGATATTCAAAATAGGTGCGGCCATGGCCGTCGGCAAAATGTCCGACGCTAAAACCGACAGCATAAGTGAAGTTCAGCCAATCCAAGAGCATTTTCGCCTTTCTTTTCAGTTGCGCGTCCGGACTAAAATCATAAACAGCAGCAATGGATTGAATTTGGGAATAATAGTAATTGCCAAAATCCTCGTTGTCTCCACTTTTCAGCAAGGAATCCATGGTGTACCCCAGATAATCGCTATAAAATTGTTTTGCCTCGTAATAATTTCCACTAGTGTATTTTCGGCCCTGGTAAGTGAACTTATTGGCACAGGTTGGCACGTTATCAAAATACGCCTTGCCCAGCCCGCCAATTCTGACGGCGTAAAGATATCCAGTCACAAAATAACGATAAAAATAATTGCCGTCGCAGCCCCAAAAAGTTTTGGCCAAGTCCTTTTTGGTGCCCATTTCGGCGATGGAAAATAATTTTTCTCTGATTCTGGCCGCGTCTGAATCATAAATAACTTTTTTATCCTGATAATATTTGTAATAAACATAACTGGCGACAATGGTGTTGGGGTGGTCGCCGGTCCACCAGCAATTGCTCCAATCTTGCTGTCCACTACTGCAATCATCGCCCATACTGGTCATGTATCCAATTTCCTCGCTAATTCGTCCTTTGTTTTGCTCTGGTGTTTCCAGCCAGGCAAAAAGCGGTATTCTCATGGAGTAGGGAAAATCGCCGCTGACGCTTTGCCCCTGGTCTTTAATGTAAGCCGCTCTCCTTTCTTCAAAAGTCGGCAAATCAATGCCGGGAAAAACAGCGGCCAGACACAGCTTGCCAAAGAAAAATAAAAGCACGCCCAAAATTATTCCAAAGGCAATAGATAATGTTTTATTTTCAGATTTTTCTTTCATGGTTTCTGTTTGCTTTATTGCTTTATTGCTTTATTGCTTTATTGCTTTATTGCTTTATTGCTTTAATGCTTTATTGCTTTAATGCTTACTGATAACACGTCTCATTATCCGGATTGCCCCAGCAGGAAAGCAGGGCGCCCAAATCTTTGATGTTAATTGTATTATCTAACACTAAATCCAAACTTTTTGCTTCCTGACACAGGGGATGTTTGTATTTTTTCAGCGAACCGTTATTTTCTTTTTGCCCCCAGTGCGACAATAAAATTCCGAAATCAGCGATATTAATCTGCCCGTCACAGTTAAAGTCAGCCATCAACACCGCGTCTTGATATTCAAATTTCACCGCGTCCGCTACCAAAACTCCTTGGCCATTATTATTCAATTTGACATAGCCGCTGTCTCCCTCTGTGAAATAAAACTCGCCTAAAAAATTCCATTGGCCATAACTTTGGGATTGGTTAATTGATTCAACTTTAACTCCGCCTTTATAATTTATTTCATAAATGGCGCTGGTTGTTTCACTCTCGGCATAATCATTGCCATGCCATTCAGAGACGCGGTAGCGGCCCGGCACGCCAATCTTTGGCCGAAAAATTGCTTCCGCGTTTTTACTGGCGGAAATCGCGCCGTAAGATGCCGGACTTTCTCCCAATTCCGAACTATAAAGCCGCCAAAACTTATCGCCTTTACCGGGTTTGACAATTTCCCAGGCCGCACCTTTCAGTTCTGTTTGTTTGTTAGCCGGCGAGGTGACCAGCGGGTGGTCATCAATAATAATGTCCGCCACCACCACTTTCGGTTCTTTTAAAAGAATGATGGCGTCACCCCAAATTTTATAATGCTCGTACTGCTCGTTGGTTAATTCTTTCTGGCCGTCCAAATTCAAACTGGTAAAAAGCTGTCCATTATTCCAAACCGTGTCCTGCCCGCCCCGAAAGCGATAATACGGGCCAGCATAACCGGGCAAGCTTTTTAAATCATTATCACTGATTGATTCGGATTTGCCTTTGACATTCAAAATGGAAACGCCCTTGTCAAAAAACCTCACGAAAACGCAGCGTTTTTCATAACCCCAGCGGCCTTCGTTTTTGATGCACTGCGGCGCGCCTTTGGGATAGCCCAAATCCAAATCATACTCGTCAAAATAGCCGATATAAAAATGATTATTAATTCCGACTTCGTAAGAAAAATAGCCGTCGCCAAGAAGCGTCGTGCCAAGGCCAAAGCGCATCAATTTGAAATCATCAGTCATGTTGGGCAAGCTCCAGTTGGTCGGGGTGCCGTCAATGACGATGATGTGCGGCTGGCGGGCATAATTCATCATGTCTTCATAGGTGCCAAAAGCTGAATCCCAATTGCTGTTGAAATTGCCGCCATCTTCCAAAAAACTGCCATTGTAATATTCATACATGCTTTTATCTTGTTCATAGCCGCCATTGCCATTGACCATAAAAGGCGTGTCGCCAATCCGGCTTCGAACCGTCTGTAAAATTTCTGCCCGGCCAGGCATGGTCCACAGCCCATCGGTGGTGACGAAATCGGCGCCGCCCACCATGCCGGCAAAAGTATTGCCGACGAATTCACGGAAAGGCTGATAATTAAAATTACAAAGATAGCCGCCCCAGTAGGAAACACGATTGCCATCGGCGTCATGATAATACCATTCTTCCGGCCGATCGTCGCCGCATAATTTATTGATGTCATTGGTGTGGCTGACTAAAACTTTCGGACTTAATTTTTTTACTCCCTCAATGTCCACGCCCGGGCTCGCCGCCACCAAATCAATTCCTTTTTGCGCGAACCATTCCGTGGTGCCGGCCCAAAGAAACACGCCGATGCGCGGATAGGGCAGGTTATATTTATCGCCCACGATTTTACCAGTGCCGGCCCAGGCCGCTTTTGTTGACGCCAAAAATCCGCCAATCATCAGAACGGCTAAAAACAGAAAAGTCAGTAAGATTTTTCTGTGGTGCATATCTATTTTATTATACCATAAAAACATTAAAACATTAAAGCATAAAAACATTAGAAGCGGGTAATAAGTAACTAGTAATAAGTAATAAGTAATAAGTAATAAGGGGAACAGAAAATAAAGAAATAAGGATATAGGGAAATAAAATCATTTTGTCATTTCGTTTTTTATTATTAGTATCTTGGTAGAATTCGTACATTCGTAGGAGGCCGCTAGGCCCAAATAAAAAAACCTCGACACAATGTCGAGGCTTGCCGAAGAAGGCTTGTTATTGAATCGGCGGCGGGGTAGCTGTCAAATTCCTCGTAAAAACCGTGGTTATGTCCGGTTCTTTTTGAGAATTTTTCAGCTTGAGATTCCCTGGTTTCCGGGCACAAACCCAGAACGGAGTCCCGTCTCCCAGTTCAAAATCTTGCACGGAGACTGGTTTGTACCCGTCGTCGGTATAAATCCACAGCGCGATCACTTTACAATCTTTTTCCAAATAATTGTAAAAGCTTCCCGTGGTGTTGGTGACGAAATTCCAGCCCGTCAGTAATTTGATGTCGCTGGTGGAAACCGGTTCGCCCACCACTTCCAGCTCCTGTGGATTTTTCACCTTGATGATAAATCCGGCGCCGTGGCGGGCGTAATATTTCAACCCCGTGGTGTCCAGCTCCACATACTTCTGCTGGCCACTGTCCCAAACCCTGGCACTCTCCAGGTTCGATCCGATCAGGTCAAAAATATTGTCGGTTAGCGGCACCACATAAAAACCGATCTCACTGGTGCCTTCCAGGTGATGGTAGCTGGTCGCTTCTTTTGCCTGTGCCACCACGCAGCTGCAGAATAAAGTTGCAACCGCTACGATTGCGATCAAAGACTTTTTCATGGTCTTTCCTCCTTGCCTCGACTTCGTTTACGAAGGCGGGCTTTTTGGTTTATGTATGTTTTTTAGCTTCTTTCAGCTATCGTAAGTATAGCGCATTTTTGGAAACTTGTCAAGGGCTAAAAAATAAATAATTTTAGGGTATAAATAGGTGGTTAGATAAACATCAAATCGTCTCTTAATATTATATTCAAATAAAAAAACCGGTCCGAGATGTAATCATCGGACCGGCACTTGTTTGGCTTGGCCGCTACTGGAGCAGCGCCTGCCCGCCGTTGTGGATCTCCACATTGGCCGGCATGGTGACTGCCGTCATTTTGACGCTGGCGCGGTTGGCCACCAGGGGTATGCGATTTCCCTGAACTGTGACGTTGTTCAGGATAATCTGCCCGCCTTGGAAAGCAAAGCCGGCGTCAAAATTGCGTACCGTGGCATTTTTGACAATGATCACGGTCTCGTCGTTGGCGCAGGCCACGCTGATTCCGGCCGCGTAGGAATACGCGGGCGGACGCATCAAGGACACAATGCTGTGCCCCTGAAGATCAATGATCGCGGTGTCCACATTGGCCGGGACCGAAAAGGACAAGGCTGTGGCGACAAAGTCATTTTCAAAGACTCCGTCGACCAAAATGTCCTTTTCCAGCCTGAACCCATTCTTGTTCAATTCCTGGGTCTGTCCCGGCGCGAAAGCGTAGACCAGAAATACGATCATTGCCGCGAGAAAAAGTAGCTGTTTCATGACATCCTCCTTGCCTCGACTTCGTTTATGAAGGCGGGCTTTTTTGTATGTTTTTTGGTTGTTTTTTAGCTTCTTTCAGCTACCTTAAGTATAGCGCATTTTTGAAAATTTGTCAAGTGGATAACTTTTAATATACGAAAAAGGCGGTTTTTGGCTAAGATTAGCCAAAAACCGCCTAAAAAATTTTATTACAAAAACTATTGCTTTAATGCTTTAATGCTTTAATGCTTTAATGCTATCGTTACCTCTCCTCCCAGCTCGGCCCGCGGTAACAATAGGAATACTCGCCGCCAACCGGCGCGGCCGCTGACCAATCAGACCATTGGCCATTGCTTGCCTGCGAACGCACGCGATACCAATAACGGAACTGGTTAGCAGGTTTGGTGGTGCTGACTGTAACCACGTCCTCATCTTCATAAAGCGTTGTACCCGCGCCCAAGGTCGCCACCGTGGTAAAAGTATTATCACTGGCGCCAATCGCCCTTTGAACTTCATAAATAGTTGAACCCTCCACTTCGTCCCAAATCAAAGTAATTTTTCCGCAGGCGCGTGTGGTCACTATGTCCGAACCTTCCACGCCGCACACCGCAGTAGTGACGCTGAGCGGACAAATCGCGGAGGCACCGTCGCAAGCCGGATTGTCAGTGGAATTTTTCACTCCTTGCGTTGGCAAAGAAATGTAATATGAATACGCGGTGCTTGGCTCCACGCCAATATCTTCAAAATAACAAGAGGTGGAACAGGACTTGGTTACGCTGACCGTGTCAAAATCACTGCAGCCGCTGCCCGCGCATCTTTTCACCGTGTAGGCGCCGGCGTCAGCGAAACCGCCAAATTTTTCCCATTCGCCGTCCACCCGTCCGCAACTCAAGGAAGAAACATTAGTCAGGTTGAATTCACACAGCGGCACGCTCGCCAAATTCACCACTTTTGTTTCCGTGTCATTGCCAGCCGGGTCATTGACCGAAAGCATGACCGAATAGGTGGCGCTTAAGGCCTCTGAATCTTTGGCTTTGAATAAATTCACCGCCCATTTCCCCGCCGTTTTAATTCCCGCCCAAATCTTTTCAAAAATATTTTTGTTGGTTATTTGTTGTAAGTTGTCGGTTGTTTGTTGCCCGTTATCAGTCGTCCTTAATTCTTGATTCATAATTCTTAATTCATCCGTCGCCCCCGCCACTTTGCCTCCGTCAATCACGTATCCCAAACTTTCTTGGCTGCTGAAAGTGTTAAACGTGTCGCTCATGGAAAGATACTGCGCTTTGAGCCAGGCCGCGGAGCGCGCCACATTGGAAAGCCGCATTTCATCAATAATACCGTCCCAACCCTGATCAATATTGCCAATGGTCAAAACTTCGGTGTTTGCATTTATAGGTGCTGTTTTGGCTGTTTGCGCAAAATAAGAACTGACTTCCGAACCATTATTAAAAAGTTTGGGTTTATGGTCGCCATTAATTCCATCCCAAGTGGCCGCTATATATTGAAGAGTGCCAGCGGTTAAAATACTTCTGGCTTGAGCAACACCAGCGCCAAAAAAATGCAAAGAACCTGGGAAAGAACCACCGGTGTCAGAAATTTCTTGCCGCAAAACATAGGTCTGGGAAATAGAACCCTTAGACACAATACGGTCACGATTTTCCAAATAGTCTGAGCGCACCCAAGCCTCAATCGTCAAAGCATTGGTCAAATCCAAACTATTACTATCATTAATTGTAATGGAATCACTAGAGGTTTCTTCGCCCTCTCCGTTTACTTCTTTTAAGAAATCATCCGCGCCGTCAATTTTGCCTGCGGCACTGCCTTGTGTTTGTACGTTTGGATTATTTTCGGAATCATTATTATTCGCCGTGGAATCATAATGTTTACCGGAAGTTTCTTTCAGGTGATAAACCGCGGCATAACCGCTGTTCCAAACACTTTCGGCATTGGCGCCAGCCGTTGCCGCCGGATTGCCATAATACAACCAAATGTAATCGGAATTAGAACTGGCGTCAATTTGTGGCACTTTCACCCAGACAAAAGAATCTCCGCTTTCATTCCATTTTTCAATTTCATAAGCCAATTCCGTGCCGCCGTCCGCGTCAAAAAAGCGCAAATCCTGCCCGCTGTTTTGGGTTTGAGTGTAATCAATGCGGCTGCCATTAAGTTTGATTAAAACCGGGAAATCCACCAAATTTTCCGCCTGTCCGCCATTGCTGAAAGTAATCTTGATTCGTTTGGCCCAATAATTATTATTAAATTTATGCGCCGGATCAATGCGTGTGCCAATGGTGGTGCCGCCAATGCTCGCCGTACAGCCGGTTTCGGCGCAACCCGTGCCATCATCAAAATTCCAGCCATAGGTTGGCACAGTGACGCCCTCGGTGGCGTTTAAAAATTGAAAAGTGTCGGCGCTGTATTTGCAAACAGTGAAATCCGCGTTCACGCCGCCACCCCCGCCGCAAACCGCCGCCACGGAAAAAGCGCTGCCGGATTCATAGGAGGAAAAATTACTGTGGTTGTCCAAAGCGCGCACGCGCCAATAATAGTTGCCGGCCGGCAAAGGCGTATTGCAGACAGCATAGCCGCCGAGTGGCGTGGGGCAGGAACTTGGCGTGTCAAAAGTGCCGTTTTGCGGAGTATCACCCAAGCTGCTCCAGGTGAAATCAATCAAGGGCGATGCAAAAGTGGCGCTGTCATCAATTTGAATTTGATAGCCAACCTTGTCGCCAAAATCCGGGTCGGAAACTGTAAAACTGAAGCTTGGCGTGGTGTCGGTGGTACAGCCGGAAGGACCGCTTAAATTCGTGGGGGTGCTCGGAGAGTCGCCGCCGCCGCCCACGCATATTCCGCAGTCAGAGGGGCAGGTGGAGCAAGTTTCCGCGCCATTACAAACTCCGTCTCCGCAATAAATTTCTGTCGGATTAGTCACGGTCACGGTCACGCTCGCCGTGGCCGTGCGTCCGCCGCTGCCATAAGCCGTGGCCGTGTAGGTCGTGGTCACTGTCGGCGCCACCGACTGGTTGCCACTCGTGGCAAGACCAGTGCCAATGTTGGTTATGTCAACACTGCTGGCATTATTGGAAGTCCAGGAAACAACGGAAGATTGCCCGCGCGCGATTGTCTGCGGAATGGCCCAGATGGAAACCGATGGATAGTTGGCCTCAACCACGGTCAAATCCACGGTGGTGGCGCCGTTTTTATTTGAAGCCACGCCATGTCCGGAAATGGTTAGAGTGTAGGGTCCGCCAACGCTGGCATTGCTGACTGTCAAAGTCACGCCCTGTGAATTATTATTTAAAATCACGGAACTGCCCGAAAGCTGGCAAGTTGCCCCGCTGGGACAGCCGGAGAGAGTAAGATTAACTGTATCAGCCAAACCATTAACCGAGGAAACTGTAATGGTGTAAATGGCGCTCGCGCCTTGGTTAATTGTCTGCGCGCCCGGCGACCCGGCTAAACTCACGCCCCTGGTGACTGTGTGTTGCGCTCCGCTGCTGACACCACAACCGTTGTAACTTTGAACTGTGATGGTATAATCAGCCGCGCCCCAAAGATCCTGGGCAATGTATTGGCTGCTGGTTACCGTGTCAACCGGAATGCCGTTTAATAAAATTATATAAGAAGTGGCGCCGCTCATGTTGTCCCAGTCCCAAGTGATGTCCGTGGCGCCAATGCCGGTGGCTGTCAAACCCGTGGGCGTGTTTGGCGTGGCAAAAATTGTGGCGGTGGTGTCTCGGCCATTATTGTCTTCATTGGATTCGGAAATGGCATCGTCATAATCTGCCTGCGACATCACGGTTTTAATTCCAGCCGCGCTCGGCGTAATGGCGCAGGAAATATTTTTGCTTTCGCTCGCCGTGAGCGCGGTAGAATTGGCCAAGCACGAGCCCGTGTCCACCAAAGTAATCTGGTTGGCAAACCCCGCGCCGGTTGAAGCATTGCCGGTGTTTTTAATCACGGCGGAAAATGTGGCGCTTCTGCCCATGCAAATCAGGCCTGTCGGCGGCGTCACGCTTTCCACCACCAAATCCGGCAGAGCCGCGCCAGTGGTACAAACACCGTTGGCAAAAACTTCTCCAGCATCATCGCCGCAGCAACGGTCTTGCGAATAACCACCAATGCTCCAATTAATTTGGTTGCCGCCAAACCAGCCGCTTTCATTCCAGCGGTCGGCAGAACCTTGCAAACATTGGCAGACGGCAAAATTGTAATCAGCGTCGGTTTCCCAAGTATAAACATTGGGTCCGCCGCAATATCTTTGGCCGCTCATGCAGGAAGCGGATTCAAAACTGGCGCCATTCGCATCACCATCATAGCAGGTGTGATTAAAGACGCAGTCAGAAGCATTATTACAGCAAGCATTGTCATTCTCATCGGTGGAATAACTGCCAAAACTGCCAAAAAATTCGCGGAAATAATCCCAATTTTCACCCGAGTCGTCACCGCAGCAAAGATAGGGGTCGTCGCGGTCTTTTTTCCAGCACATGCCTGTCGCGTCGTCAGAAGCATAATTCCATTTGCCAAAAATCGGCGCGTTCTCGCAGGTGGCCTGCAACAAATCGCCTTCGCCATTGTCATTACTGCCGCAAGTTGGCGTCCCGCCGCAATTTGAAAGGGTCACCGCGATGGGATTATTTTCATAACCGATATTATTGGCATTATCCAAAACATGAATGCCATAGGTGTAGGGTTGGTGGGAAGGCAGACAATCAACCGAGTCAGTAAAAGAACCGCTGGTCGGGCCATTGCCGGAAACATCAGTGGTGGTATAAATCAGTATCCAATCTCCGCCAGCGGTTTTGCGCCAAACCTCCACCTGTTTCAGTCCTGACCCGCCAGAATCAGCCACGGTCCAGTCAATCACCGGCCCAGTGTCAGAGCTGGTAAAATCAGAAGCATGATCGTCAACTGTAAAAGAATTCACTGTTGGCGCAATTTTATCAATGTTGGTGACGTTGTAGGGGCACTCGGTCGTGTTGCCGACAATATCACTAATAACAATGGTGCCGCTGCCATTGCTTGAACGGCTCAAGGTGTAGGTTGATTTGGAGCAGCCAGGCCCGCCCTCTTCCGTGCAGGGGATGGAAACCAGCACGCTGCTGTGGGTCCAAGTTGGCGGCGCCGGGCTATATGTTGTTGTTCCGCATTGAGGATAAACCGCCGCGGCCGTCCGACAGCTCCCGGCAGTTAAAGCTTCTGTTTCCCAGTTTGCCGTGCCTTCTTGGTTATAGCTTATAAATTTAAAAGAATAGGAAGTGTTGGGAGAAAGATTGGAAACCGTCCAAGTCAAAGGTATTGATGTTGGGTAGCCACTACTATACGTCCCAACATCATCATCTGTTCCATAGACCACGGCCTTTGACATTTTTACTCCACTTAGAAGAGTAAAAAGGTTTGGAAAACCCAGTCCCCCACCCTCTGCTGTCACTGTCAAAGAATTTGTGGTAGCGCCGGAACAAGAAACTGAAGCGACTTGAGGAAGAAGGGCTTTTATTTCTTTGGTTATTATTATATTAGGAGGCCACGCTTCACCAACATAATGCCATTGAAAATCCACCCAATTTCTTGCATTTGCCCAAACCCCATCTGGTCCAGCCATAAATGTTCCATTGTTTGTTATTGTCTGAAAATTACCGCCATTTAATGCTGCTCGAATCTCAATATTTGGAGAGGGAGTCCAGGTAGCGCGAAATTGGTTGGCATAAGGAGGAATATGACTTAAAACAAAATCTTCCAACCAATCACACACATTATATTCCGTCTTGCTTAAACTTGTCGTGTCAGTTTCTTCACCTTCTCCATTCTTGGCTTTCACGTAAAAAGTATGCGCCGTGCTGCCCGCGGTATGCGTACGGCAACTGTCAAAACTGATTGTTTCTGTATAGCTCAAACTGGTTGTCCACGCGCCCGCACCTTCATCTGTTGAATAATAATAATTTGTGCCCGCCGAGTTGTCATTCGCGCTCCAGCTCCAAGTCAATTGGCACTCCCCGCTGGCTCCGTAATTATCAGCCAAGCAATCCGCGGATGGAGAAACAGTCAGATTACTGGGAGTGTTGGCTTTGGTATAGCCATAAGCCGTGCTGGAAAAAGTGCTGGCATAATATGGGCCGGTGCAGGTCGGGTCACTGCCATATTTACAGCTCATAACCTTAATGGAATATTGCGTGCTGGGATTAAGCCCGGGTTGCGTATAGTTGGTGCCGGTGACATCGGAGATGAAGCCACCGCTGCCAGTGTAGACTTTGTAATAATCAATCGGCAGGCCGCCGGATACTGGCGCGCTCCAACTCCAATCAATCAGGGCGGTGGTGGCATAATTTTTTTGCACATTGGTCGGCGGGCTAAGCGGCAAGAGCCCCTGCGCTTCGGCTTCCTGGCCGGATTTTTGGATGACAAAAAAACCACCGGCGATTAAAATTAAAATCACTCCGACCAATAAAATTTTATATCTTTTAATTTTCATATTTTGTTCGTCCCCCTCTCCTTTACAAGGAGAGGGTTGGGGGTGAGGTCGTCTGTTATTAATGTCATTCCCGTGATCCGCCAGCTAGCGGAGGGAATCTTTAATTTTTTGTGGATAAAGTATTATATCTATATTATATCATTTAATCCAACTTGACAGAAATCATAAAATAGATGTATAATTGGAGTAAAGAAAAAAGTCAAGTGTAACGAAAATCTAAAAAAACACACTTATACAATATGAAGTACTACTGATTTTACTAAAATGGCTAATTTTAGCCAAAAATAAACAAAAAGCTCATTCAAAACCAAACAAGGAAGGAGGAAAGCAAAATGAAGGGTTTTTTTGCTCTAGAAAAATACTGCTTCCTTGTTGAGGGAGCAAAAAGAGGTGTGGTTCATAATCTAGAAAACGGAAAAGTTTATTCAGTTGACGAATACGTTGTGAAATTGATAAAAAAACTGGAAGACGGATTAGAAATTCAAACACTACTTAAATCTTACCAAGACGGTGTTTTAGCAGAAAAAGCAGCCGCCTGTATTAAAAATTTAACCGATCTTAAACTTGGTCATATTTTAACAAATAGGGAAAAGGTAAATAAAATAGTTTTTGAAAAACCTGCTCCTTTGGAATTTGTTTGGTTAGAAATAACCGGAGCTTGCAATCTAAAGTGTCTGCACTGCTATCGGGTCGAAAAGAAAAAACAAAACCATCCAAAAAATAAAATGACCGACAAGGATTGGGTTAGGGTGATGCAACAATCCTACGCTATTGGTTGTAAAAAACTGCAATTTATCGGTGGTGAGCCAATGATTATATCCAAAAGATTAATTAAACTCATCGAGATAAGTAAAAAAATAGGTTTTGAATTTATTGAAGTTTTCACCAATGCCACACTGATAAACGATTCAAATATTGCTTTTTTCGGGGCCAATCAAATAAACGTCGCTGTGTCGATCTATGGAGATCAAGCGGAAATACACGACAAAGTGACTCGCGTAAAAGGTAGTTTTGAAAAAACAATCAGCAATTTAAAAAAGATGGTTGATGTTGGAATCAAAACACGAGTTGGTATTGTAGCGATGAACATTAATCAAGACAATGTTTATGATGCTCGACGATTTGTTCAAAACTTAGGCATTCAAAACGTGAAGATAGATCCCGTAAGGCCATGTGGAAATGGAAAAAATAATCAGTTAATACCCAAAGAAATCTTAAAGAAATATCAAATCAGTAAACCATCTTTTAGCCATTGTACCTTACCAAAATTTCAAAGAGCTCAGTGTGGACACAATTGCTTTTCAAAAAACATCTGCGTAACACCAACCGGAGACATAATACCCTGTATTATGGAAAGGAATTTAGTTTTAGGAAATGTTTTTGACGGTTCAGTGTCAGAAATAATCGGCAATGAAAAAGCATTAAAAATTCGTAACATTACAAAAGACCAAGTGAAAACTTGTAAGGATTGCGAATATAGATATTGTTGTTTTGATTGCCGACCTAAAGCCAAAAACTCTTCTCCAACTGGCGATTTATTTGCCAAACCAATTGATTGTTTGTATAATCCTTATACTGGCAAATGGAACTAGGGTGGAAGGAGGTGAAAAGGATGTTCGAAATTCTGGAAGTCACAGCCGGCACCGACTTCAGGAAAGGCGAGAATCGTTGTTTCCCAACGGACAACGATTGCAACCCGACCTGTCTCCCGGGCGGTTCGTGTAATCCGGATTGCAATCCGCGATCCGGTTAATCAATAACAACCAAACCAAGGAGTGGGCCATGGAACATGCCTTCGAAATCTTGGAGGTTACCGCCCGCCAAACAGGAAACGAGGCCGACACGGGTCCCTGCAATCCGGAATTCGGAAATTGCCAGCCGACCGCCGAATGTCAGCCTTCCATTCCTTAAGGCAAGCTATGTGCGGGAACCAAAAGGGTTGATTAGTATACTAATCAACCCTTTATTTTTTTCTCAAAATCAAATAAATCTTTTCCTTTCCTATTTTTAATAAACTCTTTCCATTTTGGCAAAATTTTCTTTTCTAATTTTGCTAAGTATGGGTGGCCGACGGAATGTTTGCCTTCTTTAAAATACGCACCTCCACCATTTAATCTAATTCTAATTTCATTATCAGCGAGAAGCTCGATTAAGGCATGCATGATAAATAATTTTTTACATTTTTTAGTCAAAAGGTGCAATAATTCATGGGTTAAATAAACCAAAGAATAATTTTTCCAATCATCGGGGTGTCCCCATAAAATAACATATTTTTCTATAAGAGTTGTGCCATTACGAAATTTCGGGTGGGTGACAAAAACCGTAATAGTTTTATTTGGTATTTTTAATCCACCAAGTTCTTCCACCCAGCCCAAAATTTTCTTTTCATTTTTATTCCATTCCTTTTCCAGCCACTGCCGATATTTTTCCGTCTCCGCTAATAATTTTTTAAATTCTTTTCTTTTCAATGCTTTCTTGTATAATTTATCGCCTTCTTTGATTAATTCGCTGGTTTTATTAATTTGTAATAATGCTTCTGGTGAACCGGCTAAAAATTGATACCCCAAAATCGATTCCTGCCAAAGATAATTTTTAAAATCATCCCATTCAGGAAAAGGCGTCGCATTCCGCCATAAAGCGTGCGCCAAAAGGTATTTTTTGTCTATCAAAAATTTCAGTTTCATATAATCTTATCTTATCACCAAAAACCAAAAAAGGCAAAAAACACAAACCATGGTATAATAAATTTATGAAACTAAATTTCACCTACAATTTAGACAAAGATATTGAAAATTTCATCATTGCCAAAACCGCGGTGGGCGCGCGTGAGCACCTTTCCCGGCGACAGGCGGAGTATGAAAAAATTTATGGTCCGAATTTAGATAAAGAAAAAATCAAAAAGTTTATTCTTGATTTCACCGCCGAAAGAAAAATCAACATGGCGGACAGAATTGAAACTCTGCAAAAAGAATGGGCCTCGATCAATGACGAATTTTTTCAAAAAATTGAAAAAATCTTTGGCGTAAAATTGCCAGTGGAAGAAATCACGGCCTATTTAACCGTCAATGATCGCTGCGGCTATAATCCAAACCAATATTACTTTTTCGTCAGTGCTTTGACTCTGGCGCCAAAATTAATCTGCGCTCATGAAATTTTTCATTTCTTCATTCATTTTTGTTTTGAAAAATGGCTGAAAGACGAAATTGGTTTGAATCCCAAAGAATTTTACGACTTAAAAGAATCACTTAATGAAATCCTAAATCACGAATTTTCTGATTTGGTGGAAGGCAAAGATAAGCCCAACATGGAATATCAAACTGCGATGCGTCAAAAAATCGGCGAACTGTGGCAAAAAGAAAAAAATATTAAAAAGGTAATTGAGGAAATGGTAAAGAAATAAAAGAAAAACCCGCTCCAATTGGAACGGGGTTTGATGAATTAGTGAAGATGTCTCATTTAAGGTAAGACATCTTTTTTGTTTGAATGAAATTATCGGCCTGCAGGCGGTAGAAGTACACGCCAGCCGGCAGATTGGCGCCATTGAAGGTGGCGCGGTATTCCCCGGCATTCTGTCGAGCATTCACGAGCACTGCTACTTCCCGACCAGAGGCGTCAAACACAGAAAGTCTGACACTGCTGGATTTGGGAATGGAGTAGACAATAGTCGTGGTCGGATTGAACGGGTTGGGAAAGTTCTGCGCCAGCTGGAAAGCAGTGGGCGAAGAAACTTCTGGCTGACCTGGCTGATCCGGTTCCTCCACCGAGGTTTCAATCATCTCGGAGAGTGCCCGGCGCCAGATACCGTTATGGAACGCGCCAGCCAACAGATATCCGTCGTCCGTGACAAATAGAGAAATAATGAAAGCACTTCCATATTCATCAGTTGGCAAACCAGTTGTGGCATTCTTGCTCCAGGTTGTGCCACTGTCAGTGGAGAGGAACAATCCTTTTCCCCATGTTCCGAGGAAAATATTCTTGCCACTAACCGCCAGTGCTCTGACCGAAGTGTCCCAGCTGATGCCGGGAACCGCTGTCCAGGAAACGCCGTCATCAGTGGAGACGAACAAGCCAGCCTGGGTGCCGGCAAAGAGCTGATTTCCTTGAACAGCAAGGCAGTTGACGGTGTTTATTCCGAGCCGATCGCTTTTGATGGAAATGTCTTTCCATTTCTTTCCGCCATCAGCGGAGACGTAGATTCCGTCTCCGGCTGTACCAACATAGATTTTTCCGTTATTCTGAAAAAACCTCTTAACGGTCTTGATGGTGTTGCCGGAATCCGGCGAATTCCAGGTCTGGCCTTCGTCATCGGAAAGATAGAATCCGACGCCGTTAGGAGCCGAACTGTTGCCGCTGCTGACCAGCATATGCGTTCCGGAAACCACCAGACCGATTGCGGGCAGAGTAACTGGAGAACCATCGGTGATGGCTGTCCAGTTTTCGCCGTAATCGGTAGATTTAAAAATCTTTCCCCAGCTGTCTTCACCAACGAAAATATTTTCACCGTCAGCTGCGAAGCAACTAATGGTGGTAAAACCATTACGAGCGTTGGTCCACATTGCTCCGTTATCGCTGGAGCGAAAAATACCGTAAACCATATCCCAGGCAAAGATATTTCCATTGCCTGTTTTAATGAAATCCTGGGTGCTAAAACCGGAACTTCCAGTATTAAACACCTGCACCCACCCAATTTCAGTCTGGGCAGATGCGACTCCGGCCTGGACAGTGCCAACCATCTGATTGGCAGCTTCCAGACGACTGGCCTCTGGGTCAACCGGCGTGTATTTCACGCAAGCGGTTGTCAGAGCCAGAGTCATCGCCATAATGCCGGCGACGAGCACGAAACTTGTAAGCTTTTTCATTTTTAGCTCCTTTCCGCTTTGCGGATTTTTTCGTTTGTTTTTTTGAGTTTAATTGTGAAAGGACTTTCTATATGGAATTGGCTAACCTTAGCCATTATTTCTTCCTTATCTTGTATACTGTAATTATAGCGCATTTTAAGATTTTTGTCAAGAGCAAAAAGTGGATAACTTTTTGCCTCATTTTTCCTCTTTTTCCACTTAAAATTTAGCATGAATTGAGGAAAAAGAAAAACCGCGTCTTTTACCACGATTTTTCATTTACTTTAATTTTCCATTTACCCATTCGCGCGAATAAGTCCATATCATTAACAAAATTTTTTGCGTCGTTTCCACCTATTTTTACCCTTCTCCTCTGCCTAAAACTTAGTATGAATTTTGGAAAAAAACAAAACCAGCCCGATAATCATCAGGCTGGTTTTTTATAATAATTTTTACTATTTAATTCGTTGGCATACAACCATTCAACTTAAGTTTATTCTTATAAGACCAAACGGAACCGACTCTGTTTTTGCGATAAATTAATTTATTTTTAAACATAAAATGAGTTGTGCGTCTCAATACCGCGTACAATAAAAAAATAATTTGCCAATTTAACGATAATTTTGAAATATATTTCCAATCAAGTTTTGTTTTTGAATATTCTCTCACTTTATTAAAGCTGGGATATTTAGTTTTCAGAGAAGATAAATCCTTATAAATCCTATAATATGTTTTTAAAAAATCTTTCAGACTCACCATTGGCCCAAACATCACATTTGCGTCATACATATGTCGGATACTTCCGGGACCAAAACGGTAATGAATGCTGCGATCTAGGTATGTATCCTCCCCGATTCTATTTTCCGGAACATCCCAAATACCAGTATCTTTCAAGGCAAAACACCTGCCGTGAAAATATATTTTTGAGTGTAATTCAAACCAAACTCCGATTTTTTGTGGGTCACTTTTGGCATAAGGATGATATTCGGGAGCAAAATGTACCGTAATTTCAGATTTGGGAAAATACGCTCGGCAATTTATTAATTTATCCAAAAAAAATTTTATGGCTCCGTGTTTTTGATATGAAATAGGTTTGGGCTGTGCTCCCACCGCCTTTAATTTTGGGTGCTGACGAAATTGATTGAGAAAAACATATATCACATTTTTTTTAATAATCGAATCAGCGTCTATAAAAACAATCGGGGACTTGGCATATCTTTCATTACGATGAAGATCTTGGACACAGGTATTTTGCGCCACGACCATTCCTTTTTTACTTGAAAGAACATTAATCGATATTTTTTTATTTGAATATTTCTTTTTTATTGATTCCGCTACCTCCGGGGTCTTATCTGTGCAACCATTATAACAGATGACTATTTTTACATTGTATTTTTCTCTGGTTTTAAATTCATTATATTTAATTGCCTTAAGAGCCGACAAAAAAGAAGCCAGCAATGTATTTTCTTCATTGTAAGCAACCCATACTATTGAATATTGTTTGGTTGTTTGTTTCATATTTATAAACTACTTATCAACGCTTCATATTGAGCCACTCCCGTATTGGATTTCAACCAATGAATATAATTTTTTAATTCTGCCGGCGGCACAAAAATCCGCTCCACTGTTTCCCAGTCATCTTTTTCGGGAACAAACTCTTCAATTTTATCCGGCCGGCAGACAAAGCGCGCTTGCTGGTGGTGTTTAATTATCGTTCCGTTTTGATCTTTTTCTATCACCTCCACCACTCCCAAAAGCTTAATATCAATCGGCGTAAATTGCGCCTCTTCTCTAAATTCGCGTATCAGTGCGTCTTCTGGATCTTCCTTTCCGTCCAAACGGCCGCCAGGCAGAGTGAATCTCTTTTCTCCCTTGTCTCGAACCAACGTCACCAAACCTTCAGTATTCACGCAAAAACCATAAATCTGGCTGGTCGGAAGATCAGCAATAATTTGTCCGGGCCGCCAAACATAGGTTGTCTTTCCTTTTTCCGTCACCACTTCCTCAGAAATAATTTTGGAGTTATTCATAAATATTATTTATTAAGCGTATTGTTTTAATTCTTTGTCTATCAGCGCGACATCGGTGGGTTCAAAAATCAATTCTATTATTTCCGCGTTATTAATTTTTAGTTTTTTTTCATAATTATTTATTTTCCTATGTAAACGCGCAATAATTGAGATGATACATTCGTGGGTAATTACTAAAACATTTTCATTTGCGGAAATAACATCCTTGAGAAAAGAATATACTCTGGAAATAAGTTCTCTCTGATTTTCTCCTGTTTCTCCAAACTTCACACCATTATCCCCTGCCCGAACCCAGCACATGGTATTATTAATACTTTCGGTAACTTCCTCTATTTTTTTGCCGTCAAAAATTCCATAATCAAGTTCTTTTATTCTTTCATCTATTACGTAAGGCGTTTGTAAATTAGCATATTTTAATGTCTCAATTGCTCTGTAAAATGGTGAACAATAAATTTTTTTGATATCATCGGTAATGCCTAATAGTTGATCGGCCAATTCCTTGGCCTGAAAAATACCCATTTCAGATAATCCAGTGCCGGGTAGTTTAGATGACACGACATTATTTTCATTGGCCAGGCTGTGGGCGTGTCGTAAAAAAAATATTTTCATAAATTACTTTTTATAATTTTTTAGCTTTATTAATAAATCATTAAATTCGCTTGTTTTTTGCTTCCAGGTATTTTTGTTTTTAATTGTTTTTTTGGCATTTATTCCAATTTGTTTTCGTAATTTATCATTTTTTAATAATTTTAAAATTGCCAGACTTAATTCTTTTGGCTGACGGGGTTTAACTAAAATTCCAGACTGGCCGTTTTTTATCACGTCTTCATTGCCATTTCCAAAAGTTGTAATAACCGCCAAACCGACAGCCATGGCTTCCAAAACCACCCCCATCAAACCTTCCTTTTCATAAGACGGAAAAACTGCCAAATCTGCTGCTGCCAAAAAACCAGAGACGTTTTTTATTAAACCAACTAAAGTAATTTGTTTATCAAGATTCATTTTCTTAATTTGAGAAACAATTTCTTTTTTTTGCGGCCCATCTCCCGCTATCCATAAATGAACGCCTGGTATTTTAGTGACGATTTTTGAAAAAGCCATTAGTAGCGTCATTACGCCCTTGCGCTCAATTAATCTGCCGGCAAAAACAATATTGCGTTTAAAATTAAATTTAATCAGTTTAACTGTCTCAACCAAATCAACGCCGGAATTTAAGGTAAATACTTTTTGTTTTTTTAAAAATTGGTTATGCCATTTTTCTCTAACGGTAGAACTAACGCAAAATATGCAATCATAAAAACGAAGAAAAGGCTTTCTTGCCTCAATATTTTCCGTTGGATATCCGAGAAGATATAATATGTTTTTTGCCTTAAAATTATTATATATCCCGTCCAACACGTAATAACTCAAAACTATGTCTGGTTTAAAATTTACCAAATCGTTTTGTATCAGATCACCAAACATAACCGACTCGGTGTCCCAGCGAGCCCGGTCAGTACCTGGTTGAATTTTATATAAATATTCAAATTTTTTAGGAATTTTAAATTCCTTAATATGTATATTTGGATGTTTGTTTTTTTTAAAATCTTGGTATAAAAACGATTGCTGATTTTTTGGAATTGCTGTCGTTAATATTAATATTTCATTACCAAGGGGTGCTAAGTATTCCGCGTGTTTCAACGGAATTTTTTCGCCGCCACCGACATAATATGAAATTCTTGGTTGGATTATAATAATTTTCATTGTTATAAAATTTTACCCCCGCAGCGACACAACCTGTATTGGTCATTGCGGGGGTTAGATATTCTCGAGAAAATCAATTTCTCTCGAAAGAATGGAAATAACATGAGCCATGTTTATGGGTTTTGGCACAACCGCTCCGCAAGCATGGTTCAAACTGACTCGACTGCCAGTGCGTTCTAGTTCGCATACCAGATATCCCGGTTCCATTTTATGCTCAATATCCGCATTGTTTAGAACGTGGAAAATCTTCTGGATGCGAGATGCCAACGCCTGATGAGCAACGATAATTGGAATTCTTCCTTTTAAGGGCAGAAGAATTGTCGACAAAAAACGATACAGCCGCAACGAAAATTCTTTCTGGTTTTCTCCAAAACTCAGAAACCAGTCAAGAAGTTCGGGAAATTCCGCTTCTCCCTTACGATTTATCAATGGATCTCCAAATCGATACAAAAGATCCGATTGAACCATCTTTTTTTGAAAAGCAGACCATGCCTGCATCAATGGCGGATAATCATTTCCGTCTACGTGATTTCTAATAATGAACCTGCCCTGGTCCATTTCCCTTAAATCATTGTCCATGACAATGTTCACATCAATCTTAGCTAGTTTGCAAAAACTAGCAACAATTGAAGCGGTTTGGCGCGTCCTAATTTTAGGGCTGTGAAAAATTGTCACGCCCGAATTCCTATCATCAGGACACGAACAAAATTTTGATACCTCAATAGCCAACTGTTCCACTTCTTCAATTGAATTAGCCGATAGCGGCTGATCAAGTGAGGGGGTCAGATGATTATCATCTTCTCCGTGGCGAATCACGACGCTCTGGCTGGCTTTATCGAGAATATCAGATGCAAAAAAATGCAATCTCATGGTTCACCTCCTTTTTTAGGGTTTTAGAGCGCATTTTGAAGCCATCTATATAATAGCATAATATACAGTAAGATGTCAACTATGAACTGTTTTACCATTTTCCGTCGCCACTTCTTCGGAAATAATTTTGGAATTAGCCATAAACAATTAAACTACACGCCATTAATTCTTTTAAAGGTTTCCATAATTTTATCCATTTCTTTTATTCTTTCTTTGGCAATCTTTTTACTGCAGGGCAGAAAAAGTTTTTTCATTTTTTTAACTTTATCGCCCTGGTCAAAATTGTAATAATAGTCCGCTATTTCTTTAACATCTTGTCTGTGTTTGCCGGCATAGACAGCCATGCGCCAAAAGTTTAAGATTCCAACTTCATCAAGGTTATCGGCGTCCCTGACAATTTTACTTTCTAATAATTCATATGTTTTAGCGGAAAAATCAGAGACAACTTTTTTCAATAATTCTTTTTTATTTTGACCATCAATTAGAGGAAGAATGTATTTTTTGAATAAAGCCAAGTTATTTTTATCAAAATCATCTTTGGAATTTATCAGTTTGTTTTCTTTTATTAGTTTTTCATTTCTGCCCAAATCATGGAATAGAGATAAAACAAAAACAACATCTAAATCAATTTTATAGGCTATTTTTTCTTTTTTGATAATTAATTTTACCGTCTCCCAAACCCGCAGAGGATGAAAATAGCGGTAATTTTTGCCGTCTTTGTCGTCTTCAGTGTTATGGTTTAATTTTTTAAATAGGGAGAGGGTTTTTTCTTTGTTCATAGTTTTTAAACCGCCAACAAATTTAAAAGTTCCGCGTCAGAAGTTGTCGGAATATATTTAATTGTTCTAAACCCAAAAGACTCCGCGCTGGCACAGTTTATTTCACTGTCATCTATAACCAAAATTTCTTGGGGTAAAATATTGGGAGATTTTTTTCTTGTTTCCTCAAGCGCCAGCTGCCAAAAACCAATCTCCGGCTTGGCGACTCCTGTAACTGAAGAATTAATAATGATATCGGCCATGTCGCGAAGGCCGAATTTATCAATAATGGTTTCCAGCCCAGCTGAATTATTGGTGGTGAAAACAACCAAAACTCCTTGGGCGCGGGCTTTTTTTAAAATTTCATAAAGAGCCTCGTTCCTTTGTTCGGAATTATAAAAATCTTTGGTGAAACTGTCCCAAAACGCGCGGGTCAGGCCTTTGTCAGCCAGGCAAGAATTCAGTTCTTCGTCAGTCCGTGGCCGGGTGTGAATAAAATTGAAAACATCGCGGATGTCACCCTGTTTAAGCCCGTATTCTTGCTCAAACCGAGCGCTAATTTCTTGGGCTTGGTTGATAATCAATACGTTTCCCAAATCCACGAAAAGTGCTTTGATGGGCATATTAAAAAATATTTTTTGTCTATTTTAAAGTTTAGTTTCATAATTTATTAAAAAATGCGTGTCATACTAGATTATTTATTAATAAACAGAAAAACATCCAAATTATACCTTTTACTCTTTAACCAATCTCTAACTACAAAAAACGATCGTTCATTCATGAGGTCTGATTTTTTTAATTTTTTAAGTTCTTTTTTGGTAAAAAACTTTAATTCAATTATATCTTCATTTAGTTTCTTTTGAGAGTCTTTTTTAGCAAGTTTGGGCAATCCTTTAATAATATCGGCAATAAAGTTAAGTTGGATAACATATTTATTTTTATTTTTATCACTAAGATAAATAATATTTAATAGGTGTTTTACTTTTATTCCAATCCTCGCCTCTTCTTTACACTCTCTCACGGCCGCGCTGATAAAATTTTTATCTTTATCGGATTCAAAAGTGCCTTTAATAATATTCCAATAATATTTTCCATCACTGCTATTTAATTCTTTTATTAAAAGAAGCTTATTTTGGTGTTCTACCAAAATGCCAATTTTAATAATGGCGTTATATACTTGTCCGTTTTTATTGTCTATTTTAAAGTTTGGTTTCATATAATTCTATTCTACCACCAAAAACTAAAAAAGACAACGGTTTGAAACCGTGATATAATAAAATTATGAATAAACAAAAAACCAAAAATATTATCAAAACCAACGAAAAAAAAGTGGCGTTAACTTGGATTAAAACCGATAATCCAAACCAGTTTAAGCCCTGTTGTCAGATTTATGGAATTGTTTTTGATCAGACTGGAAAAATACTCTTAATACAAGAAAAAGGAAAATGGAAAATACCCGGCGGAACTCCCGAAGGCGCGGAAACACCCACGGAAACGTTAAAGCGAGAATTGCTGGAAGAAGCCGATATTAAAGTTAAAAAAGTAATGCCCTTGGGCGTACAAAGAATTGATCATCCCAATAACCCCGACAAAAAACAGGGGAATTTATTTTTCCAATATCGCTTTGTCTGTCTGGTTGATCAATTACTGAATCAAACCCCAGATCCGGCGACCGGCTTGATTAATCCCCGAAAATTTGTGCCAGCGGAAAAAGTTACCGAATATGTTAAGTGGGGTAAAACCGGAAACGCCATGTTCCAAGACGCGATTAAACTTTTTAAAAAAATTAATAAAATAAATTTTAGAATATAATTTATGATTATTGGTATTAGCACCTCTGCAAATAACGGCAAATACAATCAAAAAAGGGTGCTGGATTTTGCCCAGCGCGGTTTTCGGCATCTAGAATTCAACAATAAAAATACCCGCCTGCGAGCCTCCGACATCAAATTTTGTCGCGACCTAAAAAAGAAATACGGTCTTTCCTATTCTCTTCATTCTCTGACCCAGGATTTGTTTTGCACCGACCAGCTTTTGGCCAAAGCCGAATTGGAATTCTTAATCGGTGAAATAAGAATGGCCTCGCTCATCGGTTGTCAGCACCTTATTTTTCACATTGTTAAAAAAGCCGCTCTAACTGCCACCGAAAAAAAACGATTACAAACTCTGATTAAAATTGCCAAAAAAAATAAAGTTAAATTGTGTTTAGAAAATAATTGCTCTCGCGGCGTCTTTGCCTCTGATTATCTTTCCCAATTTTTTGCCGAAATTAAAGGCCTTTCTTTCTGCCTAGACATCGGGCATCTCAATCGCTCCCTTTACTATGGCCTCATTGCCAATTTGCCGGCTTTCCTGAAAGCCAACGGCCAAAAAATTGTTCAAATCCATGTCCACTACAACAACGGTCTACACGACCAACACAACGCGCTTAATAAAAAAGGGGAAATTTATTTAAAAGATATCCTCAAACAGCTCAAAACAAAAAATTTGCTTTTGGTAATTGAAAATAAAAAAATAAGCCCAGCTCTCCAAACCCGAAAAATTTTAAAGAAAATAATTAAAAATTATGAGTAAACAAATTGAGATTGAATTTCGTTCGCGGTTTGATAAGAAAAAATACGATGCTTTGGCCAAATTTCTTAAAGCCAAGGCCAAAGACCTCGGCCAAGACGACAAAGACGTTTATTTTTTTATCTTTCCGGGTAAACTTTTAAAGGTGGTTAATAATGTTTCCCAAAAAACAGCCAAGCTAGTGATGAAACTGAATAAAATCGGGCGTGGCAGTTCTTTTGAAGAAATTGAAATGCCAATCGAACCAAAAAATTTTAATAGGGCTGTAAAAATTTTCACTCTCTGGGGTTGTCAAAATATCATGCGTTCTTTCCAAAAAAGGCATAATTATTTGTACAAAGGCGTGGAATTAGCCCTCAAATACAGTAAACACTGGGGATATCACTTGGAATTGGAAATTATGATTAATAACCCAAAGCAAAAACAAAAAGCGGAAAAACAAATCAAAAAAATCGCCGCGGAATTAAAAATTAGTTTAATGACCGACGCGGAACTGAAAAAATTTACCAAGCAGGCGGAAAGAGATTATAAGAAGAATAATAAAAAATAAATCTAGAAAAAACAAAACCGCGCTTCATAGGCTCGGTTTTTTAATTTCCAAATTTTCCATTTACCCATTCGCGCGCCTGCCCGCCTTTGGAGGGAATAAGTCCATAATATCAATTCCCCATTCCGGCAGCCTCAATAAAATTTTCTCCCATTAATCAAGCTTGACAATAAACCAAAACAAAAATATAATAAAAAGGCGTTAAAATAGAACTTTCACAATCAACCGCCCGCCTCCATAAACGGGGTCAGGGCAAGGAGATTACTTATGCTTAAAAAGTAAGAAAAAATTTGGGCGGGGTGGAACGGGAAAAACCAAAAAAACAAACCCCCAACAAGCTCGGGGGTAAAGGAGTAAGCCATGAAAAAATTACAGGTATTTTTTTTGCTCACGCTGGTCGTTTTTGTTTTCGCTTGGCCGGTGCAACAAATAATGGCGGAGACCGGATCTATGGAAGTCACTGTCTTGGCCAAAGGCGTTGCTTTGCCAGGAGAGGAAAAAAATTGGGGCATTCAACTTTTAACTGCCTCAGGGATGCAAATTCAACACAAAGCAGGGGCCACTGGGCCGTTGGTTGAATCACAAACAGTCACTTTCACCAATGTTCCGGTCGGAAACTATTATGTTTATGCTGGTGTTTCACTTTCTGGTTCTTTCCTAACCATGAATGATCCTTGGCGTTTAGAGTATTACAACGACGCCCCAACTAAAGACAGTGCTACGCTAATTGCAGTCACTAAGGATGAAACAACCAAAATCACCATCGACCTGAATTGGGTCACCTACATTGTTGTCACTACCAATCCAGTGGGGTTTGAATTCAAAGTCAACGAAGGCACTTTCCTTGCTCCGCATCGTTTCTCTTGGCGACAAGGGGAATCGTATACCATAAAGCCGAATGACTTCGTCAACGTGATAGGTGGCGACCGGTACTATTTTAAAGAATGGCGCAACAACGACGATCAAACCCAAATTTACTTGGTCCCGTCGCCTCTGTTCCGCCAGGTAAAAGACACACTAGTAGCGAGATATGATCGCTATTCCAGCCTTAATATACAGTCCCGTTTTGGGCATCCCCAAGGCTCTGGTTGGTACAAGATCTGGACGGAAGTTTCTTTCTCTGTTGAAGACTCGGTCGTTGAGTATGTGGCCAAAGACAGCCTGCTCCACCTTTTTAGCAAGTGGGAAGGGACTGAAGGATATCTTGCCTACTCCGGCAGGAACAATCCTGCCAAAGTCACTCTCTATGGCCAAACTGTGGAAAAAGCCGTCTGGAATGATCTTTTTCCGCTGGTGGTTTCCGTAAACAACAAGACTATGGGACAGGTGCAAGTCACGCCGAAAGGTGTCTGGCAAAACAAAGACAGTGTTGCCATCATCCAAGCGCTTCCACAAAAGAGGTATCGCTTTAAAAATTGGTTAGGCGCATCAAGCGATACAGCCAAAACCATCAAAGTAAAAATGGATACTTCCAAAACACTGACGGCCATTTTTGAACCGCTCACAAAAGTCGATCAAGAACCCACTATTGTGCCGAAAGAATTTGCTTTACAGCAGAACTACCCCAATCCATTCAATGGTGAAACAGCTATTGTATATTCACTTCCTCAGCCTGGCAACATCAGATTAATAATCTACAATTTGCTCGGCCGCGAAGTAAAAGTGCTGGTCAATGGCTATAAATCAGCAGGCGAACATCACCTCGTCTTACAGGCAGATGGTCTAGCAAGCGGCATTTATTTTCTCATCCTCATCACCAATGAGGAAACCAAGAGAATCAAATTGTCGCTCTTGCGGTAATCTTCCAACAATAAAGCCGTTCCGAATTCATCGGAGCGGCTCTTTTATTTTCTTTAATCTTCCATTTACCCATTCGCGCGAATAAGTCCATGGCTCATAAAAAATAGTTAAAAAAATAACCTATAAAAACGCCAAAACTTGTTTTAAAATTAGACTTTTGTCTTTGGCAATATAATAATGTTGTTCCATGCGCACTTGCTCGCTTTCCACAAAGCCGGCTTGTTTTAAAACCTGCAAGTGTTTAGAAGTAGATTTGAAAGATAAATGAATTTTTTCGGCAATGTCAAAAACCGTGGCCTCTTCGCTCTGCCACAAAAATTTCAAAATAGCCAATCGCCGCCGATTGGCCAAGGCCTTATAATTTTTTTCCAAACTTACTATTTCCATATTTTTAATGGTAAGTAAAATTATTCCCGCCTAATTTACTCCGCCTCTCTAAATTTATTATACACCCATTTACCCATTCGCGCGAATAAGTCCAGGCATGAATTCGGTCTGCGCTAGTTGATTAAATCATCATCCAATGTCGCGTCTGCCTGAATCATCTGGCGCGAATTAAAAGAATTATTCTGCCAATTAAAACTGTTGTTTTCGGCCTCGGCCCGATAAAAATTAACCACCAAAAAACAGCCGGCCAAAACGGTAATGGTGAAAAGAATTAAATATGCCAGCGTGCGGTTAATCATAGGCGAGTAATTAGTAATCAGTAACTAGTAATTAGGGAGCTCTTATCATTAATTATACAAAAAAAATTAATCGATGTTAAATTTTTAACTCTTATTACTTATTACCTGCCTCGCCGGCAGGCGGGCTAGTTACTTATTACCCAACTCTTTTTCTTTACAAATTACCCTCTTTTGCTATAATTTTAATAGTCATCATTTTAGCATTTTAGCATATTAGCATTTTAACATACGCGAATTTATGCCCGAACTTCCCAAAGCCTATAATCCCGCTGAAACCGAAAGCAGAATCTACCAAAAATGGCTGGATTCGGGTTTTTTTAATCCTGACAATTTGCCAAATCAAAAAGCCCAGCCCTTTACCATTATGATGCCGCCGCCGAACGTCACGGGCACTCTTCATGTCGGCCACGCGCTTTTTGTCACCATTCAAGATATTTTAATCCGCTTCCGCCGGATGCAGGGCCGACGCGCGCTCTGGCTGCCCGGCACCGATCACGCCGCCATTGCCACGCAGGCGCGCGTAGAAAAAGATCTTTATAAAAACGAGGGTAAAACCCGCTTTGATTTTTCGCGTGAAGAATTTTTAAAACTTGTGGAAAAATTCGCGCAAAGTAGTCACGACACAATTATTAATCAAATTAAAAGATTAGGAGCGTCCGCCGACTGGAGCCGCGAAGCCTACACTTTGGATGAAACTCGCTCTTTGGCCGTCCGCACTGCTTTTAAAAAAATGTATGATGATGGTATTGTTTATCGTGGTGCGAGAATCGTCAATTGGGACCCAAAATTAAAAACAACGGTTTCTGATGAAGAAATTGTTTGGCAGGAAGAAAAAACTCCTTTTTACTATTTGAAATATGGTCCTTTCACCATTGCCACTGCCCGGCCAGAAACAAAATTCGGCGACAAATACGTGGTCATGCACCCAGACGACAAGAGATACAAAAAATATCAGCACGGCGATAAAATTGATTTAGAATGGATCAATGGCCCGGTCACGGCTACCATCATTAAAGACCCGGTCATTGATATGGAATTTGGCACCGGTGTCATGACCATCACTCCTTGGCACGACGCCGTGGATTTTGACTTGGCTGAACGGCATGGTCTGGATAAAGAACAAATTATTGATGAAAACGGAAAACTTCTGCCCATTGCCGGCGAATTCGCCGGCGAGCATATTAAAAAAGCTCGCGCGGCCATTATTGAAAAAATCAAAGCCAAAGGACTTTTAGAAAAAGTTGATGAGAATTATACCCACCGCATTGCCACCAACCAACGCGGTGGCGGAGTGATTGAACCGCAAATCAAAGAACAGTGGTTTATTGACGTTAATAAAAAATTTACTCTGGCCGATTCCAAACTAAAAAACATCAAATCCGGACAAAAAGTCAGTTTGAAAGAATTGATGAAATCCGTAGTTGAATCCGGCGAAATTAAAATTATTCCAGAACATTTCAGCAAAGTCTATTTTCACTGGATTGATAACTTGCGCGACTGGTGTATTTCCCGCCAAATTTGGTACGGCCACCGGATTCCGGTTTGGTATAAAACTGCCCCAAAGGGTATAAAATTTACTTTTTTACGCCATGGGCAATCAGAAGGGAACGTTAAAGATATCGGTTGCGGACACCAAGACGATCCACTGACTAATCATGGCCGGGAACAAGCTAATAAATTGAAAAATCAAGTTGATGCTAAAAACTTTGATTTAGTTTTTTCTTCTGATTTAAGCAGAGCTACAGAAACAGCTCAAATTATATTTGGTAATTTACATAAAATTAAATTTGATAAAAGATTAAGAGAGATTGACTTTGGCGATTTGTCACATAAAAAAACAACGGAAATAGATAAATATAGAGTAACGGGTTTTCCTAATGGGGAAACTTATCAGCAGGTCAGAGATAGGGTTATAGATTTTTTATCGGATTTAATTGACAAATACGATGGAAAAAAGATAGCCATTGTTGCTCATAGCGGGGTTTGGAAAGCTTTGGAAATAATTTTCAATAATAAAAATTTCACTGAGGAGCATTTAAAAATACATGCTGCGCGGGAACCCTTTGAATATCTGTTAGAAAAAGTATCTTATGTCGGCACTGAAGCGCCAAAGGGTAAGGATTGGCAACAAGATCCCGACACTTTGGACACATGGTTTTCTTCCGGCCTCTGGACTTTTTCCACTCTTGGCTGGCCGGAAAAAACCAAAGATTTAAAAACTTTCCACCCGACCGACGTCATGGAAACCGGTTATGACATTCTGTTTTTCTGGGTAGCACGCATGATTTTAATGACCACCTATTTTCTGGGTGAAATTCCTTTCCGCACCGTTTTTCTCCATGGCCTTGTGCGCGATAAGGATCGCCAAAAAATGAGTAAATCCAAAGATAATGTTATTGATCCCTTGGGCGTGATTGACACCTACGGCGCTGACGCTTTGCGTTTTGCCTTAATTTTCTCCACTGCCGCCGGCAACGATATTCCTTTGGCCGAAGATAAAATCAAGGGCATGAAATTTTTTGCCAATAAACTTTGGAATATTACCCGTTTTGTCTTGGTTAAAACCGAATCTTTATCTAATAAAAAAATAAAATTACCCGATGATAAAAAACTATCCGCTGAAGATAAAAATATTTTGAATAAACTTAACGCCACGACTAAGGCCGTTACAGATAATTTGGAAAACTTCCGCCTGCATGAAGCCGCTCAGGAAATTTATCAATTTGCTTGGCACGATTTTGCCGACGTCTATTTGGAAGACAGCAAAAATTCCGATTCTGAAGAAACCAAACAGGTTTTATTTTTCACTCTGGAACAAATCCTTAAACTTCTCCATCCTTTCATGCCCTTCGTCACCGAGGAGCTTTGGGTACTCATGGGTCATAAAAAACTTTTAATGATTGAAAAATGGCCGGAGTAGTCACTATCCCCTCCTTTCGAAGGAGGGGTCTTCGACAGCAGTCGAAGGGGGTGGTTGTTTATTTCTTGCTA
>JAQTPI010000003.1 GCA_028748975.1 Patescibacteria group bacterium | reverse complement strand
ACTCTTAAGACCACCACCGCCGTTGCTTATAAAAACGCGGTCAAATATCTTTTTAATAAAGTCGCTTATGATTTTGCCGTGAAATTATCAACCGGCAATAAGGGCCAGCAGCCGCTTTTCATTGATCAGCCTCTGGACAAATATTTGGCTACTGTTGGCGATGAGGCTTTGGGCATGTTTTTTAATGACATCGGCCGGATGTGGGGCGCGGAATTGTGCAGTCCGATTGACCGGCCTTGGGTTAAAGCCGTCATTCATATTCAGGCCAAAGCATCTTTTGAACCATCAAAACCAACCTGTACCTGGACGCAAATCAAAAAAAACATCGGTGATGTTAGAAAAATGAATTTCGCTGATGTTTTTCAAATTAAAACTCAATTTGAGCCTGGACAAAATGATTTTGGCGCCTATTTGGAAGTTGTGGATCAGGCGCGCAGCATGCGCATTGCCGAGGAAGAGGCGGCTAAAATTAATACCGTGGCCAAGCAGGGCTTTCAAGATTTACAAAGTACAATTTCTGGTAAAGTTAAAACCCCCGCTTCTTTTTATGGTGGTTTTGCGGCCGGCCTGATTTCTGATTCTCTTATTCCTTATGGCATGTATACTGGTGAAGCCGCCGCTGATGCCATCGGTCTTTTTACCAATACCTTGGTTTCCAGATTATTAGAGAAAGCGTTTAAGCAGGGCTTTAATTCCGCGGCCAACACTGGTCCTTTTGATTTGTTTGGTACTTTAGGGTTTTTGCAAGCGGCCAAAGACCAATTCGCGGATTTGGCCAATCCCGATTATAATCTCGGCGGTTCAGTTGATGTCATTAATAAGCTGGCGGCTTGTGGTGCTTCTTCCGCCGAATACGGCGACGAACAATTTGCCTGCACCATTGATACTGGTTTTGCCCGCGCCGTGGAACAAAAATTAACTTTGCAAGAAGCGCTTAGTCAAAGATTAATTAAAGGCGACCAGCCTTTTGGTTATAACGGCAGTGGCACCGAACCTAATTTTCGCGAAGGTTTGCCCTATCGTTCAATTTTAATCTTAAGAAAATACCGCATTGTGCCGGTTGGTTGGGAACTGGCTGCGGAATATTACAAAAACTTTGATTTAGTTAAAGGCACCACTGGCAACCTGACTTTAAATAAATTAGTTGCCGCTTATAACGAACCGACCTCGCCCTATTTTAAATTAGTTGATCCCAACTGGCAACTGAAAGCGCCGGAAACAATTTGTTATAAAGAAGGGCCGGGCCCGGATATTATTGATGTGCAAGATATTAGTTTGGGTAATAATCAAACCATGACCATGGTTACGCGCCGCACTTATTGTGCTGATGAACGCTCCTGTATTATGGAAGGACCCAATGGCAGCTGTCAATTTTTTGGCTATTGCGTGGCGGAAAAACCAATTTGGAAAATTAAAGGCAGTGAATGTCCGGCCTATTATAATTCCTGCCAGAGTTTAACCGAAAGCGTGGAAAATAAAAATTATAATTATCTTAAAAATACTCTTGCTAGTTGTACTGAGGCCAATTGTTCCGCTTTTTGTGAGAATTATAATCCAGTCAGCGGCAAATGGGAATGCGGCGTTGGCGAATTAAGTTATTATTTAGCCGAGAAAACTTGTGATTCCAGAGATGACGGCTGCACTGCTTTGACGCGCGTGACTAATGCCGCTGGCACGCCTCTGTCACCAGCCTCTGTCGCCGGAATTACTGATTTAAATAATACTGATTATCTGGAAACGCCAACTAATTTGCGTTTAGGCCCCAGCTTCTGTGATGGCTACTTAAAGCGCGTGCCTGGCAAAAATGACCGTGCTGCTTGCGAAGCTGGAAATAATTTTTGGCGCAGCGATATCAATGCCTGCGTGGAAAGTGGCAATAATCTTTGCGCTAATTTTACTAATGTTTGCCAAGCTGAAGATATTTCCTGCAAACTTTATCAGCCCGTTTCCGTTTCTGCTCCCGCCGTGCCCGCTGTCATCACACCTAAAGTTTGCTCTGATGCCACTTGCAGCGATGAAAATGTTTCCGCTTGGAACGATGAATGTCCGGCCGTTTGCGCTGGTTTTCGCACTTTCACTCAAATGAAAACTGATTTTGAAAACGGCAGCGCGGCTTCTTTTCTTTCTGATACTGCCAAAACCTGTTCCCTTAGTGGTTGTGACGAATTTACCAACCTGGACAAACTCGCTGCTGGCGGTGAAAACAAAGAATATTATTCCTATTTGCGCACCTGCGTCAAACCCGATGATTCGTCGGTCAAAATTTTCTATACTTGGGAAGGCTCGGAAACTACGGGTTATCAGTTGAGAAAATGGCAGCTTTCCTCCGATTTTGGCGATCGTCCCCAAGGCAACACCTGTGTCATTGGCACCGCTGGTGTTGATTGCCGCGAGTTTTATAATCCCGACACCAACAAATATTATCAGGCTGATTTTGCCACCGTGGTTTTTGCCGATGCCGACTGTCATCCTTTCCGCCGCTCCCTAATTAATAGTCAGGCTGAATGCGAAAACAGTAGTAATCTTTTGGGCACCACCGGCACCTGGACCAATGGCGCTTGTATTTATATGGCCCTGCCCAGCCGTTCCACTTCTTGTTCCGCTGATAATGCCGGTTGCCGCACTTATCGCGATAATTCCAGTTATAATTTTCAAATTTTATTGACGGAAAATTTTGAAAACGGAGCTGGTAAATTTTCTGGTGGCACTGTCGCTGGTACATCTGTGTATCGCGGCGAACATTCTCTTAATATCGCTACTGCCGCTACGGCTGTTTTGAGCGCCGGTGATTTAAATGGCGGCGATTTTTACAGCCTTTCGTTTATCGCCATGGGTTCCGGTAATGTTATTTTTTCTTTAAAAGATAGTGGCACCAATCTGGTTTCCAAAACTCAAAAAATTGGCGCTGATTGGCAGCTTTATAAAATTGATTTGGGAGAATTGGGAGCTGGCACTTATCAAAATCCGCAGCTAACCATTTCCGGCACACTCTATTTGGATGACATAACTTTGAAAAAAATCAATAATATTTTAGTTATTAAAAATTCTTGGGAAAAGAATGTTTTGTGTGAAAATTTATCAGTCAAGGGCATGAGTAGTTGTGAAGCCTACAGCGATAACACCAACCGCACCCTTACTTTGCAAAAATTTTCTAATCTTTGTTTGGAGGATGCCGTTGGTTGCGAAGCGTTCTTAACGAGCGACCGCAGTAATTGGCTTTATCTGGTTTATGATAAAAATAAAGAATGCCAAACCACGGGCTGTCGTCAACTGGGGGCCTTGGTGCGCGATCGCTTTGATCCGGAAGCAGCCAGTAAATTTTCTTTCACCACCAAATATGTCGTGGTTAATGAAAGTGACACCTGTAGCGATACGGAAGAAGGTTGCCGGCAATATAATTTCAGTTCCGGCAATGCCTTTGCTTTATATAAAAATCCAGGTAATCGCGTTTGTGAATATCGCGAACAAAACGGCGTTTATGGCTGGTATGTTTCTGGCGAAGACAGGTCTTGTCCATCAGTCGATGGCCTTGGATTAGATGAAGATAAAAGTTCCGCGACTAAATATTGTTTAGGTGGGCGCTCTCTCAATAAAGATAATTCTTGTGAAAGTAATGATGACTGCGTTGATTATAAAACATTTAGTTTGGGCGGCATCTGCACCAGTTGGAGCGGCCTTTGTTCTTCCACCGCCAGCGGCTGCGAAGAATATCAAGATCCTTATGAGCCGGAATTTTGCGATGCTTCTCTTTTGCCCAAACAAAAAATTGCCAATCAAGCGCCCTGCGATTACTATTATTATTCCAGCGTGGAAATTGTGGGCATCGCTTGCAGCGAAGCTGATTTGAAAGATCTGAGCAAACATTGCTTCTTGAAGACAAACGAATAAAAATAAAATAAAAAATAAAATTACGTTTTGATTTTTAATCTTTACATTTATGTCCGACCTCATCCCCTCAATCCAATCTTTACCACCCTTAATGAAAAAACCTTCCCATCATCGTCTGCTTATCAGTGCCCTCACAGCTTTAATTATTATTGTTATTTTGGTCGCGTTCGGGCTGATTATTGATTATCAAAAACACCATCGCAGTTTGGAAGACAGTTTGCGCGATATGGCCACTGATTTGAAACAAAATCAGGTCGGAGTTGAAACGCCGCAACGTGATGGAGAAATAATTTTATCAGCCGCCAATACTGTTGTTAAAGTCGGCGATATTTTAACTGTTAATATTTTAATGAACACCAAAGGCGCCAATATTGTTTTGGGCAGCGCCCTGGTGAAATATAATCAGAATTTACTTGCCTTATTAGCCAAAGATAATGGAGTTGTTGTACAAGATTCAGTTTTGAATATGAGTATTCTGGAAAATAGAAAAGCGGGTGAAGTGGAAATTGTGCGCGGGAGCCCTGGCAATGCCGACTATTTGGACTCGGGTAACGGTTACACCGGTGAGCAGGGTCTTTTGGCAATTTTAAAGTTTAAAACCCTTAAAGCCGGAGCAACTACAATAACTTTAGCGTCGGAAAATTCCAATTTGATTTTGGACAATGGCGCGGGTACGGCCATGAATACTAAATTGCAGAATTTGAAAGTGGAGATAAAATAAAACAAAAAATTTTTGATTTTATGTCAACCGGTCCCAACCAATTCAACTATCCTCTTTCTCCTGATTTTATTCCGGAGAAAAAACCAGCCCGTCTTAAGGCCTGGTTTTTGGCCCTCCAGCCAAAACATAAAATTCTAACCTTGGTCATTGCGACCGTGGTTTTGGGCGTAGCTGTCTATTTTGGCTTGGCTTTAACGACTAATAAAATGTATTTTAAATTCAGTCCGGAAAGCGGCACCCTTTTCACTAAGCAGACCCAGGAAATAAAAATAGTTTTTGTGGCGCCTTCCAAGAGTGGCCATTTAAATCCCTCCGCCACCAGTTTGACCTATACTGGTACTGTCAAACCCGGAGAACTTAGCATTGTCAGTACCGATGACCGCTGGGTTACTTCTTTGGAAGACGGGAAAATTAATATTCGTTTGAAGATGACTTTAAATTATCAAGCTAAAAAAGAATATGATGTTTTAACTTTAGCAGTCACGCCCACCACCAGCGGTAATTTAAAAATCACTTCACCGGGCACAATTCTTTTTTTAGCGGCTAATGAAGCCAATTTTGATATTGTTGATTTAAGTTCCGATAATATAATTTATATTGCTGCCGAAAACGGGCGTGAACTGCAAGAAAATGTATCGCAAATTTTAGCATTAAAAGCGCACACCACCAAAGATATCGTGGCTTTTGCCGCGCAATTAAAATATGACCCCGCCAAACTAAAGGTGGAGGTGGTGAGTATGACCGGCGCTTTTACTTTTAATATTCCGGCGGACGAAAGAAATGATGTTGCCGCCGGTACCTATTCCGTAGTGCGCGGCACCTATGGCGACGGCCAACCCAATAATGGCACCATCACGCCCAATCCCGATAATCCCGTTGGTTTTAATGGCGACGCCACGGTTGGTTTAATTAAAATCACGCCCCTGGAGCAAACTGATGTAGGTGGTACCGATTTGAAAGTGCTCAGCTCCAAGTTTGTTTGGGATGATAGCAATGGTACTATGGCTGATGTTGCCGGTTATACTTTAAATCTTAAAATAGTGCCGGAAGTGCCCATTAGCGAACAATTAAATCTTACTATTTTGGAAAGCGATTATCAGTGTACCAAGACTGCCAGTGATTATAAATTAACTGTTACCTGGCGCACCAACAAAGCGGCGAGTGGCCGACTTTCCATTGGCAATAACGTGGCGAATGATGAACAGGCTTCTCTTTCTCACACTTTAACCCTTGTCGTGGGTAATATCAAAGCAGGCACCTATACCATTAGCGGAGAAACTGAAAAAGAAAAAGTTGAAAACGCCGACCAAGCCTATGATTGCGAAGAGTTAATCAATCCTTTAAAAATTCGCGATTTATTGGTCAAAGCCGCTAGTAATTCGGCTGAAGTAACTTTTTTGACTGTTGGCGGCGGTGATGATGGCGCGGTCAAAGGTAAAATTTCCCAATTGGAACGCAAAGAAGGCAGTGCTTGGACCAAGGTTGATTGCACTGGTTGTGATGGTGTAGATATTAAAACAACTAACTTGCATAAATTTAATTTAACAGGTTTGCGTGAAAGCCAAAATTATCGCTTGACCGTGGCCGCGAGTGACAACGCCGATACCGTCAGTTCTCTTGTTACTTTTAATACCAAACCCAAAGAAACCACCAAAAATACCAACGTGGTTTTACAGGTGGAACGCGACCGCACTTGCGATTCCTGGCTTTATTGCCGCAGCGCGGCGCAGATTAAAAACTCCAAAGATAAATTGGAAAATTTATGTTTTGATGTTGGGCTATGCAATGAACTTGATGATAGTGGCGCCTGTGTTTCTCCGGTGGATTTAGGGGCGCTCGGTGTTTCTGGGGCTAATCAGACTTTTTCCGCTCCGCAAGCCGCGGGTGCGGCTAAAGCCGACGAGGCTGAAGCGCGTTTTAAAAATTTATCAGGTTTTTCCAAAGTCGGTTTGGATTGGGGTAATGGCCAAGTCATTGAAGGGCTGCAGCATTATGCCGCCATGACCACTCTCGGCCGCAACGTTAATTTACCCAACAGTGATTTTGGTTCCGGTAACACCTGGCCTTGGCAGGGTAATGATGTTGGCGAATTGAACGTGGTGCAAGATATTTTTAATAACGGCAACTCCCAAGTCATTAATAATGTTTTACAAATCAGCGTCAATCAGGACAAATATGATGAAAGGGTGGCCGCAGCTTCTAACGGCGCGGTTTATGCCGGCGCCAAAGTTCCTTTGGGCAACATCACCTCTGGTGATAATTATATTCTTTCTTTCAGTGCGCGCACCAAAGACGAGTCCGGCAAACAGATTTTATTGCAAGTGAAAAATGGCAATGTTTTTAGCAACTTTTTAGGCGACAGCACCAAACGTTTGACAGTTGGCGGTTCGCCGGAACAATTTGTGATCAAAGCCGGACGCAAACTAACCGGCGGTTATACTGAATTGATTTTTAATCAACTTAATTCCGATTCCTATTCCCGCGATGATTTTTTGAAAGAATTTTATATTGATAGTGTTTCTTTGCAGCCGGTCTTGCAGGTGCAAAATAAAACAGTGGGCGCCTCCACTGACAAATATATCGCCCGTACCTGTCGACTTTATCCCAGCGCTTCGGCTTTAGGCTGTGAAACCGTTGACGGCAGCGGCAAACTTTATCGCGGCTGGAAAGGTTTTTGCGTAGAGCCGGATCCGATTAACCCCAGTCTTTGTTTGAATTGGTGGCCGGTGGACATCATTAAAGGCGAAACTGACATTTTTGCTGCCGAAGCTAAAGCCGGCTACAAAGACCGTAAACCACTTTATTATTGTTTGGAATCAGCCGGTAAGTATCCGTATGTCAGAACGTTAAAGCTGGGTACTGGCTATAAAAATGGTGATAAATCCGGAGAGCGAGTAAATGGGCCTTTATACACCCTTACTCAAGTGACTAACCCTGTAAACGGTACAAAAACTACTATCGCTAAAGGTTGGACCGGACAAAGCGGCATTTTTGTGTTTCCTGGCGTTGTCCAATACAATTTAACTGAAGCTGATATTCAGCAAATTGTTTTAACTCCCCAATGCGCAGAAGACGCGGAAGATTGTTTTAGTAAATCTGAAAAACATCCGCCGATAGTTTTAAACCGAAAAAACAATTGGTTGGGTTATTTGTTAACTTCCGGCGAAGCGCCTAAGTTGGAAACATGGAGCGATTACCAGACCGCTTTTGTCTGCGAAAATTTGCCCGATGATTTTTTTGGTGTGGGAGCTTTTTTTGAAAACGGTAAACTTACTTCTTTTCAAGCTGGTTTATGTAATCTCGGCGGGGATCCTGGCCTTGTGGCTTACAAAACAACCATCTACTTGCGTGAAAAATGCAATATTTTGGTCCAAGTCGTTGATCCTTTTGGCAAAAATTATACTTGGGCTTCGCGTATCTTAAACAAGGGCTGGACCACCGGCAATGATTTGGGTTATCAATACGGCCAGGACTACACGCCCTATGGCGCTGCCGTGCCGCCGGCTGAAAATACTAATTATCCCGACCTTTGGAAAAATCCGCTTTATGTCATGCCGCCGGACGCAAGTTTTGGCGTGGCCCCCTACCAGGTACGCGCCGGCTCGCCTTATGCCATTAAAACTAGTGATAAACAATGTACTAATCCCAGTAAACTGGGCGAACTCTGCAGTGTGAGCGCTGATTGTAATACTTTTAATTCAGCTAATCAAACAGAAAAAGGAATTTGTGAAGCTAAAGTTAACAGCGGTGCCGAGTGTATCATGGGTTCCTCAGAAAGTCTTGGCAAGGCCTGCACTACCAATTATGATTGCGGCTACGGGACAGACGGCCAAAGCGGGCTTTGCATGGGCATTACTTTAACCGACAGCCAAGCCAGCAAGATTGGCGGTGGTTACGGTGGCGGTGCTGACAGGTTATCACAACTTTTTGCCAAGAGTTTGGCTGCTTGGGTTTGGGCGCCGGAATTAAACCGCTATTTGCAGGTTTGTTCCGCTGATAAAGAAGTTTCCTGCGCCACTAGTGTCAACGGTATGACCTGCGAATTATTAAAGAGTTTATGTTGGAACAAACAAGATGTTCTTGGTATTGCGCCCGAAGTTAAAAATATTACTGTTAATAAAGTAAGCGGCGGCCAGCAGGAGTTTACCAATTTTGTTGGTGCTGTTTTGCGTTTTAATTCTTCCGTGAGCCAGGACCAATTGCCCTTGACCGCTTACCGGGTGGATTGGGGGGATGATGAGGTGACCGAAATGACCAATTTAGCCATCGCGCCCAAAACTGACATTAATAATCCCCATGTGCTTATGCACACCTACACCTGTCAAAACGAAAAATCGGCCGGCTGGAATGCAGTCGCTGGGGCATGTATTTTTATTCCGAAAATACAAATTCAGGATAATTGGGAATGGTGCAGTCGGGCCAGTAATTATAAAGGTATGAATTTGTGCTCGAGTCTTTCTGCTGATTGGACCGCTTTTAATGGCAAGATTGTGGTGAAGGTGAAATAAAAAAATAATTTAACAATGAAACTAGATTTCAAAAAATTAAATTATAAAAAACTTATTTTACCAGCCATTGTCCTGGCTGTTTTTGCCACGGTTTTTATTATTACTCCACACGCGGCCAAAGCTGACGCCATGAACACCATCGGTTCCTTGGTTGTTTCTCTTTTAAGCTGGGTTTTTCATCTTTTTATTTATGTCATGGGCACTCTTCTGGTCAAGGCCATTGAAATTTTGATTAAAATTTTAACCTATAATGATTTCATCAATGCGCCAATTGTGGTCAAGGGTTGGACCATTATTCGCGACGTCTGTAACATCGCCATTACCATGGTCATGTTGCTCATGTCTTTTTATACCATTTTTAAAAATAAATCTTATCAGTTTCAGACCTTTTTACCCAAACTGGTGGTGGCTGCAGTGGCCATTAATTTTTCCAAAGTTTTTACCGGTTTTATGATTGATATCAGCCAGGTTTTCATGATGACTTTTGTCAATCAGTTTAAAAACGCGGCCGCGGGTAATTTGACCTATGGTTTTGGCATTGAAGACATGTTGAAATTTGGCGATCTGGCCGGCCGCGGTGCCGGAGCGGGCGCGGTGGATCTGTCTGCCAGCATTAATAACTGGTCAATTTTTGGAGGTGAAGTTTTGGGTTCGCTGATGATTTTGGTGGCCTTTGTGATCACCCTGTCTTTAATCGTGATGATGTTATTAAGAATTTTAGCCCTGTGGTTTTTGGCTGTTTTTTCTCCCCTGGCTTTCATGTCCGGTATTCTGCCGGGCAAAGTTGATGAACAGTGGGGCGGCATGTGGTGGGGTTATCTTAACAAATTTTTGGTTCAAGGTCCGGTGGTTGGTTTTATGTTGTGGCTGTCTTTTGCCGTCATTTCGGAAATGACCGCGAGCAAACACATCATGGTTTTGCAATTTCAAAGCCAGATTTCCCAGGGCAATGTTTCCGCGACCGATCCGGGCTGGCAGGCTTTTGCCAATAAAATGTCCGGCACCCAAAACATCGTGGACTATCTGGTAACTTGCGGCTTACTCATTGCCACTTTGTGGCTGGCAAGTAAAACCGGCATCATGGGCAGTAAAATCGCCGGGAATTTCTTAAATAAATTACAGGGTTTTGGCGACAAAATTATCCGCGCGCCAGGAGCCTTGGGCAAAAAAGTTGGCCAGGCTACCTGGAAAGCAAGTAATGTTCCCTATCTTGCCAGTGCTTTGGGTGGACGTTTTGCCACTTCCAAAACTGGTCAGTTTTTGGGTTTAGACAAAGAACACACCGCCATGCTTGATGCCAAAAGAAAAGCCCGTTGGGGCGAGTGGGCCGGCGGCAAAAGTGGGGCTATCCGTAATTTTCAATATCAGCGGGCGCAGGCAGTGGCTAAAAAATGGCAGGAACAGGGCCGGCCCGATGATGTGACTAGTTTGCGCAAAATGTTAAACGGAGCCAGAACCAAGGAAGAAGCTGATGCCGCCATGCTTAAACTGGCGGAAAAAGGCGCTAAAGGAATTAACGAAACAGATATTAACGATTACAAAAATAAATTTGGAGCTAAAACCGCCAGAGAAGAGCGCGACCAGAATGAATTTTTGTATTCTTTAAGTAAAACCCAAGAAGACAAGGGAGATACTTTGGCTGGCGCAATTTTTGGTATAGAAAGAGACGCCAGCGGCGAAGTGCGCAGTATTACCAAAACCAAATATATGGAAGATAAATTTGGCGCCATGAAAACGGCCGATTTTAACGATATTGGCATCATCAAATCCTTTAACGAAGAAAAAGCGGAACACAGAGTTATACTTGATAAATTAAACGAGAAAACCGATCTAAGATCTTTAGGCCAAGCAGGCAGAGAATCATACGCTGCTATTGTGCAAAGAACTATCGCTCGTATTGATGACTTGGGGTTGAACGATGAAGAAAAAACAGAAAAAAAGAAAACATACACAGATCTTTATCGTAAACTTAAAGCCACCAGATTTGACCGAGATACGGGCGAAGCAATTACATCACAAAATGTAACTAAAGAAAAATTTGCTTATCTGAAAAGTCAAGATATAAAGAATATAGAAAAAAGTGGCCGCGATGATAAAGACATTGAAGATATTACAGATAAAGCTAAATTAGATGCGATTCGCATTAAGTATCAGCAAGGCAAAACGGAAAAAATGCGCGAAGAGAGAATGCGCGCCGGAGAGCAATTGACCGACCTGGACAAGGAAATTGATAAAAACGCCATCAAGACAACCCTGGACAATGATCTTAATGGAGCGCAAAGAATGAAAATGTTTCAAGCGGTAAACAATATCAGAGAAAAACAACAGCTTTGGAAAAGAAATAATAACAGAATTGCCAAGGGTAGGAGTCTTCTTATCCGGAGAAGTTTATCTAAAATAGAAAAGGAAGTAAAGAAAAATTTAGCCAACTCAAAAATTTCTATAATTGATCCGGCAACAGGCCAGCCATATCCGGCAGACCAATTATATGATAAATCGGTTTTTGGAAAAAATTTAAGAGAAACCATTAGGCAGTTTGAAGATTTGAGCACAGGCAAAGATAGTGAGTATGATAAATTATATACTAATTTAAAAGAAGAACCGGACAAGGAAAAAAAGAAAAAACTCGAAGATGATAAGAAAAAATATTTGGAAGATTTGACTAGAAAAGCGGAAATTTTAGCGCTTGATTTTGAACGTTCCGCCTTTGCCGGCACCGGCAAAATACCGATTGTTAAAGATCAAGTGGCTTTGCAGGGCGGTGATCGAGATCCCAGAATACTTTTACACGGCAAACTTTTGCAAAATAAAGCCTTTAACAGGGGTAGATTGAGCAAGGTGCTCAATGCCGTGGAAAGATTGGGTTCTAAAGATCTTCCTCAAAATACCAGAGTGAAGGTGGTTGGTGAAATTCAAAAAAATATTAATAAAGCCCTGAAGCATACCAGAAAATGGAATATGGATGATGTTTTTGTCCAAAAAATGGAGGATTTGGCAGCGCAGGCCGCGAGTTTATCAGCCAACACCCCCAAAGCAGATATTGATAAATTCAAAAAAGCAACTGAAGACGCTCAAAGCCATGTGCAAGCCAAATAAAACAAATTATGGATAATGTTTTAACCCAAAAAATTCAAACGCGATTTGCCAGCGAGGAAGTAAAAAAAGCACTGGCAGAAATTACGCAAAAATATATTCCTGAAGAACAGCGGGAAAAATTTGCCTATACTTTGGAAATGATAAAACAGGGCGAATTTGATGTTAATGATTTGGAAGAATATATGGTCGACTGGCTGGGTTTTGAAATTGAAGGCGCGCTGGCCGTTGATGACGAACTTTTTGATAAAGTTTATGGCGAAATTTATCCGGAGCTGGAAAATTTTTATGAACAGAAGCAGGCAGAATTGGAACAAGCTGCCGAATTGGAAGCGGAACCAGAGGCACCAGCAGAAGAAACAGCCCCCAACGTTTCCGTGGTGGCAGAAGCTCCAATTGAGCAAATTTCCGTCTCCCCTGCGGCGCCAATGGATTTGGCGGGTATGTATCAGCAGTTTTCCAAATCATCTCTTTTTTCCAATGCCTTGGAAGCGGAAAAAACAATTAAAGCACAAGCCGGCGCTGACAGCGCGCGTCTGAAAAATATTTTTTATGAAGCCATCAACGCCGCTGATGTGGTTAAAGTCGTCGGCGCTCTGCGCGTAATTTTTGGTTTTGGCGTGAAAAAGTTTTTCACTGGCGACAGTCGCTACGTTGATTTTATGACTAAATATTTATCGCGTTCGCCCAACAATTTAACAATTCAGCAATTTAATAATAATCCGACTGATAAAAAATATATTATTTCTTTCATTAGATTAATCATAGAGAAAAAACTGCATTTAAGCGAAATCCAGTCGGCGATGATCGGAGTGTCGCTTGGTTCTTTGGCTCGTTCCGGCGGGGAAGAGGAATTTTCTGATGTGGCTTATGGGGATGAAGAGAAAAATAAATTTTTATGGAATCAATAGTATGATATAATAATGTATATATGGACGATATTTTAATCAAAACTAAATCCGGCGGGTTTAAAACAGTTAATGCGGTTGCATCCAATCCTGTTAAAGAAGATGATTTAATGAAGATATTACAGCCGAAAACTCCAACCGCGCCGCCAAAAGTAGCGGTTTCTCCGTCGTGGCGCGATAAAATTGAAGCACCAGTAATTCAATCAGATAAAAATCAAAAATCAATCCCGAGTACTCGGGACAAAACACAAGATTTTGGTGTGCCGCCCGCTGGCGGCACGAGTATAATAAACCCCACCCCTCCGCCAGCTGACGGACCTCTCCTTGGTAAGGAGAGGGGGACGGAGCTACCCAAAAAAGTTTCCGCGCCGGCTTTCTATTTTGATGTCAAAGACGAAGAAGAAGCAAAAGAATTTAAGGACAATAATTTAATAACCGAACGGGAAAAAAAAGAACAGTCAATAAATTTGGGCGCGGCCAAAATCGCGCGGCAAATTAAAGACACAGTGCCGGAAATTAACATCGCTTCACCCGAAGATTTAGCGCGTTTGTCAAAAATTGTGGCTTCCCGCCTGCGCGACATTCGTTCTTTGGTGGACACCAAGGATTCTTTGATGAAAAAAACAGACAGCGGCGGTTTGTCCATCACCCTGGCCTCCGCGGATAAAATTATTAAAATAATAGAAAAAGAAAAAATAAAATGGCAGGAGAAGCCGGAGGAATATATTAAATCAGGAACTGGAAATCAGAAATTAGAAATCGGAAATCAGGAAATGGCTTATAATAGGCAACCGCTAGCAGAAAAAATACCGAAATGGAAAGAAGAACTGGCTGCGGGGCCGGAGGATATTGATAATCCGCAATTGCAGAAGATTGTGGCGGCGATAAAAGCGGGAAATCGACAACCAACAACTAACAACCAACAATCAACAAAACCGACGACCGAAGATTTACGACCGACGATAAATAATAGACAACAAGTCACTGATAATCGCGAGGATTTTAATTATCAAAGTTATTTATTGAAAGAGCAAAGAGAGCGGCGGGTGATGGGGCCGGTGGAAGAATTGCTGAATATGGATTTGAAAGAATTCCGCGCGCTGGGTCGCAGTCCCAAAGAAAGCGTTAATAAGCTCTATGAAAAAATTATGGCGCTGGCCAATGTTTCTTTGGAAGAACGCGCCAAAGGCATTGCCGCTTGGAAATCCTCACCGCTTTATCAGCTCTATGTTAATGTGGGTGAAGAAAGTTTAATTAAAAGCTTGCCGATTGAAGGAATTTTAAAAAACAAACCTAGCGGGTTGACTTGGGATGAATTTCAAGCGATTGGAGATTTGAATGAGCAGCTGAACTACTAAAAATCAAAAATCAAATATCAAAAATCAAAATTATGGTGTGCCCCGACCACGCTCCGCTTGTCGGGGCACAAAGATTAGATAAATTTTATATTTTACATTGTCATTTTACATTTTGATTTTTAATCTTTACATTTTTATGGATGGCAGATTCATCGTTCCCCAATTCATTGAAGAAGAAAGCCGCATTTTGGGTAAAATTACCGTGCGGCAATTTATCATTGTGGTGGTGGCGGGCGTAATTGAGATGATAATTTTTCGCGTGGCTTCTTTGGGTTGGTTTTTTGGCAGTTTGTTTTTTGTCGCGGCTCCGGCTTTAGTGATCGCTTTTATCAAAATCAACGGCCAATCCTTTCATCTTTTTCTTTTAAATGTCATTCAAAGTTTGCGCCGTCCGCGCCTGCGCGTCTGGAATCGCAACGTCACCATGGAAGAATTAAAATTTGAAATGGAAAGAAAAAAAATGGGTGAGAAAAAAATAGTGGCGCCGAAAATTACTAAAGAACCGCTTTCTTCCTCACGTCTGGCGGAACTGGCGCTCGTGGTGGATACGGGCGGGATGTATAAGGGAGAATAATTAATTTCCAATTTCTAATTTCCAATTTCCAATTTCCAATTTCCAATCTGTCGGTTTTTGCCTCCGGCAAAAACCGAACTTTGGACATTTAACATTTGGCATTTCATTAGAAATTGGTAATTAGGAATTAGAAATTTAATAGTAAAATTTATCAGCTTACTCGGGATAAACTAAAATAAACAATATGGGAAAAGAGATACAGAAAAAACCCACTCTGCCCTCGGTCCAGCGCTATCTGGATATCGCGGAAATTCGCTCGGACTTAGTAATTTTGAAAGATGGCTCCATTCGCGCCGTGCTTTTGGCGTCTTCCATTAATTTTTCTTTGAAATCAACCGAAGAACAGCAGGCGATTGTTTCCGCCTATATTAACTTTTTAAATTTTATTGATTTTCCTCTGCAGATTGTTGTTCAGTCGCGCAAGCTGAATATTGATAAATATATCGCTGATGTGGCGGAGAAACAAAAAACCCAAACCAATGAACTTCTGCGCCTGCAAACCGCCGAATACGTCAATTATATTAAAGAATTGGTGGAGCTGGGCGACATCATGTCTAAAAAATTCTATCTGGTGGTGCCCTATGTGCCCGGTGGAGGAAATAAAGAAAATTTTTTCCGCCGTTTAACCGGCGCCCTCTCTCCTGTTTCCGCCATTCGCTTGAATGAAAAAATATTTTCCGATTACCGCAAGCAAATCGACACCCGCGTCAATCGCGTGGTTTCCGGACTCTCCAGTATGAGTATTTCGGCGGTGCAACTGGACACCCAAGCCCTGATTGAATTATTTTATAATACTTATAATTTAGATATCTATAATCAGCAGAAACTGGCAAGTTTGGGCGAAGTGCAGGTGGAACAGTAAATAAAAATTTAAAAATCAAAAATTAAAATTATAGTATGCCGCTCTCGCGGCATGAAGATAATAAATTTTACATTTTACATTGTCATTTTACATTTTGATTTTTACACTTTACATTTTTTATGTTCGGTAAAAAATTACCCACAATTCAAGACATAAATCTGCCGCCGGAAGCCACCGCGGCGGAAAAACAGAAAGCTCTGGAAACGCGCCTGGAAACAGAACGCGAGCTTTTGCTCGCCGAACAGGCCTATCGCGCCGGCGCCGCTTCGGTCATTGATTTGCTTTCCCCCTCTGTTTTTCAGGTGTCACCTGACCATTTGATGGTCGGCGGTAAAATTGCGCGCACCATTTTTGTGACTACCTATCCCCGCTATGTTGATGTGGGCTGGTTTGAGCCGATTATTGATTTCTCCGCCACCATGGATATTGCCATGTATTTTTATCCCATGGATGCCAAAATAATTTTGAAACAATTGCGCAATAAGGTTGGTGTTTTGGAAGCGCAGCTGGCCGGCGACTCGGAAAAAGGCGCGCCGCGCGACCCACAAACTCAAACTGCTCTCCAAGATATTGAACAATTGCGCGACGACCTCACCCAAGGACTGGAACACTTTTTTCATTTTGGTTTGTATATCACCATGTATGCCGACACTCTGAAAGATTTAAACACCTTAACCGAAAAAATTGAAAGCATCATTGGCTCCAAAATGGTTTACACCCGCCGCGCCTATTGGCAAAGTGAACAAGGTTTTAATTCCACCCTGCCTTTAGCCAACGATGAATTGGCCGTCGGCTTCAATATGCAGACCTCGCCCTGTGCTTCTTCTTTTCCTTTTGTTTCTTCTGAACTTTCCTCCGACTCCGGCATTCTCTATGGCATCAATCGCCACAATAATTCCTTGATTTTATTTGACCGCTTTTCCCTGCAAAACGCTAACTCCGCTGTTTTCGCCACTTCCGGTGCCGGTAAAAGTTATGCCGTGAAATTGGAGGTGTTAAGAAGCATGATGATGGGCACTGATGTTATGGTCATTGACCCTGAACGCGAATATCAATATCTGTCCGAAGCTGTGGGTGGCACCTATGTCAATATTTCCCTGAATTCCGATTCCAAAATTAATCCTTTTGATTTGCCCAAACCCACCGATGAAGAAACCCGTTCCGCCGACATCATTCGCTCCGCGGTCATCACCGTCAAAGGTTTGTTGCGCATCATGCTTGGGACACTAACCCACGCCGAAGATTCAATTTTGGATCGCGCGCTTTTGGAAACCTATGCTAAACGCGACATCACGCCTGATACGGATTTAACCAAGGATGGCATTCAGTTTCCCATCATGTCCGATTTGCAGGAAGTCTTGGCCAACATGGTCGGTGGAGAAGAGTTGGCGCGCAAACTGGATAAATACACCAATGGCACTTTTGCCGGACTTTTGAATTATCCGACCAATGTGGACGTGGAAAATCAATTGGTAGTTTTTTCCGTGCGCGATTTGGAAGATGAGCTGCGCCCCATGGCCATCTACACCATCATTAACTATATTTGGAACAAAGTCCGCTCTAAATTGAAAAAGAGAATGTTGATTATTGATGAGGCCTGGTGGCTGATGATGCATGAAGATTCGGCCAAATTTATTTTTGCTCTGGTCAAGCGCTGCCGCAAATATTACCTCGGTATCACCACCATCACTCAGGACGTCAATGACTTTTTAACTTCGCCCTATGGCCAGTCAATTTTGAATAACTGCGCCCTGCAATTATTGATGAAACAGGCGCCCGCTGCGATTGACCTCGTTGCCAAAACCTTCCGTCTCACCCAGGGTGAAAAATATTTATTGCTTGAGTCCGGCGTGGGCGAGGGGATTTTCTTTGCCGGCGCCAAACACGCGGCCATCAAAATCGTCGCTTCCTACACCGAAGACCAAATTATCACTTCCGACCCGCGCCAAATTTTGGAAATTGAGCAAGCCAAAAAGGAGTTTGAAGAAAGCATGGGGACGGAACAATAAAAATCAAAAATCAAATATCAAAAATCAAAATTATGGAGTGCCGCTCCGCGGCACGAAGATAATAAATTTTACATTTTAATTTGTCATTTTACATTTTGATTTTTAATTTTTACATTATTTATGCCTCGCGGCCGAACCATTTTTACCATTATCGCCATAATTATTTTACTGGGAGTGATTACTCTCGCGATTTTTTTGATCATGAAGCAAAAAGTTGATGAAAATATTAATACGGTAATTTTGCCGCCGGATACCGGCCAAGTCACCACCAATACCCCCGAAGTACCGGCAGTAACCGAACCGGCCCCCGAACCAGAATCAGTGCCCCTAATTGCCCCGACCGAGGAGGAAAAAACCCGCGGTTTTCTTATTAAAACCGCCGCCGCTTTTGCCGAAAGATTTGGTTCCTATTCCAGCCAGTCCAATTTTGAAAATTTGCTGGATTTAAAAATGCTCATGACGGAGCGGATGCAAAATTGGGTTGATTCCTTAGTCGTGGCTGGTAGTGCCCCCGCCACAGTCTATTATGGTTTAACCACCAAAGCTTTAAATACGGAAATTAAAAATTTAGACGCTACTTCCGCCGAGGTTTTGGTTTCCACCCAACGCCAGGAATCAGTTGGCAGCGAAGTTAATAGCAAGGTTTATTATCAAGATATTTTAATTAGTTTTGTTAAAGAAGCGGGTTTGTGGCAAGTGGATGAGGCGCGCTGGCAGTAGAATAAATTTTAATTTTATGCCTGATCAAGAAGAAAATTATCAGCCATTTCCGTTATACGAGCAGCCGTACAGCACGGAGCCGAATTATTTGAATGAGGGCGAACAGCAAGAGGTGGCCGACAGAATGGGGCAGCTGAAAAAAATAAAAAAAGAAGAAGTACCAGAAAATTTGGGAAGAAAAACAGAAAATGAAGAGCCAGGATCAGATTCTGTGGCGCCAGATGTACAGCAAGAAACAAAAACAAGACTTGATAACATGAGGCAAATGGCTAAAGAGCAGGCTACGGGTGCGGTAAAAGAAATTGCGGCCGAAGCAACCAAAAAAGTTGCCAAAAAGGTGGCCAGCGCGGCTTGGAAAAAAGTAGCTCTTTGGATTGCCGGTCTGATTGGCCCTGAAGTCGGTGGTGTTCTACTCGCCATTGCCGTGGTAATTTTTGTGGTTTTGTTTACCCTAGCCATGAAATGTGAAATAGTAAAGAACTTCGGGTTTCTTAAGCCGATTTTGGGTTGGGTCGGCGTCACTTGCGAAATATAATAATTTATCCGCCTGCGCTCCTAAGCGTCCCATTGAACGCTCCGGCGGATAAATTACTAATTTTTTTATCTTTAATAATAATAAAAACAACCTAAGTTTACCCGCCGAAGTGTTAAAGACCTCTAGAGAACGAAGGCGGGGAAACATAATTTATGTCCAAAAAACTCAGCACTCTCGCTACTATAATTATAATTTTGCTCTTTTTAGCCAATCTGATTTTGGCTGTTTTACTTTTTACTAGCCACGCTTCGGCGCAAAACACCTCCGTCGGCGCCTGCGCCGGTGATACCTGCCCGCCTGAAGGCAAAATTCGTGTTCAGGTGCCCATTCCCGGACTTTCTTCCACCTGCACCTATCATGACCCCAACTATATTGTGATGGGCGATAATGGCAGTCCGCAAGTCGTTGCTCGTCCTTGTCATTCTGTTGATTCCCTGCCAATTTTTGTGGCCAGGTTTTATAAATTTTCCATCGGCTTAATCGCGATTTTGGCCGTGGTGATGATTATGTGGGGTGGCTTGCAGTGGATTTTTGCCTCCGGCAATATTGGCAAAGTCAGTGACGCCAAGAGCACCATCAGTGCCGCCATCGCCGGCTTAATTTTAGCCTTAACCTCCTATGTCATTTTATACAACATCAATCCGCGTTTAATCAACTTGACCCTGCCGGGAGTGACCGATATTACCAAATTAGAAAACGTTAACTCTACCTGGTGCGGAGACATCACCAGCGTCAATAAAACCATTAATGGCAACAAAATTGTCGTAGTGGATAATTCCAAAAAAACAATTACCAGCGGGACCGACCGTTGCGGCATTATTTATTCTTACGGTTATTTTGTCGGTGCCGGTTTTAATTCCCTGGGTTATTGTTCTGGCCGAAACGGTTGTGGTTCTGGCGATAATTGTGTTAATACCGGCCAAAATACTGGTACGTTTTGTATTAATTTAAAAGAGTATTGTAGAAGCTACACTGATGCATCCACGCAAGAAAAAAATTCCGATGAATCAGTTCGTTCTTCGCGCTGTAATGAAGTCACAGCCATGGCGCGTGCCAGCGGCATTCTTGACTATTCCTGTTCCAAAGATGTTAATGCCCTAAGCACCGATAAGTGCGAATGGGAGCGAATAGCGGTTTGCGGCAAAGACAGAAAAAGAGTTTCTTGCTGGACCGCCGGAGCTGCCGGCGAGTGTTACAAAGGAAGTAGTGACAAACCCAAAGATTATTGTTCCGATTCGTTTTATATTAATGGCAATGACGACAACACCATTTGTTGCCAGAAAAGTAACGGGGATTTCACTACTTTTGAAAGTGAAAGCGGTAAAAAAAATTATTTACTTGATTGTTCTCAAATATCAACTTGCAATGATTATAGTAAATTTGATGCCGGTGATTGGTTGAAAAAGAACGATGCCCAATATTGCAATGTTTGTAATAAATAGTAATTTATTTTCCTGTTTTAATGCTTTAGTGTTTTTATGCTAACTAATTGAAATGTTTTTATGAATTTTGACCCCTCCCAACTTAATTGGAAAAAAATCCTGCTTATTATCGGGTTTGTTTTGGTGTGTTTGGGTTTGGTAATTTTAATGTATTTCATGTTTTTTAAATCAACTCCGGCGCCACAACCAGGTGAAGTGGGTTATGTGCCAACTGGCGCCGAATTACCTGGGAGCGAACTCGGTACTGGCGGTCAAGAATTGGGTTCTGGCGGGCAATTACCGGAAAATACGCCCAGTGTCGGTGAAAACACTTTCAGTGGCGCGAGCGCCGTGGCCAATGGCGGCGCCACCAGCGCCACTGCTGTTAATGAACAATCAATTTTGGGCATGGCTCTTGATAGTGGCGGCAATTTGGTTTATTATAATCGTGATGATAGCCGTTTTTACAAAATTTCTTCCGACGGCGCAAGCGCGCTTTTATCCAAAGAAAAATTTTTGCAGCTGAAAGATGTGGTTTGGTCCGCCGATACTTCGGCTGCCATTGTCACCTATCCCGATGATTTAAAAATTTATTATAATTTCGCCACTAATAAAAAAGTTACCTTGCCCAAAAACGTGGTCGAGCCAATTTTCAGCACCGATGGATCTAAAATTTCTTTTAAATACGAAACCAATAACCCCGACAACAACTATGTGGCAGTCTCGCGTCCCGACGGCACCGGTGCCAAGTTGATAGAACCGCTGGGTTCCGAGAGCAATCGTGTGCAAGCGACTTTTTCTCCCAACGGTAATGTCGTTGCTTTTTATGCCAAAGCCACCGGTTTGGATTCTTCTGAAATATTTTTCATTGGTCAGGCTGGCGAAAATTTCCGTTCCCTCAAGGTGACGGGTACCAATTTTAAGGGCCTCTGGTCGCCTTCTGGACAGAAAATTCTTTATCAAACCGCGACTGCTGATAATGATTTTAATCCTTCCTTGAAAATTACCAGCGGCCAGACTGCCAGTCTGGGTGGTCCCAGTTTAAGTTTGGATGTTTCCACTTGGGTTGATAAATGTGTTTTTGCGAGCGAAAATGAAATTTATTGCGCCGTGCCGGACGATTTGCCGACTGGCGCCGGGCTTTATTCCGAGGTTATTAAAAATGAAATTGATTCGATCTATCGTCTTAATTTGGCCACTGGCACCAAAGAAAAAATTGCCGATCCGGTTGACGAAAATGGCCAAGCTATTTTCAAAATCGGCCGCTTGTCAGTTTCTGCCGATCAAGCCACTCTTTTCTTTTGGGATGAGAATACGGGGAAGATGTATAAGATACGACTTAAATAATTTCCAATTTTCAATTTCTAATTTCCAATCTATCGGTTTTTGCCAAAGGCAAAAACCGAACTTTGGACATTTAACATTTGGCATTTCATTAGGAATTGGTAATTAGGAATTAGAAATTTTTATAAAGTATGCTGAAGAAAAAGAATAAAAAAATATATTATATTTTGGTTGCTGGCTCTTTCTTCGCCCTAGCCGGTTTCTTTGTTGTCTCCGGCCAAATTTATAACTTCCTCTTTTCCCGCCAGCTTGTTCTTTCCGGTGTTTCGGAAAAAATTTACGCGCCGCGGACAATGGAGCAAACCAATAACGACCCCTTAATTACCAAAGCCGGCGATTATTATCAATCTTTTGTCAGAAACTACACGCCGGTGGTGGGCGCAGGCAATCCCAAGGTAATATTTTTTGGCGATTTTACTGATGTTGCCAGTAAAGATGTCTGGCAGAGATTAATGGCTCTAAAAGAAAAACAGGATTTTACTTTGGCCTGGAAAAATTTTCCTTCCTCCGTCAGTGATACGGCGCGTCAAGCCGGCCTGGCCGCGCTTTGCGCCGGAGTGCAAAATAAATTTTTGGATTATGCCGATTTAATGTTTAAAAATCAGGATGATCTAAGCGCTGCCACTTTGCGTTCTCTGGCTAAAAAAATAGGTCTGGACGCGGCAATTTTTGACACTTGTCTCTCCAACGAAAACATGCTACAATTGTGGGGACAAGATTTGGAAGACGGCCAGAATTTAATGATTGACCAAGCACCGTATCTGTTTATTGGAAATAGTAGAGTGGAGAATGGGCAGATGAATGAATTGGAAAAAATAATGGAACAGGAGAGATAATATTTATTTTAGCCTGCCCTGATCCGCCAGCTGGCGGAGAAGGGCACCGATCGAACACAGGAAGGTAATATTAAAATAATTAAAACCGTTAAAAATCCCTTTGTTACTCTGTTACTTTATTATCCAGCACTTCGGCCACAGGATCCTTCGGCCTGTGGGCCTCAGGATATACTAGGTAAATAATTTATGAACAAATTTACCAACCACTTAGAGCAAGTACTCGGCCGGGCAAAGTCCTTGGCCGTTTTGAACTCACGCGCGGAAATTTCCGTGGAAGATTTAATTCGTTCTTTAATTATGGAAAAGGGTTCTTTGGCGCGCGAAGTTTTGATTCGTTCTGGATTGGAATGGCAGGGAATTGGGTCGGTGGTGGAAATCACTAATAATTATCAGGAAAAAAATTTAGATTTTGAAAAAGAATTAGCCGGAGTTTTGCCCCAGACCATTACTTGGGCCGCGGAATATGAAAGTAATTATGTGGGTACGGAACATTTGCTTTGTGCCTTGGTTGTTGGTGATTATAAAAACGCGCGCCAGTTTTTTATCAAAAATAAAGTTAATATCAATCAGCTGGCTGATAATTTAAAAACCGTCTTAAACACCAATGAAAATTTGCCGGCCGCGGCTTTAAATCTTAATTCAGGTGAGCTGGAAACAACTTTAAACGAACTTATGAAAGACCTGGAAGATGAACTGCCCTTAAGCGACGCCGAGCCGGTGATTAAAAAGAGTCTCGGCGCCAAACTGCAAGAAAAATTAACCCGCCCGCCCCAGAATAAAAAAAGTATTTTGGATGTTTTCGCGCGCAATTTAACCGATGCCAAAATTCAGGAAACCATTGATCCGGTCATTGGCCGGGAAAAAGAAATTGAGCGCATCATTCAAATTTTGACGCGCCGCACTAAAAATAATCCCGTGCTTTTGGGTGATGCTGGTGTGGGCAAGACCGCCATTGTGGAGGGTCTGGCCAAAAAAATTCTGGCTGGCGATGTGCCCGATGTATTGCTTAACAAAAAAATTTACGCTCTGGATTTAAATTTATTGATTGCCGGCACGGTCATGCGTGGCGAATTTGAAGGCCGCCTGAAGCAGGTGATTGATGAAATCAAAAGCAGTCCCAACACCATTCTTTTTATTGATGAAATTCACATGATCGCCGGCGCCGGCGCCGTCAACGGCGCCATGGACGCGGGAAATATTTTAAAACCAGCTTTGGCTCGCGGTGAAATTCGTTGTCTTGGCGCTACCACTTATGAGGACTATAAAAAATACATTGAAGAAGACGCGGCACTGGAGCGGCGCTTTCAGCCCGTCTCCATACCAGAACCAACCGCCGAAGAAACAGAAAAAATTTTAAAAGGCATCAAAAACAATTATGAAAAACACCATCAGGTAAAAATCAGCGACGAGGCCATTGCCGCGGCCGTTAAACTCTCGGTGCGTTATCTGCCGGAAAAATTTTTGCCCGACAAGGCCATCGATTTATTAGACGAAGCAGCCGCGCGCTTGAAAGTAAAAATGGGTCTGTCGCCTTTGGCGCGCCAAATTCGTCTGTTAGAAGAAAAAACGACTGCTTTGGAAGAGAAAAAAATTAAAGCTATTCGCGCAGAAAAATATTCTGACGCTTTAATTTGGCGCACGGAAGAAGAAAAAACATTGGAAAAAATAGCTCAACTACAGGCACAATCAGGCGCTGCCACTGGTTGGCTTGGTGAAATTACTGGTCGAGAAATTGCTGCCGTGGTGGCGGAAATAAAACAAATTCCTTTAACCGAATTGACCGCGGGCACCGACAAAGAGTTGCTGGATTTGGAGAAAAAATTAGGCCAATTTATTTTTGGCCAGGCCGAAGCTTTAAAAGAAATTTCCTTTTTCATTAAGCGTTCGCGTGCCGGCTTGACTCCGGCCAATCGGCCGCTCGGTTCTTTCATTTTTGCCGGGCCCTCCGGCATTGGCAAGACCGAAACTGCCAAAGTTTTGGCTGAAGTTGTTTTTGGCTCGGATAAACGTCTTATCAGAATTGATATGTCTGAATTTGCCGAGGGTTTTAATGTTTCCCGGCTCATCGGTTCGCCGCCGGGCTACGTGGGCTTTAAAGAAGGAGGTAAATTGACCGAAGCAGTGCGCCGTCAGCCCTATTCCGTGGTGCTTTTTGATGAAATGGAAAAAGCTCACCCGCAGGTTTTTGGCCTGCTACTCCAAATTTTGGAAGATGGGCATCTGACCGATGCCACCGGTAAAATTATCAATTTTAAAAATACCATTATTATTTTGACTTCCAATCTTGGCCAAAAAGATTTTTCCGCCAATACCTTTGGTTTTGATAAAAACCTGGCCACCGATCAAGAAAAACAGGAGCAAATTCAAACCAAAATTATGGAAATTTTGAAAAAAGAAATGCGGCCGGAACTTCTGAATCGAGTGGATAAAATTATAGTTTTTAAATCTCTTAATGAAAAGGTAGCCGCCCAAATCGCGGAGAAGGAAATGAAAAATATTGCCGAACGCCTGCAAGATAAAAAAATTAAATTAAGCTGGTCTCCCGCCGCCGTGAAATTTTTAGCCAGCCAGGGTTTTTCTTTGGCTTCCGGCGCGCGCGAAATTCGCCAGGTCATTCAAAATCTGGTGGAAGCGCCGTTGATTGAGAAAATATTAATGGGTAAGATTTTTGATGGAGAAGTAAAAATTGACGTGAAAAATAAAAAAATTATTATAAAATAAGAATCATTGTTAAAATTGTTTCATTGTTAAATTGTTAAACAACCACCCCGGCCGATTGCTATCGGCCACCCCTCCTTCGAAAGGAGGGGATACCGACGTAGCTACCCTCCTCTTTCGAAGGGGAGGTGTCCCGCAGCAGCGGGACGGAGGGGTTGCAACAATTCAACAATTTAGCAATTTAACAATAGGATAACAGAACAATTTTGTGCTCACTAGAGTAAAAAAGATAATTTTAGACCTTCTTTTTCCGATTTCCTGTCTTGGCTGTGGTCGGGATAAAATCTGGCTGTGTGGAAACTGCCAGTCAAAAATTCCTGTTTTAGAGGAATTTTTTTGTCCGGTTTGTTCCCGGCCAGCGCTACGCGGTCAGACTCATGATCAATGTCGGCGCGGCTCAAGTTTAGATGGTATCTTTATTGCTGGCGATTGGCGCAATAAATTGCTTAGAAAAATAATTCATCGCTTCAAATATAATTTCATTCAAGATTTAAAAACCCCGCTCGGCAAATTATTGATAGAAAAATTAGAGCAAGCGGATAATTTTTTTGTGCCGGCCCTTAGCGAAAGATATTTTGAGGCCATTGTGCCAATCCCGCTTTTTTCCCGACGCGAACTTTGGCGCGGGTTTAATCAGGCCGAATTATTAGGGCGCGCGGTTGGTGAATTCCTTTTAATTCCGGTGCTTGCCAGCGCGGTCAAAAGGATTAAAAACACCAAAACGCAGGTGGGAAAAAACCAAAAAGCGCGCGCCAAAAACATGCTCGGCGCTTTTGTGCCTGGTTTAGAAATAAGCGCAGTCAAAGGTAAAAAAATTTTGATAGTGGATGATGTCGTCACCACCGCGGAAACCATGGCTGCCGTGGCCAAAGTTTTGAAATCCGCCGGCGCGAGTGAAGTTTGGGGGCTGTGTTTAGCGCGAGGGTAAGCCCAGTAATAACAGCACTAAAAGCAATAATAGTAATAAAAGTAAAAACCGCTATAAAAAGCGGTTACTTTAATACTTTTAATAACTTTATTATTACTTATTCAAAACTAGCTTCTTCTCTTTCTTTAAACATTTTTTTGTATTCATCGTTGATAAAATTTTCCACCAAGTGACCGGGGAAATCAAATTCTTTAAAATCATTGTTATAAGTGCTGCCTGCCAAAAGATGAAAAAGTCGATATTTTTCAAATTCCCAAACCTTTTCTGTTCCGCCATCCTTATCTTTTTCTTTATCCTCTTTGAAATTCTTTCGTAAAGTTGCCGCAAATTTTTCCGAATCATGACTAAAAGAATGGGGTGATAATTTATATAATTCCACCCATTTGCGTTTTAAATCCTTGAATCGGCTTTCTTCCAAATCCTCTTCTATATTTTTAGGTCTTGGTTCCATCATACATTTATAATTTTCTTATGTTTTTTCCGATAAATCAAATAAATAATCGCCGCGATAATTAAAATAATTAAGATAATATCAATAACTTCTCCGAATTTTCTGATTTCCGTCCAGCGGCTGCCGAGTAGATAGCCGGTAATGGTGAGGATGGAATTCCAAATGGCGCCGCCGACAAGAGTATAGACGCAAAATTTCCAAATTTTCATCTTGCCCACGCCAGCTGGAATGGAAATTAAATGCCGCACCACCGGAATGAACCGGCTGAAAAAAATCGCTTTTTCGCCGTGTTTGGCAAAAAATTTTTCCGTCACTTCTAAATGATGATTATTGAGTAAAAAATATTTTCCGTATTTTTGCACCAAGGGCCGGCCACCATAAAAACCCATGACATAGGAAATTCCGGCGCCGATAATGGTGCCAAGAGTAGAGAAGAGCACAATGGCCCAAAATGACATCTGGTGCGAAAACCAAAGAAATCCGGCCAGTGGCATGACGGCTTCGCTTGGCACCGGCAAAATCATGCTTTCCATGGCCATTAAGACCGTGATTCCGCCATAGCCCATGGTCGCCACCAAATGCGTGATATATTGTAATAAAAAATCAGCCATTGATGAGTTTTATATTCAAAACGGAGAGGGCGAGATTTGAACTCGCGATATGGTTTTAAGGCCATATAACAGGTTAGCAACCTGCCGCTTTCAGCCGCTCAGCCACCTCTCCGGTTTGAAAACAATTATTATAAAAAAAGTTCATTGCAGGAAAGAACAAGCATAATAATAGCTGTTAAATATAGTATTATAGAAAATTCGCCGGCCAGATTTCTAATATACGTCTTTTGCTTCGCTCTTTGCCAATAATTTTCGTTTTTTGTATCCTCATATTGAGCAATCAAACTCGTTATATCATAAGATAATAAATTTCTTATTGGAGATAAAATTATTGTACCCACAAGACACCACAAAGAAATTTTTATATAACAAATCGACACAAGATCATTGATTGGATTTATCTCACTTACAAATTTTATAACTAACGCTAATGTTGCGGCCGAAAGAGTAGCAAGGTACCAGTGAAACCTATCCCTTCCTTTTCTAGATTCGGCCATGTCTATATCAAATTTATCTAACATAAATTTATTTTTTATTTAACATTATATTTTCTGCATTATTTAATAATGTTCTGCCATAGTTTATTTTTTCTTCTATATATCCTTTATCCTTTACTGGATCAAAATATAAATCAAGCAGAGCAATTATTGTTTTGTATCTCATATCAAGTGCTTTTTTACACATATCATAAAAATAATTATTTTCGTCGCCTATTTCTCTTTTTGCTCTAGATAATTTAATAGGAATATTAAACATTTGCTTTAATAATATTCTAACCCGAGCCTTTGGAGAATATGAAAAGGTATACACTAGAAACCAAGTTAATGTAACGCAGATGATTAAATCCATAAGATTATTTTATTAATTTTGATTTTGGCGGAGAGGGTGAGATTCGAACTCACGAGGGACTTTCATCCCTAACAGTTTTCAAGACTGTCGCGTTAGACCACTCTGCCACCTCTCCATATTATCTTAATATTATCTCAAAAACGAGCAGTTGTCAATTTCAAATTTTGGTGGTAAAATTGGAGTAGAAGAAACGTTTAAATACGTCATTCCGAGGTCCGATGATAATCGGACCGATGGAATCCTTAACGAGATCCCATCACCCCGCTACGCGGGGTTCGGGATGACAACGGCTAATTTATGCTCTCCAACGTTGACGAAATCAAATCCCGCCTGGATATTGTGGACATCATTTCCGAATTTGTGCCACTGCGCCAGTCCGGCGCCAATTTCAAGGGCCTTTGTCCTTTTCACACGGAAAAGACCCCGTCTTTTATGGTCTCCAGAGAAAAGCAGTTTTTTAAATGTTTTGGCTGCGGCGAAGCCGGCGACATGTTTTCTTTTTTGGAAAAAATGGAAAAAATTGAATTTCCCGAAGCTCTAAAAATTTTAGCCGAAAAAGCCGGCGTGCAATTGGTCAAACAGGATTCTAGAGTTACTACACTAAAAACCCGTTTAATGGACATGCACCGCAGCGCCATGGAATTTTTTCAAAATCAACTCCACGCGCCCGTTGGCGAAGTAGCGCTAAAATATTTAATAGAAAAACGCCATCTCACCCCGGAAACAATTGCCGAGTTTCATCTCGGCTACGCGCCCAATTCCTGGATTCATCTTTCCGGTTTTTTGAAAAGCAAAGGATTTTCCGATAATGAAATTATGCAATCCGGTCTCACGGTGCCAAAAAATACCGGCCAGCCGCCGTATTATGAAAGATTCCGCCATCGCTTGATGTTTCCTATTGCCGACCACCACGGCAATATGGTTGGTTTTACTGCGCGCGCCATGGATGATAAAGAATCGGCCAAATATATTAATACCCCGCAAACTTTAATCTATAACAAATCCCAAGTGGTTTATGGTTTGGATAAAGCCAAAAACGCCATTAAAGAAAATGATTTGGCAATTTTGGTGGAAGGCAACATGGATGTCATCGGCACGGCGCAAGCCGGCACCAAAAACGTGGTGGCCGTTTCCGGCACTTCTTTGACTTTTGACCAGATCAAATTAATCAAACGTTATAGTAAAAACGTGGCTTTGTGTTTTGATGCTGACGCTGCCGGTGCCGCAGCCGGAGTGCGCGGAATTGAAATGCTCTGGCAGGAGGAAATGAATATCAAAGTAATAATTTTGCCGAGTGGTGTGAAAGATCCTGATGAACTGGCGCAAAAAGATGCCGTGGCTTGGCAGAAAGCAGTGGCCGAGGCCGATGATTTTATGGAATATTTTTTTGATAAAGCCGTGGCTAATCGTGATTTGAATAATTTGGAACAAAAACGAATCGTGGCTAAAATTCTTCTGCCCTGGATTGCGCGCCTAACCGACCCGATCGCGCAAAATCATTATCTCAAACTTTTGGCTGAATTGATAAAAATTGATGAGCATATGCTGGCGCAATCAATCGCTAAAATAAAAAATAAACTGGCGGGTAAGCCCATGGCGGTGAGTAAACAAAATCAAGTTGCTCCGCAGAAATTTTCCCGTCGGGAAATGATTGCCGAGCGCCTCTTGGCCTTGATGATGCGCCGTTTTGATTTTTTGGGCCGCGCCGCCAATGTTTTGGGCGAAGAACACTTTGAAAACATGAGCCGGGAATTTTACAAAACGCTCGTAATCCATTATACTAAATACAATGGACTCAATTTTGAAGCCCTGGAATATGAGATTAAAGAAGCCAAAAATCCTAAAATAGTGGAATTTTTTGACGCGCTAAATCTTTTAGGCCAAACCGAGTTTGAAGAAATGAGCGAAAGGGAACTGGCGCACGAACTTGACGGCGATATTGAATTTTTGCGCCAAACCATTGCTTCGGGCAAACGCGCCGACTTAATGGAAAAAATAAAATTAGCGGAAAAAGCGGGTGATATGAATTTGGCGAACCAACTACTTTCGGAATTTGCAAAAATAAACTAAAATATTTTTTGACAAATAAAAAGCCCTAGTGAAAAAGGGCTTTAGCAGTTGAGTGAAAAAATTATCGCAAAAGAAAAGCGGCTAAAATAGCGGCAAGAAAACCAATGATTTTGGCAAGCGAAACTTGGCGGGTAATGATGCACTTGTAAAAGGCCGGTACGGAAATCTGAATCATTAACATTATTAAATATAATGAAGCAGCTTTTTCCGGAGACCTCTTTGTTTTAAACAAAAAGTCGTTTAAAGCCAAAGTGCCAATTGCTCCAATAATGCTAGCAGTAATTGCCATAACCCAATTTGCTTTGGCTAATTCCGCGTTGTCGATACTACGCAAGGCAAGTGGTAGAATTACAACGAGGCACATCAGGCAATAAAATCCGGCTGCCACATTACCATTAAGTCCACTTCGGTTTATAAAAAGAGGATAGGTGCCAAAAAGAATCCCGGCCAACGCAGCTTCCCAGTAAAGTGCGTTCATCTTTTCTCCTTTTTTGAGTTGTTATTGTTTGCGCGCGAATTTACTATTACCATTTTAGCATAACAAAAATTTATTGTCAATATGTCGAAAAATAAAAAGAAAATTCAATCCCGAGGACTCGGGAAAAAACATCAAGCGGCTCGCAAGGCCGCTAAAAAAAATACTGCGTATCGTCGCGGTAAAAAGGCGGCCAAGAAATTGGCGCGCAAAAAGTTTCGACCGGCGAAATTCCGCCGGTTTGGAAAAAGTAAAAGCAAGAAAAACAAGAAAAAGGGTTTTAGGGGCGGGCGGGCGAGAAAACAAAAAATAGCGCAAAAATTACCAGACGCGGCCGTGATTGACGCTTTGATTAAAAAAGGCCGTACGCGCGGTTTCATCACTGAAAGTGAGTTGCTTTATGCCCTGCCGGAAGTGGAAGAATATCTTGACGCTTTGGAAGATTTGTTATTCCAGTTTGATAAAAACAACATTCAACTCATTGAAAAAGAGGTGAGTATTTTGGGCAAAAAAGAAGACCGCAAAGAAATGTTAAAACAAGTTGGCATCACTGGCGGGGGCGATTTGCGCCGCCTTGACCTTTCCGACATTTCCGCCGATTCCATCCAAATGTATCTGCGCGAAATCGGCAAAGTGCCGCTTTTGTCCACCGAAGAAGAAATGCAATTGGCCAAACGCAAAGAAAAAGGAGATAAGGAAGCCACACACAGGTTAGTGGAAGCCAATTTGCGCCTGGTTGTTTCCATTGCCAAAAAATTCGCCGGCCGGAGCGGGCTCACGCTTTTGGATTTGATTCAGGAAGGCAACATCGGCCTTTTCCGTGCCGTGGAAAAATTTGATTACCGCAAAGGCTATAAATTTTCTACCTACGCCACTTGGTGGATTCGCCAAGCAGTTTCCCGTGCCTTGGCTGACCAGTCCCGCACCATTCGTATTCCCGTCCACATGGTGGAAACCATTAATAAATTTCAGCAAGCCCAGCGCCGATTAATTCAGGATTTGGGCCGCGAGCCCATGCCCGAAGAAATCGCCGCCGAAATGGGCGAAGACATTGAAAAAATCCGCCACATTATTAAAATTTCACAGGAAACAGTGTCTTTGGAAACTTCTATCGGCGACGATGACAATGATGATTCCAAACTCGGTGACTTTTTTGAAGATTTAAAAACCATTACTCCTTCCAAAGCCGCTTCTTTGGAACTTTTGCGCAATCATATTCGCGGAATTCTTTTGGAACTCACTCCGCGCGAGCAGAAAATTTTGGAAATGCGCTTTGGCTTGGAAGACGGCGTGGCACACACCTTGGAAGAAGTGGGTCAGGAATTTGGCGTCACTCGCGAGCGCATCCGTCAAATTGAAGCCAAAGCCCTGGAGCGGATTGAGGAGCATACGGGGATGAAGAAGTTGTTGGATTACTAAACTCAGGGGGTAATAAGTAACTAGTAATAAGTAATAAGGGCGACGACTTACCTCCCCCAACCCCCTCCTTATAAAGGAGGGGAGTTTAAATCTCTCCCCCTTGCTAAGGGGGAGTCGCCCAGCAGGGCGGAGGGGGTCAGCCGCTTGGCACATATAAATTCAGAAAATATTTTTTGACAAATAAAAAAGCCCGCTCGATTATGAACCGAGACGGGATGGTTTTATAGAGGTAAATCGTTTTTGATGTGCAGAGTAGCCGCCAATGGGCTACTACCCAAGAGACTGTAGTTTATATTCATCAGTTGATTATATTTTCGTATTAATTTCTCATAATATTCTCGTGATAAATTCTCTTCGTTTTGTAATTCAACATAATCGTGCGCATAGTAGTTGTTCTCTTGAGCGAGTTGAAAGTATTCTTTTCGTAGTTTAATAACACAGAGCGCGCGGGTTTTTGTACTTTGTAATTCTTTGTTTAGATCATAGATTTGCCACATCCCAGTGTTTTTACTAGCAATAGCGGTGTTTCCGTGGTCATGATGAAAAACGGTCCATAAATTAAGTAAGATTAAAAAAACAAAAACTCCAAGAATAAATTTTGCTGCATCATGTGAACCATCGCCAAAATTGAAAATTTTGTTATTATCACACATAATTATTCCCCCTTTTTATTTGATTTGTTCAAAGAATTCTGGCTCGAAATAAGCCCAAATGATTTATTTCTACCAGCTATTACCATTTTAGCATAACAAAAATTTATTGTCAACTATTTGTTTGTCATTTCGACCGAAGCGCCGAGCCCCCGAGGGCGAGGCGCGAAGTGGAGAAATCGCTTATACTTTCCACATGAGAAAGGCGAAGGGATTCCTCGCTCCGCTCGGAATGACAACTATGAACATATTTCGTTTATGAAAACCATCCTCACCATAATTTTCACTTTAATCCTTGCGTTTTTAATCGGCTATTTTGTTTTGGGCTTTTTGGGCTATCAAGTTAGTTTAGAAAAAAGAGGTCAGACAAATTCCGAAGTCTGCGCGGTTAAAGGAGTGGAGGATATTAATACCAACACTAATACAAACATAAACAATATGAATACCACCAACCAAACAGAAACACCCACTGAAATTAAAGAATTAATGGCGCAGATTCTTAAACCCGGTTCGGGCGAACAAAAAGTTCAGCCAGGCGACACCATCACCGTGCACTATGTTGGAACTTTAATAAACGGCACAAAATTTGATTCCAGCCGCGACCGCGGGCAGCCCCTGCAATTAATCATTGGCGTGGGCCAAGTCATTCCTGGCTGGGATCAGGGAATCATCGGCATGCAGGTTGGTGAAATAAGAAAATTATTAATTCCTGCCAATCTGGCTTATGGCGAGCAGGGCGCGGGCAACGTCATTCCGCCAAACAGCCCCCTGATTTTTGAAGTAGAATTAGTTTCCATTGACAAAGTTGCCGAACCGGCCGTAAAATAAAATATGTCTTTTGAAGAAAAATTAAAATTAATGAGAGAAAAAAATAAGGAGAAAATCAAGAGTATTTTGGACCCTAAATTTATTGAATTAGCTAAAGTAAAATTTGCGGAAGAATTGGAAAAATTAAACACAGAAATTGAACCCGGTTTGATAAAAGAAGAATTGTCGGTAATGCCAGAAATGATTATAAAGGGAGAAAAAATAAAGGCAAACAGAATTATTGTTGATAAGCTCGTCAGGATCGTCAGTGATAGCCGCGTTTTTTATTCCATTGAAGATTTAAGAAAATTATATGATGTTTTTTTGATTGACTGGGAACAAATAGTTAATTTTAGCGGTTTATAAAATTTAAAAATAATTTCTGCCCAGAACTCGGGGGTAGCTCAGTGGTAGAGCAGTTGACTGTTAATCAATTGGTCGTGGGTTCGAATCCCACCCCCCGAGCTTTGGGCAGAATTAAAAATTTAAAAATAATTATTTAATTTGTAATTTATATTTTTTAAATTAAGTGGGATTCGAAGGGTACAGAAAAAATATGAACTGCTTCATATTTTTTATGACCCGGGCTTCGGAGGAGGAAGCGAGCCCTGTGCCGGCAGGCACGGCGAGCGACGGGGGAGAAGGAATTCCACCCCCCGAGTTTTGGGCAGAAATATAAAATAAAATAGAACCTTTCCATAGCGAATCAACAGGAGGATGTTTATGGCTAAAAAAAACCGTCTCACCCAGCATACCGACTTTTCAGTTGGCCCAGGAAAGAGTTTAATTATTTCTCTTTCTTCCATCATTGGCTTAAATAGAATTGTTATTCAGAATAAAAAAGGCGTCATTTTTGTGCGGGCGTACGGACATTCTCGTTTTGAATTCCGTAATAAAAAAGATAAAAAATTAGGGCCGGGAGCCTGCGATTTCTGGCTGGCAAACCCCTCCACCTCCGTCGCTCTCCAGGACTATCTTGAGGGAAGATTTTGGCGCCAATTCAATTTGGGCGAATTGTTTCGTTATCAGAAAAATGCCAAATTGATAAAAAAATTGAAAAAGGAAATCCAAAAATTAGTTGATGAATTTGAAAATCAGGCAGCCGAGAAACTAAATGGTATTTTGAAAAACCATGACAAAATTAATCGTTTTAGGAGGAATTAATCATGCTTTCGGCCATCAAAAAGAAAACGGTTTTTTTAGGGCCAGTCAGGGCCAGTGTTAATAAAAAAATACCACGTTTGTGCCTGGTTCCATACTGCGAGCATCCGCGCGGTTGCCCCAACTTTGGCAAAAAAATTGGTTGCCCGCCGCAAGCGGAATTTTTTTCCAAAATTTTTCAGCCCCAAATATTTTTAGCCGCGGTCATTTTTGATTTTGGAGCTTATCTGAAATTAAGAAAAAAACAGCATCCAGCTTGGAGTGAGCGGGCGCTGCGCAATTCGCGCCACTGGCAAGGTCATTTGCGCGCTGTTTTACGTAATTTTATTCAAAAAAGAACGCCAGCGGGTTATACCGTCCTCATGAACGCGGAAGCTATGGGTGTGAATCTAACAAAGACCTGCCGTCAAGCTGGCTTGCAGTTGGAATGGCCGCCCAGGAAAAAAGTTTGTGTGGTAGTAGTTTTGGCCAAAAAACTTCCCTCATTTTCTTAAATAATTCCTTCGAAACAACTTCGAAGGAATTTTTATTTTTTGCCAAAACCTACTATTTTATTTGTCATTCTTGACAACAAATTTTATATTTGCTATAATGTAATTATTAGCCCGAATGAGGCTAAAAATAAACAATCCCAAACTTAAGGAGGAATAAGCGTGGCAAACAAAGAAAAGAAAGAGAAAAAGGTGGAAACAACCGGTTTCGTGATTCTGCCCGAAACGCACCCGACGCGCTTTTTTAAATCGCGTCCGGCAACTTCCGAACCGATTTGTGATGGATCAGACTTCTTCAATTTTGGCAAATGTGAGCCCGAAATTGTCGCTACGCGTTTTGCCAATATTCAAATCAGAGCCAAATTGCCGAACTGGTCCGGCATGAGCGTTAAGCGCTTTTTCTTTGGCACAGAGAAGATGGGGTGGTGGAAAAAGGTTCCTCACCTTATCCCGGTATTGACCGAAAAGGAGGAAGATGGCCCGGCAGTGGAAATATTTCCTTCTCCTCCCGGTCGGGAATATCTCTTTTACATCTGTGACTTGCGGCGCCTTGAGCGCCTGGGCCTGCTGGAGTTTTTCGAAATTGACGGGGAGCACTACATCATCCCGACCGCCAAATTCGTATTGGCGTATGAGCAGGGTGTATTCAAAGTCAACCAAATGATCGCCGCCCAGAAAAATTATCAAAAACGCCAGCGAGCCGCCAAGAAATGTGCCTGACAAACCAAGAAAAAAGAGTTGAATCATAAAAATATCAAAGAGAGCATGGTCTTACCCAGCTCTCTTTTCTTTTTTATTTAAATTATGCTAAAATTAATTCAGTATTATTTCCTTAAATAATCAAATTCATTCAGGAGGAAACATGGCTGGGGAAGAAGACGGTTTAATTCCGTTAGGCGCGGTGGAATATCAAGATGGCATGGTCAGCTCCTGGCTCTTTGCCGATGAAGACACCTTTTTTGAATTAATTGTTGATGATGAAGGTGACCTTTTCTTTTCCGGCTGGACTTTCTTTTATTATTTTGACGAGGAAACTCAAGAAAATAAAACCAAGTTTGAATTTCTTCCCGAAGTCAAAAATTTTCCCTTCCTGCGCAACAAACAGCCGCTCCGACTCATTCAGTAGGAGCGGATTTTATTTTTATCTGAAAGATGCTAAAATAAAGTTATTAATAATCAAGTTATCCTTATATCCGCCAGACTAAAAACTATTTAATTAAACAAAATAAAATTTTATGAAAAAAAATTCTATGACTCTTTGGCGGTTAGCGAAAGATATTTTTGTGGTGGTGGGCCTGGTTTTGATTTGGCGGGGAATTTGGTATGTTTTGGACGGCTTTGATAAAATAGTTTTTGGTAATAGCCATCTTTGGACCGCCGTCGTTGGCATAGTTGTAGGACTTTTAATGTTGTATCTGCCTGACAAGGATTTAAAAGAAATTGAAAAATTATAATCTAAATTATATGAGAAATCCATTTGAATCACCTAGGTTTGATAAATTGAGAAGTGTTTTTGGCGTGGGTGCCGAAAAAAAAAGAATCTAAGGAAAAAGAACCCAAGATAAAAATATTAAATCCGGAAGAAATGAAACAATGTAATGATGATGCCGTTTATAGTGTTGAGGGATTGAAAGTTATGATTGAGGAAACAGAAAAATTGTTAGAAGAGGAAGGTGATCCGGAAATAATTGAAAAATTAAGAGATGAATTAGAGGATTTAAAAAAACATTATGAGGAAGTAGAGATTTTGGCCGATTTTTTTAAAGAAGAGGAAGTTGAAGAAATCACGCAAAAAGGGAACGAATAAATTTAATTAAAAAAATATATGCCTACTGCCCTTTGGTATCAAACTTTAATCAAACCGACTTGGGCGCCGCCGGCCTGGCTTTTTGGCCCGGTTTGGATCGCGCTCTATGCCATCATTATTGCTTCTTTTGGCTACGTCGGTTTTTTATTTTTCAAAGGCCGGATTTCTTTTTTAGTGCTTTTGCCATTTATCTTAAATATTATTTTTAATATGCTCTTTACGCCCCTGCAATTCGGGTTACAAAACAACCTGCTCGCGGCCATTGATATTTTTTTGGTTTTGGGGACTTTAATTTGGGCGCTTCTAGCCATTTTTCCTTTTGCCAAATGGGTAAGTTTTATTAATTTACCATATTTACTTTGGGTTTGTTTTGCCACGGTTTTACAATTAACAATTACAATTTTAAATTGGAGCAAATAAATCCTGTCATGATTATAATCATGACATAAAATAATATCAAAAAATATGTCCCGACGAAAATTAACCCAAGAAAATATCAGAAAAATTATGAAAAGCGGCCACAGCTATGTTGTTAGTTTGCCCTTAGAACTTATTAAAGAATTCGGATGGAAGGAAAAGCAGAAAGTAACAGTATCACGCCATGGCCGGCAATTAATCATTAAAGACTGGAAGAAAAAAGTAAAAAAATAAATTATGAAAAATTTTTTGCCGGAAAAGGAATGGAAACTTTTTAAAAAACTGGACACGCCGGAGAAAATCCAGGATTTTTTAGATGGCATGAAAATTAATTATGAAAAACACGGCGATACCTGCTATTCGCCCCTGACAGTTTTGGACAAGCGGATTTGCCACTGCATTGAGGCCGCAACTTTGGCGGCGCTGATACTTAGGGTTAATGGCCGGCCGCCCCTGCTTTTGGATTTAACCGCCAGTAAAAATGATTATGACCACGTGGTGGCGCTTTTTAAGAAATTTGGCAAGTGGGGAGCCATTTCCAAGACCAATCACGCGGCTCTGCGTTACCGCGAACCGATTTATAATTCGCCGCGCGAATTGGCCATGAGTTATTTCCATGAATATCTGGATAAAAAAGGAAATAAAAGCTTGCGCCGTTATTCTTTGCCGGTTAATTTAAAAAGATTTGATCAACTGGGCTGGATGACGACCAAAAAGGAAATTGATTATATCCCGGAATATTTGGTCAAAGTTAAACATTTTTCCATCCTCACCCGCGCGCAAATCCGCCATTTGCGCCGCGCCGATGAATTGGAAATTAGAGCGGGAAATCTGGAGGAATGGGGGTATAAACCAGCAAAATAATAATTTAATAATTTAATAATCTGATAAACTAGCAAACCAATAAACAGATGAACCGATCAGTCGACAAACAGACAAACTAACAAACCAATTGATCGAAAAATAAAAACATGAAAATATTTTCCAAATCGTTTTTTATCTGGACAATTTTATTTCTGGTTTTAGCCGGCATTCCTTTTATTCTCTGGATTTTGGCCATCCCGCTTTCGGTTCGTTTTACCACCACCATTAATATCTGGCGCAGCCTTGGCCAAATTTGCGGTCTTGTCGGCCTGTCATTTTTGGTCGGCAATATTATTTTAAGTTCGCGCGCCAAATTTTTGGAACGTTGGTTTTCCGGTTTGAATTTTGTCTATCTCAAGCACCATTGGCTGGGTACTTTGGCTTTTTGTCTGCTTTTGGTTCATCCCTTGGCTCTGGCATATCGCTTTGTTTCGCGATCACTCAAAGCCGCGGCCGAACTTTTGATTCCCAGTTTTCACAACTTGCCGGTTTTATTTGGCATTGTGGCGCTGCTTGGCCTGATGTTTCTTTTAGTTTTGACCTATTTTTTCCGGCCCAGCTATCAGCGCTGGCTTTTTTCGCACAAATTCATGGTTTTGGTTTTTGTCCTGACTTACCCCCACATTTTATTGGTGCCCAGCGATGTTTCCGCCTTTTTGCCACTGCAGCTATATTATTATCTTTTGGGAATTTTGGCCGTGGTTGGCATAATTTATCGCCTGCAGATGACCAAAAAAGCCGGCCGGCGCTTTTCCTACACCATTTCAGAAATCACACAGCCGCAACCAGATCTTTTTGATATCACTCTGCAATCCTTGGGAAAACCCGTGTTAATTTCTGGCGGGCAGTTTGCCTTTTTTACTTTCTATAATCCCGAACTGCCGACTGAAAGCCATCCTTTCTCTTTGGTGGAGAGAAAAGAAAATAATGATTTGCGGATTGTAATAAAAAAACTCGGTGATTTTACTAAAAAACTCGCGGTTTTGAAAATCGGCGATAGGGTTTTAGTGGAAGGGCCTTTTGGCAGTTTTGGGAAAAATATTTCCGGGCCCGAACTTTGGCTTGCCGGCGGCATCGGCCTGACCCCATTTTTATCTCTGGCCAAAGAAATAAATAAAGAAAAAGATATTGTTTTGATCCAAAGCTGGAATAAACCGGCCGAGGTGGTTTTTAATTCGGAGTTGGCAGACTCCAAAAATAATTTTAAAAATTTTAAATCAATTGTCTGGGTCGCTGAAGCCAGCGGATTTTTAAACGGCGCGGCTATTGAAAAATTGGTGCCGGATTGGCGCGAGCGCACCATTCTCATCTGCGGTCCGGTCGGCATGATGCAAGCCATCAGAGGACAATTAAAAAAGATGGGCGGCAAATCTAAAAAAATAATCAGTGAAAATTTTAACTTATGAAAACAAAATATCTCACCGGAGTTTTTCTTTTTATTTTTTGGGCGCTGGCTGTTGCCTTAATTACCGCCAGCTTGCTTTCGGCTGAAAAGAAAAATAATTTAGGCGGCCAAAATTCCATTCTTAATAATTCTGGCATCATCGGCCCGGTTAATTTAACCATGGCGGAAGTAGCCAAACACAATTCTGCTTCCGATTGCTGGTCAATAATTTCCGGCCAGGTTTATAACCTGACTTCTTTAATTTATTCTCATTCCGGCGGCAGCCAGACAATTTTAAGCGTTTGTGGCCGGGATGGCACTACTGCTTTTTTAACCAAAGACAGAACTCCCGGTGTTTCCCATTCTGGTGGTGCGGAGTCAATTTTGCAGGCATACTATTTGGGTGATCTGGGGGCCACTATTAATTTAAGCGCAAGTCAACAACAAATTCTAAACACGCCGCCGCCTCGGTCAAAAGAAGACGATTAAAGTATTCTATTTGAATAAATTAAATTCTAAACTAAATCATCCCTAGTTAAAGGTCGGGGAATGATTAAAATAAATAAAATCTATTTACACTCATATGTTGGTTTTAAAAATGAATAAGCGGCCAATAAGATTTGGTGTGGATCCTACCCCGGACCCAGAAATTCCTCCCAAAGGGAGCGGCGGCGGCGGCGGTGGCGGCGGTGGCGGCGGCTGGTAAAACTGGCCCTTTATTAATATTGATAAAATTAAAACGGAAAGCCCCGAGCTTTCCGTTTTTTTGTTTTTTAATCAAAGGAATGATAAAATTAAGATAAATTAACTACGAGATCACCTCAACCCGCTCAATAAAACGCGGAGCGGGCCTCGGGATGACAACCTGTTTTTATGTCCGAATATTACACTGCCAAACGCGCTAAAGGTTTATACGATCCTAATTCAAAAGATCTGTTTAAATTGTCGCGCTCCAAAATTGATTTGTTCGTGGCTTGCCCGCGTTGTTTTTATTTGGATAGGCGACTGGGCGTGGGCCGGCCGCCGGGTTTTCCTTTCGCGCTTAATTCAGCGGTGGATAAGCTTTTGAAAAAAGAATTTGATTCGCACCGCGCCAAAAACACAGCGCATCCTTTGATGAAAAAATATGGCGTGGAAGCGGTGCCCCTGCCGCACCAAAAATTGGAGGACTGGCGCAACAATTTCAAAGGCATCCAATTTTTCCACGCGCCGACCAATTTTTTGGTCTTTGGCGCCATTGATGATGTCTGGCAGGATAAAAACGGCGAGCTAATCATCGTTGATTATAAATCCACCAGCAAAGACGAAGAAATCACGGAATTAAACAAAGACTGGCAAGACGGCTATAAACGGCAAATGGAAATCTATCAGTGGCTTTTCCGCCAAAACGGTTTTCAAGTTAATAATTTGGGCTATTTTGTTTATTGCAATGGCAAAACTGATGGCGCTGCTTTTGACGCCAAGCTGGAATTTGATATTACGCTCGTACCCTACACTGGTAGCGATGCTTGGGTGGAAAAAACATTATTGTCAGCCAAAAAATGTCTGGATGTCGATAAAATTCCCCCAGCAGCTAAAGCTTGCGATTATTGCGCCTATACGGCAGCCGTGGCCGAAGTAACAAATAAATAATATGTCTTTATTTAAAAAACACCAATCACCGCGCCCGGAAAGAGTCTTAACTAAATGGTGGTCTTACAAATTGGAAGATGTCTGGCAGCATCTGGACACTTCGGAAATGGGTTTAAAAACAGAAGAAGTTATCAAACGGCAAAAGCAATATGATTTTAATGTTTTGCCGGCGAAAAAGGAAGATTCTTTTTTGGCCGTCATTTTTCGCCAAGCTCGGTCGGTTTTGATGCTGGTTTTAATTGGCGCCTGCCTAATCAGCGTCTTTTTGGGCGATTACATTGACGCTGGCGTAATTTTGGCCGGAATTTTAGTTAATATTTTTTTCGGCGCCTGGCAAGAAAGAAAAACCGCCAATACCCTTAAAGCTTTGCAAAAAGTTGCTATCACTCACGCGCGCGTTTTTCGGGGCGGTGAAGAAAAAATAATTGATGGCGCCGATTTGGTGCCAGGCGATATTGTGGTTTTGGGCGCGGGTGACAAAGTTCCGGCGGATCTGCGCCTTTTCAAAATTCATCAGCTCAAAATTAATGAAGCGGTTTTAACCGGCGAATCTGAACCAAGCCCAAAAACCACCCACCCGGTGCCAAAAGAAACTGTCTTGGCCGATCGCCAAAACATGGCTTATCTCGGCACTTTGGCAGTGGAAGGAAATACCTTTGGCGTGGTGGTGGAAACCGGCTCGCGCACCGAATTTGGCCGTCTTCAGGAATTAATCTCCAATTTAGGCGCGGAAAAAACATCCTTACAGAAAAAAATGGATCGTCTGGCGATTTTTTTGACCCGGCTGGTTTTGGTTTTGGCCGTGCTGGTTTTTTTATTTGGTTTGATTTTTGGCTATGCCCCGGTGGAGATGCTCACTTTGTCTGTCGCTATCGCCGTTTCCGCCATTCCCGAAGGGTTGGCAATTTTGGCCACCGTCATTTTGGCCCTCGGCATGCAGAAAATTTTGAAAAAAGGAGCTTTAGTCAAAAAACTTTTGGCAGCCGAAGTTCTGGGCTCCACCGATGTCATTTGCGTTGATAAAACCGGCACCATCACTGAAGGCAATATGCGGGTAGTCAAAGTGGTTTCCGATGAAATCAGCCAGGAAATTTTTGATGGGGTGGGCAGTTTGGCGCCCGCCGCCATGGAAACAACTTTATTTTTAATGCACATCGGAGTTTTATGTAATGATGCCCGCACCATGAAAAAAGGCGAACCCTTGCCCGAGCTGTTTTTTGCCGGCAACTTAACTGACCGTGCTTTGCTTCTTTCCGGCGCGGAATTGGGGCTTTATAAAAATGACTTAGAAAAAAAATTTCCCCGCCTGGACGAAGTCCTTTTTGATTCCCGCCAAAAATTTATGATGACGCTTCATCAGGGCGACAGCCATCATAATGTCATCTATCTCAAAGGCGCGCCAGAGAAAGTTTTATTATTTGCCAATCATTTTTATAATTACAAACATAAGCGCGCGGAAGAGCTTGATGCTCTCCGCCGTGAAAAAATCATTCGGCAATATGAAATTCTTTCCAAAGAAGGACTCCGCGTTCTGGCCCTAGCCTATAAAGAGGTTCAGCCATCTCTTTTGGCTATTTCCGATCATAATAGTTACGCCGCCGCCAGTGGCGAGCCAAAAACCCGGGCTGCCCTGCCGGACATTTATACCAATTTTGTTTTTGCCGGCTTGATCGGCATCAAAGATCCCGTGAGAGTGGAGGCCAAAGAAACAATTCGTCTCATTGGGGAGGCCGGTATTAAGACCATCATGATTACCGGCGATAATCGGTTTACCGCTGAAATTATCGGCCGGGAAATCGGTTTGGGCACCGCTGGAAAAAATATTCTGGAAGGGGATGAATTGGAAGAAATGTCGCCAACGGAATTTAAGAAAGTGGTCAAAGATATTCAAATTTACGCGCGCACCACGCCGGAACAAAAATTAAAAATCGTTCAGGCCTGGCAGGAAAACGGCGCGGTGACCGCCATGACCGGCGACGGCATTAATGATGCTCCGGCCTTAAAACAGGCCAACATCGGCATTTCTCTCGGCACCGGCAATGATGTGGCCAAAGAAGCTTCCGATATCATTCTTCTCAATAATAATTTCCAAAATATTGCCGCCGCCGTGCACGAAGGTCGCGTCATTTTTGCCAACATCAAAAAAGTTGTCCTCTATTTTCTTTCCGATTCTTTTTCCGAAGTTTTCATAATTATCGGGGCTTTGCTTTTGGGCTGGCCCATGCCAGTTTTGGCTTCACAGATAATTTGGGTCAACATGATTGACGACATCTTTCCAGCCTTGGCTTTGGCCCGCGACAGCGAAACCGAAAACTTGATGGATAAAAAATATAAAAAGATGGAAATTTTGGACCGCCAGAACAAAACCCTAATTTTTTTAATCAGCTTGGTCAGCGCCGTTTTAATTCTTTTTACTTTTTATATTTTTTGGCAGGGCCGGGCAGAAAACTTCATTCTGGCCAACACCATCTCTTTTGCTCTTTTGGGCGTCAATACTTTGTTTTATATTTTTAGCATTCGCCAGTCGCGCCTGCCTTTTTGGCGCGTCTCCTGGCTGAAAAATAAAACTCTACTGGCCGGGGTTATCGCTGGTTTTATTTTGCAGCTTCTGGCTGTTTATCTGGCGCCGTTTCAGATAATTTTTCGCACCGTGCCCCTGAATTTTTTCCACTGGCTCTATGTCGTGGCCATGAGTTTTGTCATTATGGGTCTAATTGAATTGGTCAAATGGATTTTTAATAATAAACAAACCAACGAACTAATAAATTAATAAACTAATAAACTAATAAACCAAAAAACCTATGAAAAAATTTTTTCTTTTACTGCTTTTCGTTTTAATTGTTGGTCTGGTTTTAACCGCCTGCGGCAAGGTTATTATCAACAATAGCACTGGTAATAATCAGATTATCGGTGGTGATAAAGACGAACATGGCTGCCTCGGCTCTGCCGGCTATTCTTGGTGCGCGCTTAAAAATAAATGTTTGCGCATTTGGGAAGAAGTTTGCGATGAAAAATTAACTAATGATTTGCGCCAGGCTTTCGCGGATAAATATCAGAAGAAAATTGAGGACATAAAAGTGACAGTTTCTCTTGCCACCGAAACTCACGCGCGCGGGGGAGTGAAGTTTGGCACTGGTGAAGCGGTTGAGGGCGGAAATTTTCTGGCGGCCAAAGTAAATGACGCCTGGCAGATCGTTTTTGACGGCAACGGCAACATTGCCTGCGCGCTTTTACGCCAGTATAATTTCCCGGCCAATATGATGGAAGACTGTGCGGAGGAGTAACCCATTTTACAAATAATCCAAAATGCGCTATAATTAAAGCAGGAGTAGGTTAAAACAAGCTCTTTTATTAAATAACTTTAGCGTTAAATTAGCCGTAAAAACGGTGTAAACCGGCGTCTAGAATGCCTCTAAACGCCCTTTTAAGCCATTTATACGCCAATTGGCGCTAAAAGAAGGTTTAAAATATATGGAAGCATATTGCGTCAAATGTAAGGCCAAAAGAGAGATGAAAGATGCCAAGGAAACCACCTTTAAAGCCAAAGGTGGAAAAACCCGCAATGCGATGAAAGGTGTTTGCCCGAAATGCGGCACCACCATGTTTCGCATCATGGCCAATAAATAAGGCACTAAAAATACTCCGCCAATCGGCGGGGTGTTTTTGTTTATTCTACTTATTGTGATATAATAAAATTATTAATAATAAAAATATGCACATCCAATTTTCCTATAAAAATGTGGACCCCAGAGATAAAAAATTTCTGGAAGATTATCTGGATAAAAAAATCAATCGCTTGGAAAATCTCATGTCGGCGGATGATTTTGCCAATTCCAACTTGGAAATCCGTGTGGAAAAATTTGTCAAAAAAGAGGCCTTCAAAGTGGAAATTCACCTTGGCGCTCCTCAAGAAAAAATTTTGGCCTTTGAAGACGACCACACCGTTGCCGAAGCTTTTGATCTGGCGCTGGACAAATTGGTGATACGGTTGAGAAAAACTAAAGATAAAAGATAAACAAAACAGATCCACACAGATGCAAAACAGATATACACAGATACACAGATCTGTGTATCTGTGAAAATCTGCGCTCTATCTGTGAAAATATGTTTTATGATCATCATCGACCAAGAAAAATGCCAAGGCTGCGGCACCTGTGCGGCCATGTACCCGGCCTGCATCAAAATGAATGAAGCTGGCAAAGCCGAGGTAATTGATGCCGAGTGTGCCAGCTGCAACCACGACGAAGTGGTGGCTTCTTGTGCTTTTGGCGCCATCTCTAAGTAATAAAATAATTAAAAAATATGCTGGGAAAAGTAGAGGCACCAATTTTTATCCTAGCTTTTTTCTATTTGGCCATCATTGTTTTGGCTTTGGTTTTTTGCATCTTGGTGTTTCTTTCTTCCACTGGCGTTTTTGATTATGTCAACAGTCAACATCTGGCCCTCATGAGCCGTCATTGTAAAATTTATTCGGAATTGCAAAAAACCTCGGCTTATCAAAAATGTCTGGATGGAGTCTATCTTAATCGCTAAAGATTTTAAATTCTAAATTCCAAATTCCAAATCCTAAAAAAATCCAAAATCATAGATTCTAAATTCCAAATAATTGGCCTGGCGCGCCAACAATTTATGATTTAGGATTTGGTGCTTGGAATTTGTTTGTAATTTAGTGCTTGGAGCTTGGAATTTTATGTTAAGGTCGGCCAATATTTTTTTATTTTTTTGCCTTTCTTTCATCGCTGGTGTTGCTCTGGGAAAATTAATGGCTATTGATAATTTTTTACTTTATTTGATTTTTTTAGCGAGCGCTTTGGCGTTCTTTTTTTTATTTCAAATTTTCCGGCGGCCTAAACCAGCTATATTTTTTTTAATTCTCACTGGCGCAGTTCTCGGCCTCTGGCGTTTTAATTTCACACGACCCGCTGCCAATTCCACGGCTTTTTGGCCGGAAGCCAGAACTTTTTTTACCGGCGTGGTGGCGGAAGAACCACAAATTAAAAATGACACGCAAAAATTAATTATTGGCAAAATAAAAAATGATAATGATTTTTTTTCTGATAAAATTTTGGTTAATGCCGCGCTCTACCCGATTTTTGGTGCTGGCGACCAAATTCAAGTTAATTGTGATTTAAAAATTCCGCAACAAATTGATAATTTTAACTATGCTGGTTATTTGGCCGATCGCGGAGTTTATCGAGTTTGCTATTATCCGGAATTGAAAAAATTGGAACCGAATCAAAATAAAAACTGGCCGGATAAAATTTCTTACTTTTTCAGTAGTTTAAGAAAAACCCTGGCTGCTCGCGCCAATAAATTTTTGTCTTCACCCACTTCGGCCTTGAATTTGGCCATGATTTTAGGCGAACGCGCCGAATTGACGGAAGAATTGAATAATTATTTTTCCAACTCCGGCGTCATCCACATCATTTCCATCTCCGGCACCCATATCGCTCTGCTTTCCGCTTTAATTTTTCAGTTATTTTTATTTTTGGGCCTGTCGCGCCAAAAATCTTTCAACTTTATCGTGGCCATTTTGGTTTTGTATCTTTTTTTAATCAGTTTCAATGCCCCGGCCATCCGTTCGGCCCTGATGGGCTTGATTATGGCCTTTGCCCAAAAAGAGGGAAGATTGGGCAGTGCCGGCCGCGCCGTGGTAGCCGCCGCGGTTTTTCTTTTGCTTTTGGACCCGCGCTTGCTCCTTGGCGATATTGGTTTTCAGCTTTCTTTTTTAGCTGTCTTTGGGCTGGTCTATATTTCTCCATATTTTTCCCATCTGTTTCATCGAATTTTTAAAAACAAAGATTTACGCAGCGTGCTCGCGATGACCCTCGCGGCGCAAATTATCACTTGGCCTTTGACTGTTTGGCGCTTTCAAACAGTTTCATTGATTGCGCCCCTAACCAATGTTTTAATTTTGGCCGTGCCCGCCGTGGAAATTTTAATGGTGGCTGGTTTTATTTTTATCATCATGGCCGGCCTCGGCCTTGGCGCGCCTTTGATTTTTCTTTTTTCCGCGCCGGTCTATTTATCCGCCAATTATGTAATTTACATTTCCGAGTGGTGTTCCAAAATTCCTTTCAGCCATCTGCCTGTTAATAATTTTAATTTTCTGTGGGTTTTGGTTTCTTACGCCGTGATGGGGATGATATACTATATAATAAGAAAAAGAATTATTTTGGAAGAGTAAACAAAGTATAATCCTGTAATAAGTAATAAGGGGTGACGCATTCATCCCCTCCTTTCGAAGGAGGGGTGCGAGCCGAGAGGCGAGTGGGGTGGTTGTAGCGTCAGCGCTTTTTTGACAAATAAAAAAGGCCACCAGAGGTGTTCATGGTGGCGGGGATGAGGGGAATAATTATGATTCTTTTATCAAGCGTATTAATTCTTCGTCTTGAATGTTGTTTTCCAATTTTTCCCAAGGAATTCGCACTAAACCGGCGTTTTTGGTTTCAATAAAAACCAGGGGATGTTTGCTAGTGTTTTTGAATATTTCCAGAGCGAGTTCAAAATTGTTAGAACAAAAAAGGACTATTCCCCCGATAATGACAGCGTCATAATTCCTTTTTTTGATTTCTTCCAGGGCCAAAGTTTTACTATTGACAACCGTTGTTCCACTAAAGGCGTTGAGCACTTTTTTGAATATTTTTTGGCTACTCAAAGTGTCAGCATTTACTACGAGAACACCCCTCATCGTTTCCCTCCTTTTTCTGTTTTGTGATTTAGCCCTGTTTGAGCTATTGCTTCCATTTTAGCGCAATTTAATTTCTATGTCAAGAATCAAAATAATAATTATAGTTTTGGCTGTCATTGCCGCAATTGTTGGTGCAATTTTTTATGTAAATTATTTCCAAACCGATCGGGCAGTATTTTTAAATGTCGGTCAGGGCGACAGCATCTTTTTCAGAACAGGGAAGGGCGAAACGATTTTAATTGACGGCGGGCCGGACAACACCGTGCAAACCCAGCTTGGAAAATTCATGCCATTTTGGGAGCGCGATTTGGATTTAATAATTTTAACCCATCCTCATTCCGACCACATTACTGGTTTAGTGGAAATTTTAAAAAGATATACTGTCAAAAAAATAATTATGACCGGCATTTCTCACACCGCCCCGCAGTATTTGGAATTTTTAAAAATAATCAAAGAACAGGAAATTCCAGTGGAAATTGCCGTTGCTGGTGAAATTGAAGAAGTCGGTGATATCAAAATAGAAATTCTTTATCCTTTGGAAAATTTGGCCGGCAAAGTCAGTGATGATTTAAACAATACTTCTGTCGTGGCGCAAATTGATTTCTTGAATCAGAAATTTTTAATGATGGGCGATGCCGGTTTTGATGTCGAAAAAGAATTAATTAAAAAATACGGCCATAATTTGCAAAGCGATATTTTGAAAGTCGGCCACCACGGCTCGCGTTTTTCCACCGATGTAAAATTTTTAGAAATCGTCTCGCCCCAAACCGCCGTCATTTGTGTCGGTGAAAATTCTTTCGGCCATCCTTCGCCCCGCACCCTAAATCATCTGGAGCGCGCGAAGGTCATAATAAAACGGACGGATTTGGATGGGAACGTCATAGTGAATAGAGAAGAGAGAATAGAGAAGAGTAATCAATTAACTAATCACTAATCTCTCTTCTCTAATCTCTAAAACATCGCTTGACAGCAAAGATCAACTTGATATATAATGAAAATACGCGATTTTTATCGCTGGTACATTTAAAGATCGGCCCGTAGGCGTTCGGTATGATGATACCGGCTCTGGCAGTGTGATGACCTAACTCGGAATGAGCGGCACATTGTCGGACTTACGGGCCGTTAAAATTGGGGTGAGTTTGTGTAGCGGCCCGCCGCGCGACCATTGCGGTTTGCGGCCGAAGTTCGGACTGAACCGGCAAAAGGGAGTTGGCGCTGAATCGTCGCCTTTTCCGCGTAGCGGGTAGGCAACAGTGCAGCCCTACGGGAGACACGTCGCCATTCACTTTGGCGGCCTGATCACGTCATTCGGTCAGTCAACCCACAAACCCATTCCATGGAGAGGTTAATAGGGTTTGTCTATGTTGGCACCTGGCCCGCCAGTTTTTGGCTTCTGTCGGGTGCCAAAACCCGAGTGAATGCTCGGTACAAACTCTATCTTGCCCGCCGTGACCAACCTGGTGGTGCACAAGCCCAGAAGCTCGTGACGACTGCCTAAACGGTACGGCGGGTTGCCCTCTCCATTTCGTGCAATTCGCGTTCGTCGCCAAATTCCTAAAGGAGGGTTTGATGCGGAAACGCTACCTCCTTAGGACCGGACTTTTTCGTTCGGCCTAACGGAGCAGACACTTTTTGGCGCCTTTGTTGCAAACAATGGCGCCTTTTTATTTGACAGTTTTTATTCAAGTGCTAGAATGAAAGTAAAGTAAATAAAACATTTATGCCGCAATCCAAACGTGACAGAGCTTTAATTTTAATCAAGCCCGATGGCGTCCAGCGCGGACTCATTGGTGAAATCATCGGCCGTTTTGAACGAGTGGGTTTGAAACTCGCGGCTTTGAAATTGGTTTTTGCCACGCGTGAGCAGGCCTTTGAACATTACAAAAAAGATGATGTTTGGTTTGAAAAAGTAGGCAAGCGCGCCATTGAAGAAAAAAAATTGGCCGGCAAACCAATTGAAAAAACTCCCATTGAATATGGCCAAGAAAAACAAAAAGTGCTGGTGGATTTCATCACTTCGGGGCCAGTGGCGGCGATGATTTGGCAGGGCAACAGTGTCTGCGACATTGTGCGCAAACTCGTCGGCGGCACTGAACCTTTAACTTCTGATGTTGGTACCATTCGTGGCGATTTTACCGTGGATTCCTATCATTTGGCTGATGCCGACATGCGTTCGGTTAGGAATATTATCCACTCTTCGGAGACAAAGGAAGAAGCCGAGCGGGAAATTAAAATTTGGTTTAAGGAAGAGGAAATTTTGAAATATGATTTAATTGTGGAAAAAATTCTTTATGATTTGGATTTGCTGAAATAAAATCATTTTAGCATGTTAGCATTTTAGCTTTTTAGCACAGCGGCTTGAATGTTTCAATGCTAATATGCTAAAATGTTAATATGAATAAGAATATGTGGAAAAGTCTTTTGACCAATAATAAATTAAATTCTCTGCCGGTTTTAACCTTGGTGGTCGTTTTGGTTTTGGTTGTCCTTTTAAACGGACCGGCTTTGAATTTTATGTAAACATCAACACCAGAGTAAAAATTACATAAAAATCAGCCGGTCCGAAATCCTTCGGACCGGCTTTAATTTTTAAATCCATTCAATAGTTGTCAGTGAGGCGATCCCAAGCTGGCAGCTGGCTGGGCGGCAAGGCCAAAAGCTTTGCCGTCCAGACCAACATTCGCCGCCGGAACACACAACAAACCGGCGGCTTTTTATTATCTCTTTCTTTTCAAAGCAGAGTGGTTATAGGGAATAGGGGTTTGACAAAAAATATAGATTTGCTATAATATAAGTATTAGCTCAAAAATAGAGCTAAAACACACATAAAAAGGAGGAAAAAAGATGGGCGGTATTTGTTGGGTTGCTGCGATTATTTTAGCCACTTTCATAGCGATATGTGGCGCATTTATGAAAGCCAGCCCAAGTCCTACCTGGGTTTTTCTTATTATCGTATGTGGCCTTCTTTTTGTTGCAGTTATTGTCGAAGGAATCTGCCAGGCAATCAGACGCAATTAATAACAAAGGAGGAAAAAAGATGCTGCTCTATCATGCGATTCTCGGGTTGATTTTTGCCATTTTAACGGCGCTTTTTGCCACACCTATTAAATACCACTCAAACGAGGTTATCTGGATTTTTCTTACTATTCTGTGCGGCCTGATTTTTATTTTGGTTATTGTCGACGCCATCTGCCAGGCAATCAGAGGCGCCAAGTAATCATTTTAACATCCCTACATCGTTCTTTGACCCCCAGTTTTTAATTGGGGGTTTTATTTTTTTATTCTTATACTTTTATAAAATAAAATTATTAAACTTGACAAAATTTTGTGGCTTGTTATTATTTAGTATATTATCTTTTAAGTTTACAATTCATGAAGGAGGATAAAATGGTTTTAATTTTAGAAGATGAATATGGCGTTCGTAGTTACTTAGAAATGATGCTAGAAGAATGCGACATCCCATTTATTTCCTATAATGATCCTGATCAACTCATACTTGATTTGCAAAAAAATAATTTACAAAATATCGACACCGCCATAATTGATTTAGGGGGGGGTGTGATGGGAAAGACATGGCTATCAAACTAAGAGAACGTTTCCCGGAAATTTTTATTATCATCATCTCTGGCTATGACGCTCCAGATATCGCACGCCCAACCATTATGAATATTTTTGTAAAAAAGCCGTTTTCACTATCAGAAACCATAATGCCAATCCTTAAAAAACGTTACCCCCACAAGAAAACTTAGGCGAGAAATAATCTCGCCTTTTTTATTTATAAAAGGAGAGAGGTATGATTTGTATTTTTATGTTTTTATGCTCTATGCTAATATGCTATAATGACCTTGGGGTTACAGGCCAGTTTTCTAATTTCTACAACAGCAAATTGTGGAATCTGCATATCGCCAGCCCGTGGGTTTGCGGTCAAGGATTCCCGAGGCCGTTTTGGCTGAAATTAGCCGAAAACCGACTCCGTGTTGGTTTTTAGGCCAAGAATTCAGTTCGTCTTTGGCAGTAAGAAAAACACACTGTCATCGGCGCGGTTCATCTGACTTTTAGGGAATTAGATTAAGCTGCCTAATAACCCCTTTTTGTTCTCCAAAAGAGTGTCATCCTGAGGACGATCCGCCAGCTGGCGGAGAGGACGAAGGATCTCGTGTTAATATAATGGGTAATAAGTAACTAGTAATAAGTAATAAGGGAAGACCAAAAATAATTTTCTCGGGCTGTGGTATAACGGTATTACGCATGCATGGGGTGCATGTAACCCGGGTTCAATTCCCGGCAGCCCGATAAAAATAAATTTAATAAAATAAAAAACACTGGCAATTTGCCAGTGTTTTTGATATAATATTTAAGGAGTGGATTCCGGGTCAGGCCCGGAATGACAGATTATTCCATTATTTTCTTTTTCATTGTGCGCAAACACTTGGCGCAGATTTTCTTTCTGACGCCATTGATAGTTTTGGTCTGTAAATTGACCATTTGGCGTTTGATGGTTTTGATGTTGGAGTGCGAAACCTGGTGTCCGCGCAAATATCCGCGTCCGCAAATATCGCAGGTTCTAGCTAGAGTTTTCATAATATTTTATTTTAATTACCATAATAGTAGCAGTTTATTAATTTGGTGTCAAATTTTAAAAATGTCGTCATCCCGAGCGACCTCTATGGTCGCTTTGAGCGATGGGATCTTTGCGATTAAAGATTCCATCGGTCCGATTGCTATCGGACCTCGGAATGACGTAAATAGGGATTTATGAATATCATTCAACTTCTATTCTATTTTCTCATTATTATTCCTTCCTCCATCGTGCACGAATACGCGCACGGTTTGGTGGCGGACAAACTCGGCGATCCGACCGCCAGACACGCCGGCCGGCTGACTTTGAATCCGCTGGCCCACATTGATATTTATGGCACGATTCTTCTGCCTTTGTTTTTGCTTTTTGTTTCCGGCGGAAATTTTATGTTTGCCTATGCCAAACCCGTGCCCTATAATCCTTATAATCTTTCTAGCCGTCGCTTTGGCCCGGCCATGGTGGCGCTTGCCGGTCCAGCCTCCAATTTAATTTTGGCCATTATTTTTTCTTTGCTTATCAAAATTTTATCATTCACTTTTTTGTCCGCGGCCTTTTTTCAACTCCTGTCAATTATCGTTTTTGCCAATGTGCTTTTGGCAATTTTTAATTTGGTGCCGATTCCGCCCCTGGACGGCTCCAAAATTCTTTTCGCGCTTTTGCCCGCCTCCACCCGCCATTTTCAGGCACAGCTGGAACGCAGCGGTTTCATAATTTTAATAATTTTTCTTTTCTTCGGTTTTCAAATCCTCACGCCGATTGTGTACTGGGTTTATCATTTGTTGCTAAGTGTTTAATTTTGACAAATAACTTTATTTTTGATAGTTTTAATTCATAAACAAAATAAATCAAACCAGGAGGTCACATGTGTTGGCGACGGCTCAAAAACAATTTTTTAAGCTTTCTTTTGCAAACCAGAATTTTGGGAGAAGTAGGTGTCTTTACCGACGGCTATTATGAGGACGAGGGTGCTGATTATCCTCCTGAACCCCTTTCAGCTAAAGAAGAGAAAGGAAAAGCCACTCTTTCAGTTGAAGAAGAAAGAAAGATAAAAAGAGAAGCCCTTACTTTTTTCCAAAATTTTGGCATACCGCCAAAAAAAATAGGAAAACACCTTGGCGGCATTTGACTCCACATACCGAACCGGCCTGGAACCAGCTTCCGCCGGTTTTTTATTTCATTTGACATGATTTTTTATTCATGCTAGGTTAGAAATAAGAAGAAAACGTTTTTTCATAACTCAATCGCCACAGGCGATAAAAGGAGGAAGAGTGCAAAGAAAAAAAATGAAGCCGCTGACCACAGTGCAAATGGTAGCCTTGCGCCAAAAAATTATAGAAGCGCCGCAGGGTACGGAGCTTGGTAAGAAAGTTATGCTTTATTTGTTGGAACATTCAAAACAAGGAACAAGAGAAGTGGTTTTATATTTGAGATCAAAGTTGGGGCGAGAAGGTGCTCGCACAATTCACGATATATGTAGTAGTCGGAGAAGTATAAACCTGGATCGTTTTTCGGAGCGAATGAAAATTAACTTACGTTTTGATAGGGGTGGTGGAATTCCCAATCACTATTTTTGCGCGCTTATCAGTAAGAAATCCTTTTATAGTGGTTCTTATAGCGTCTCCAAAGAGATGATCTTAGAAGCAAAGCCGGCTGATATTCAAAAAATTTCCTTATGTCAATCAAAAACCAAAAAAGGAGGAAAGGGGTGAAACCGGCAACCGTGGAGCAAATGGCGGAATTGAGGAAAATTATCATTTCGTCCAACCAAAAATACGTGAGCGATTTTGGCAAGAAGGCCATGCTATTTGTTTTGGAAAATTCAGAAAATTTAACCAAGGGTGTTAAACTGGTGTTTATCAGCACGGTTTCTAAAGATCGGGAAATTGAAGTTGGATATACCGTTCATCAAATGGTAAGTTCCGGACACCCCACACCGATTAATGAAAAAATGGAAGATTTGGGTATCAAATTTTCTTTTGATTGGGGTAGTTATGAATCTTATCGTTGTTTGAGTTTATGTCATCGAGCAAGAATTTACCCGGGGGTATATAAAGATGAAGTGGAAGAAGCAAAACAGGTGGAAGTAAAAGTTTTTGAGGTCGCGCCGCCAATTAAAGAACCGGAAGTCAAGGCGCTCGTGTTGTTCCAAGAAATTGAAAAAATTTCACTGGAACTATAAAAAATACACCAATCTCCGCAGGGCCTAAAAACCCTGCTTTTTTATTTCATTTGACAAGATTTTTTTATATAGGTATAATGGATTAAGTAATAATATGCGCCTATCGGCGAAATAAATAACCACCCCTCCGCCAGCTGGCGGACCCCCTCTTGAAAAGGAGGGGAGAAAACACAAGTTATGCCAACAATTAATCAGCTCATCAAACGACCGAGAAAATCAAAAAAAGCCAAGTCCAAGACTCCGGCTTTGTCTTCGGTTTTGGATGTAATCAAAAGACAAAAAAGCGAATTGCCCAAAGGCAGCCCTTTTAAGCGCGGCGTCTGCACCAAAGTTACCACCAGAACTCCCAAAAAACCAAACTCGGCTTTGCGCAAAGTGGCCAGAGTCAGATTGTCCAACGGTGAAGAAGTTACCGCCTACATTCCGGGCGAAGGCCATAATTTGCAGGAACACTCCATCGTCATGATTCGCGGCGGCCGTGTGAAAGATTTGCCCGGCGTCCGTTATCACATCGTCCGCGGCCGATACGACACCGTGGGTGTGGAAAACAGAAAGCGCGGGCGGTCGCTTTATGGCACTAAACGAGGGAAAAAATAAATAAAAACACAAAACACAATAAACAAAAAACAAGGAAGAGAATTAAGAATTTAAAAGTAAGAATTAAGGAAACGGCCGTCTTGAGTTTTGTTAATTGAGTTTTGAGTTCTGAAATAATATGCGTGGCAAACCAGCTCCTAAAAGAAAAATCAATCCCGATCCGAAATATAACCGCGCGGACATCGGTAAGTTCATCAATTATATTATGCAACGCGGCAAAAAAACTGTGGCGCAAAAAATCGTCTATGGCGCTTTTGCTATTATTAAAGAAAAAACCCAAAAAGACCCTTTGCAAACTTTTGACCAGGCCATGAAAAAAGTTGGGCCATCGGTGGAAGTTCGCGGCAAACGCGTCGGCGGCGCCAACTATCAGGTGCCGTTTCCAGTGCGTGACGAACGCCGTTTGACACTCGCCACTCGCTGGATTTTGGATGCGTCAAGAAAAATAAAAGGCAAGCCCATGGCGGAAAAATTAGCCAGTGTTTTAATGGACTCGGCCAAAGGCGAAGGCCCGGCTGTCAAAAAGAAAGAAGACGTGCACCGCATGGCCGACGCCAACAAAGCCTTCGCGCACTTTGCGCGTTTCGGGTAGCACGCGAATATGTTTGCGAATGTTTGCGAATAAATTTGCGAATAGCCGCAACCATGTCATTCCCGCGCAGGCGGGAATCCAGAAAATTGGATTTTCACTTGCGTGGGAATGATAAAAAAATTACAACCAAACACAGCCCCCGCAATAAACTCGGGGCAAGGAGGAAAAAACGAAACAAGACAACAACGACATTCGGCTTTATGCTGAAAAAGGTCGCAGTTTTGAAGAAATTTTTATAAGTATTGAAACCGGGTACAGAGAATTGGGCGTAGTGGAAAGGATTTTAAATGAATTGTTGGCCGTTATCCGTAAAAGAAAAGAAAAGTTTTTTGATTGGGATTTGACCCGCAAAAAACTTTTTGAAATGGCACAAAGCTGGGTTGGTAGAAAGGTTCGTTTCGGTGGTGTAGCTTCCGGAGAAAGCGGTATCATGTTGGTTACGGGTATCAGGGCACCGAACAGAAGTCATGACGAAAAGACATTATTTATTGTTGAGGGCCGTGGAAAAAATATGCTTTCTTGTTTTGAATTTCGTTTTTTTACATCAAGATTTTTGGGATTTGTGGATAAAAAATAAAATTTGTTAGACACAAAAGAGAGGGCCCCAACTCGGCCTCCCTTTCCCTTAAGTTCCAAGTTCTCAAGCGATAAAAACAAACAAATATTTATCGTATGCAAAAAGGGGGCCGTACCTTGACCCCCCTTTATTTTCTCTTAAAATTAGTGTATGATTATAAATGATTTCTGATTTTTGGTTTTTTAGGAAACTGGAAATTAGAAATTAAAAATTAAAATCCTGGCAATAGCTACAAGATCCCATCGGCCCGATTGCTATCGGGCCTCGGGATGACGGATACTTTTATTACGAGATCCTTCGTCGCTCTCGCTCCTCAGGATGACACCATCAAAACTATGCCCCGAGAATATTCCCTCGAAAACACCAGAAACATTGGCATCATGGCCCACATTGACGCCGGTAAGACGACCACTACCGAGCGGATTTTGTTTTACACCGGCAAAAAACACAAAATCGGCGAGGTGCACGAAGGCGCGGCTGAAATGGACTGGATGGATCAGGAAAAAGAGCGCGGCATCACGATCACTTCCGCCGCTACCACTTGTTTTTGGAAAGACCACCGCATTAATATTATTGATACTCCTGGCCATGTGGATTTCACCGTGGAAGTGGAAAGATCTTTGCGCGTCCTTGACGGCGCCGTGGCTGTTTTCGATGGCTCTCAAGGCGTGGAACCGCAATCGGAAACCGTCTGGCATCAGGCGGAAAAATATGGCGTCCCGCGCATTTGTTACATCAATAAAATGAAAAAATTGGGCGCGGATTTTTACATGTCTTTGAATTCCATTAAAGAAAGATTGAGCGACAAAGCCGTGGCCGCCCAACTCCCGATTGGCATGGACAGCGCTTTTGAAGGAATTATTGATTTGCTCACGGAAAAGGCCTACAAATTTGAAGGACAAAACGGCGAGGAGGTGGTAGAAATTCCGATTCCCGAAACAATGAAAGAAGATGTCAAAAAATACCGCGAAATTTTAATGGAAAAAGTGGCGGAAACCGATGATAAATTATCCGATAAATTTTTAAACGGCCATGAAATTTCCGTCTCCGAAGCCAAAGCCGCTATTCGCGCCGCGGTTATCAAATGTGAATTTTATCCCGTCATCTGCGGCGACGCTTTAAGCAATCAGGGCGTGCAATTAATGTTGGACGCCGTCGTGGAATATTTGCCCTCGCCTTTGGACGTGCCACCCATTACTGGTTTTGAACCGGGCAATGAAGAAAAAAGAATTGAATGCAAGGCCGATGACGCGGCGCCTTTTGCCGCGCTGGCTTTTAAGGTTGCGAGCGACCCCTTTGTCGGCACTTTAACTTTTTTCCGCGTTTATTCTGGCACGCTTTCCGCCGGCAGTTATGTTTTGAATTCTTCTAATGGCCAAAAAGAACGTTTGGGCAGAATCGTCCGCATGCACGCCAATAAAAGAGAAGATGTCAGTGAAGTTTATTCCGGGGAAATCGCCGCGGCCGTCGGTCTGAAAGACACCAATACCGGCGACACTATGTGCGATGAAAACCACCCGATTATTTTGGAAAAAATAAAATTTGCCGACCCCGTCATTCAGATTGCCATTGAGCCGAAAACCAAAGGCGATCAGGAAAGAATGGGCATGGCTTTGCAAAAATTAATGAAAGAAGATCCGACTTTCAAAGCGCACACTGACGAAGAAACTTTGGAAACAATTGTCGCCGGTATGGGCGAACTTCACCTTGACGTCATGGTGGAGCGCATGAAACGCGAATTTAAAGTGGAATGCAATGTCGGCGCCCCGCAGGTGGCGTACAAAGAAACAATTTCCGCCACCGCTGAGGGCGAAGGCAAATATATCAAGCAGTCCGGCGGCCGCGGCCAATATGGCCACTGCGAATTGCGCGTCTCTCCGCGCGAACGTGGCGCTGGTTTTGAATTTATTGATGAAATCAAAGGCGGCATCATTCCCAAAGAATATATTCCGGCCATTGAAAAAGGCGTGATTGAAGCCATGAGCAATGGCGTCGTCGCCGGCTACCCCATGGTGGATGTTTCCGTGGCCGTGTTTTATGGTTCCTACCACGAAGTTGACTCTTCCGAAGCCGCGTTTAAAATGGCGGGTATTTTGGGTTTTAAAGAAGCTGCCAGACGCGCCAAGCCGGTTTTACTGGAGCCGATTATGAAAATTGAAGTGGTTACGCCGGAAATAAATATGGGCGATGTGATTGGCGATTTGAACTCTCGCCGTGCCGTCATTCATGAAATGAAAGACCGCGCCAAAATGAAAGTTATTGATGGCGAAGTGCCGCTGGCCTCCATGTTTGGCTACGCCACCGCCGTGCGCTCCCTCTCCCAAGGCCGCGCTTCTTTCACCATGGAATTTTCGCATTATCAGCCCGCCCCGCAAATGGTGGTGGAGAAGATTCTTGAAAAGAAGGGACTAGTTGATAAAAAATAGTGATTAGGGATTAGGGAATAGGGAATAAGTAATAAAAGCATTAAAAGTAATAGAAGTAATAAAAGTAAAAGTTTTTTGACAAATAAAAAACCGCATGGCGTGCCATACGGTTCTGACCTTGATGTTGAGGAAAATACCTCAATTAAAAATAGCTTCGAGAACAGCCCTTTCCCTATCCAATTCGTTGAGGATTTTTCGATATTCTTGCAGCTCAAGCCGTATTTTTTTCATTTTGTCGTGACCGACTTTGGATTCATCCGCTTCTTTTATAATCAGTTCCGCTTCCTGAAGTGTAAAATCAAACATGTCATGAAGACCCATTATGGGCCCTTTTTCTTCAAGAGTTCTTTTGATAATACCTAACATGTTCATAGTACAGGAAACCGGATCGGTTGTGTCCAAGGCATTGAGTTTTGCCCTCATCTGTGCATAATCTGCCCGCTGTTGCGCATAATCTGCCCGCTGTGACATAAGTTTTCCTCCTTTTTTCTGATTTTTTAGTCATTTATTGTGAGCAAAAGAACCACGCCTAAATTTTAGCAAACCCACAAATTTTGTCAAGATTCATTTTTTTACAAATAAAAAAAGCCTCCGGTTAAGAACCGAAGGCCACATTAAGCAATTGGATTATTTGGTTTTATAAAAAGAAAGATTTCGTTCCGCACAGAATTCTCGCAGAAAAGATTTAAGAATTTTTTCTTCTTTATCGAGAATTCTTATTTTGATGACATAACCAGATTCGCATGCTTTTAAATAAATACTGCTCTCTGGATAATTCTTTTGCGGAAATACATGACGGAAATTTTCCATAAAATTCCAGGCATATTTTTCCGGAACTGCCACCTCAAGATTAATTCCCCTCTGTATAATATAAACTTCGTTTTCCTTTGCCATGGCTGCATCCTCCTATTTATTATGAGAAATCTAATCTTGTTTAGACCATTACTTCTATTGTAGCAAATCTATAAAATTTTGTCAAGAATTTCTATTTGACTTCTTTTATAGGAATTCTATAATAAATACAGAAAATAAAATCGTTATCCCCTCCTTTCGAAGGAGGGGTGCGAGCGAGAGCGAGCAGGGTGGTTGTGGTAGAATATTTTACAACCCCTCCGTTCCGCTGCTGCGGGACACCTCCCCTTCGAAAGGGGAGGATAGCGACGAGATTTCTCGCCCCGCAAATGCGGGACTCGGAATGACATTTACTTGAATTATGTTTTCCCCTCAACTTGAAAAAATCATAGACCTGGCCAAGCGCACCGGCGACAAGATGATTGTCGTGCCGGAATTTGGCGAACCATTTGCCATTGTGCCACTTGAAAAATATGAAGAAATGGTTTCGGACCAAACCGATTACGCCGGCATGACCGAGGAAGAAATTTTAAACCGCGTCAACCGCGAAATTTCTTTGTGGAAACAGGCCCAGCGCGAAATCGGACTCGGCACCGACATGGATTTTTTCTCGCCCCGTGATTTAGGTGAAGATTTTATGCCGCGTCTGCCGTTTGATAATAATACTGATTTTAATCATGATTTTAATCATGACCGAGATTTGTTTGGCGATCGCGAGGAAGATATTTTCGGCAAAAAAACTTTTGACCCCTTGGCTGATGATGACGATGATGATGAAAACCCGCCTTTTGGCGAGGCAAGTTGGACTCCGCCCAAATGGCCAGAAGATTTTATGGACAAAGATTTAAAGATGGACGAGGAAAAAGATCTACCCGATGTTTTTAAAGAAAAAACAATCACAGCGGATGAATCGGTTTTTCCAGTAGACGATGAACCCCTGGACGATGAGTGGCTAAATGAAACAACTGTCGGCGACGTTAATTATGAAGCGGAAAAACCAGCCGAAGTAAATAAAGATTTGCCAATAATTGAAGCTGACGCGGAGAATGGGGAAGTAAAAGATGAAAAAAAAGACGTGGATGAATTTTTGGTGGAACCGATTGAATAAAAGGAAAGCAGAAATTAGAAATCAGAAACCTGGGTCGTAAAACCCTGATTACTGATTACTAGTTACTGATTACCGGTTAAATTTGACACACTTTTGATAATCGTCTATAATTATCTCTGATCTCTGTAATGGGTATAAAATCTATATTAAACAATAAAAGTTAATTTTTAGCAACTGGTCACAAAACCTCCGCTAAAATAAGAGGGGTGTTGCTAATGTGAAAAAATAAATATGGCAGAACAATTTGACAGATCCTTACCGCATGTCAACATCGGTACCATCGGTCACGTCGACCACGGCAAGACAACCTTGACCGCGGCTATTTTGTCTGTGCTTAACGCCGAAGGCGATAAAGCTGACAAGGCCGACATTGAAAAACTGGATAAAGCTCCGGAATCCAAATCCCGCGGCATTACCATTGCGACCGCTCACGTGGAATATCAAACCAAAAAGCGCCATTACGCGCACGTTGACTGTCCCGGCCACGCTGACTACATCAAGAACATGATTACCGGCGCCGCCCAGATGGACGGTGCGATTTTGGTCGTGTCCGCTGCTGACGGCCCGATGCCTCAAACCCGCGAACACATCTTGCTTGCCCGCCAAGTGGGTGTGCCAGCCATTGTTGTTTTCTTGAATAAAACCGATCAGGTTGATGATCCGGAATTAGTGAATTTGGTGGAAGAAGAAGTCCGCGATTTACTTACCAAATATGAATTTCCAGGCAAAGACACCCCAATTATCAAAGGTTCCGCTCTCAAAGCCTTGGAAGCGGCCAATGCCGGTAATAAAGAAGATCCCAACTACAAAGCTGTTTTGGAATTAATGAATAAAGTTGATGAATATGTGCCGACTCCGGTGCGCGACACTGACAAGCCGTTTCTGATGCCGATTGAAGACGTCTTCTCCATTGAAGGCCGTGGCACCGTTGTTACTGGCAGAATTGAACGCGGCATTGTCAATTTAAATGACGAAGTGGAAATTGTCGGTTTGAAAGACACTCAAAAAACCGTGGTCACCGGCATTGAAATGTTTAAGAAATCTTTGGACAAAGGCCAAGCTGGCGACAACGCCGGAATTTTAATCCGCGGCACCAAAAAAGAAGATGTTATGCGCGGACAAGTCATTGCCAAACCCGGTTCCATCACTCCGCATACCGAATTTGACGCCCAGGTTTACATTTTAAGCAAAGATGAAGGCGGCCGACATACTCCTTTTATGAAGGGTTATAAGCCGCAATTTTATATCCGCACCACCGATGTCACTGGCGAAGTCATTTTGCCAGAAGGCACCGAAATGGTGATGCCGGGCGACACCGTAGCCATCAAAGTTGTTTTGATTCACCCAGTCGCTTTGGAGGAAAAAGGCAAATTCGCCATCCGCGAAGGCGGCCACACCGTGGGAGCTGGTTCAGTGACGAAGATAATTAAGTAATTTTTAGACAAACAAGCAGTTCCTCGCTTTGGCGGGGGACTGAAGCGTGTCTAAAAGTGGTTATCCTCCCCTTTCGAAGGGGAGGTGCCCCGACAGCAGTCGAGGGCAGAGGGGTTGTAAAAAATACAAATTACAACCACCCCGACCGATTGCTATCGGCCACCCCTCCTTCGAAAGGAGGGGATAACGACACAAATTCGTAGCTTAAAAATTTAAAAAAAGAGAAATGTCTGACAAAATTTCAAAAAAAGAAAATACCGATAAAGTGGAAGCGCCCCTGGAACATCGCTTAAGAATCAAAGTTCGTTCTTTTGATCACAAGCTGATTGACCACGCCTGCCGCACGATTATTGATAATGCCCTGCGCACCCAAGCGACCGTCAAGGGTCCGGTGCCATTGCCCACGGAAAAAGACAAATATACCGTCAATCGTTCCACCTTTGTCCACAAAAACGCTCGCGAGCAGTTTGAAATCCGCACGCATAAGCGTTTGATTGACATTTTCAATCCGCGCCCGAAAACCATTGAAGAATTGTCCAGTTTGAATTTGCCGTCAGGTGTTGATATAGAAATAAAAATGTAGTTTGGTAGTTTATCCCGAGCGGCCTTATAGGGAAGTTAGGAGCCGAGGGATCTCGTCAGTAAATAAATTTTAATTTCTGTCATTCCCTTGAGAAAGGGAATCCAGAAAATAAATATTTTATGAATTTTAACCCACAACAAGCAATTGAACGAGGTAGTAAGAAAACAGAAGAGATGTTAAACAAAGGAGTAGAGAAACTTTCTAAATCTCTAAAAAAAGCCTTTGGTAGTAAAGAAAGCGGCGAACAAGATAAAAAACAAGAAGAAACCGAAAAATAATTTTATTTTTGATAACTTATTGCCAAGTAAACGCGAATGATGCCCGCTAATTAGGCAGGAACAGTTCGTAATTACCATTTTGGCGATCAAAGAAAACCAGTTTAGAAAATTATCTAAAAATTAAACCGTAAGATTCACGACATTTAGGTGTCGTAATTTTGGCAGGTTTGGATAATGTTTTGAGCTGGTTTCGAAAGAACCAGTTTTTGTTTATTAAAACAGATCTCCACAGATGTAAAACAGATAGCACACAGATACACAAATAAACACAGATTTCTAGATCCCCGCTTGCACGGGGATGACAAGAAAAATAAATCTGTGTATCTGTGAAAATTTGTGCTCTATCTGTGAAAATCTGTTTTCTCTATGAAATACATCCTCGGCCAGAAAATTGAAATGACTCAGCTTTTTGACGAAGCGGGCAATGTGGTTCCGGCGACAATTGTCAAAGCCGGCCCCTGCGTTGTGACGCAAGTCAAGTCAAAAGATCAAGACGGCTATGAATCCGTTCAGATTGGTTTTGGCGAAAAAAAAAGTAATTCTAAAGCATTAAAGGGACATTTTGGTAGCTTGGGTAGTTTTAGATTTTCAAGAGAATTTCGGGATAAAAATAAAAGTAATCAGAAATCAGAAATCGGAAATCAGGGAATTGAAGTTGGTAATATTATTACCGCGGAAACATTTAATGTCGGCGATGAAGTGAAAGTTACCGGCACTTCCAAAGGCAAGGGCTTTCAGGGCGTGGTGCGCCGCCATCATTTTCATGGCCACCCGGCCAGCCACGGCCATAAAGATCAGGAAAGAATGCCCGGTTCCATCGGCGCCGGCGGCGTCCAGCACGTGGTCAAAGGACGCAGAATGGCCGGCCACATGGGCGATGAGCAGGTCTCGGTGAAAAATGTGGAAATTGTCAAAGTTGATTTGGAAAATAATTTGCTCTATATCAAAGGCGCGGTGCCGGGAGCCAGAAGCGGGCTGGTGGAAATTGTGGGGGAAGGAGAGTTGAAAATTAGCGACAAGAGACAAGAGACAAGAGACAAGGAAGCCGAAAATCAGAAATCGGAAAGCGGAAAACAGGAAACAGTGCCGGCTGTAGAAGAAAAAAAAGAAACACCGATCGTGGAAGAAAAAGTGGAAGCGCCAGTAGAAACAAAACAGGAATAAAAGTATTAAAAGTAATAGGAGTAATAAAAATAAAACTCATTTCAAAATTTGGCAAATAAAAAAGGCAGATTAGTGATCTGCCTATAGATAGAAACATTTAACTTTTTTTCTTCATCATTAATTTGACTATGCTGCGAATTGGGTTCATAGTGTAAGCGCCAATAAACATTCCGCCGCCAAGTCCAATCAGAACTAAAGAGATGGCAGCAAGAACATTTGGTGTGGTGGTGATAGTGGATTGTTTAGGAAGCAGAAGTAATCCCAAAAAACCAATTAGTGGGAGTACGACAGAAACAATACACACCCTCGCATACTTTTTTTTCATGGTTTCTCCTTTTGTGTGAGTTAGCCCAAATTAAACTAAACTATTTGTAATTCAAGTATAGCAAATTAAAATATTTATGTCAAGCATCAATTTCTGTGTCGCGTAAAGTAGCGTAGTCAGTCGCGTAAACTCGCGATAAAAACAAATTTCTAAAATATCTATGGAAAAGTTACCAGTCTATAATTTACAAGCTGAAAAAGTTAAAGAAACGGAATTGAATCCGGCAATGTTTGGCGTGGCAGTAAAAGAAAGCGTGGTGCACCAGGTGATGGTGGCGCAAATGGCAAATGCTCGCGTGGCGATTGCTCACACCAAAACCAAAGGCGAAGTCAGAGGCGGCGGCAGAAAACCATGGAAACAAAAAGGCACCGGCCGCGCCCGCCATGGCTCCATCCGCTCTCCGCTTTGGAAAGGCGGCGGCGTAACTTTTGGCCCGCGCAGTAACCGGAATTTCAGCCAAAAAGTTAATAAGAAAATGAAAACCAAAGCGCTCTTTATGTGCCTTTCGGATAAAGTTAATAATGGTTTAATGTTTTTGGTTGATAAATTAAGTTTGGCCGAAGGGAAGACGAAAGAGTTTGTTGGGGTAGTGAAGAATTTCAAAAATATCTTGATTTTAAAAGAAATAAAAAAGAGCAAAAAAACAGAAACCGGAAATCAGAAATCAGAAACCAGTGATCAGAAACTGGAAACTGGAAATAAATTTGATATTAAGAGATATAAATTATCTATACTTGTAGTGCTTCCGAAATCGGACAAAAACACTTTCCGCGCCGGCCGCAATCTGGCGGGCGTGAAAATAACTACCGCTGACAGTTTGAATGTGGTGGATTTGCTTAAATATAAAAATATTATTATTTCCGAAGAAGCTTTGCCGGTAATTGAGAAAACTTATTTAAAAAATTAAAATAAACAAATAGACACAGATGCCAGACAGATAGTACACAGAAACACAGATATTACGACCTCACCCCAACCCTCTCCTTATTAAGGAGAGGGGGATGAGATCGCCTTATCTGTGTATCTGTGAAAATCTGTAATAAATCTGTGAAAACCTGTTTCTATGAGCATTTTCAGCAAAAAACCTAAAAAGGAAGAAAAGCAATCTGCCGCGGCAGGCGTGGTTGAAGTTGATAAAAAAAAGGAAGAAAAAGTTGGCGTGATTGCCAATCGCGAACAAAAAGATAAGCATGAAAAAAAATATGGCCATCTGATGGCGCACCAAATTTTGATTCGTCCGCTCGTTACGGAAAAAGGCGCTCTAATCGGCGCGGAAAACAAATATCTTTTTGAGGTCTCGCCGCGCACCAATAAATCCGAAGTCAGAAAAGCCATTGAACACGCTTATAATGTCAAACCGCTTAAAATTAATATAGTTAATGTCAAAGGCAAAACCAGCCGTTCCGGCCGTTCCGTGGGACACCTGAAAAATTGGAAGAAAGCAGTGGTGACATTAAAAATGGGTGATAAAATATCGATCTATGAGGGAGTGTAAGCAAGACAGATTTACACAGATGTAAAACAGATTAACACAGATGCACAGATTTGCTCATCTCTCTGGTAGTGAGAAAATCATGGTGAGCCGATCTGTGTATCTGTGAAAATCCGTGCTCTATCTGTGAAAATTTGTTTATTTTCTATGGCTATAAAATACTACAAACCAACAACTTCCGGACGACGCCACACCACCGTGGTCTCTTCTTTGGATTTGACCAAAAAGAAGGCCGAGAAGAATTTAATCGTGGTTTCCAAGAAACATTCTGGCCGCAACAACACCGGGCAAATTACCGTGCGCCATCGCGGCGGCGGTACCAGAAAAATGTATCGTCTTGTTGATTTCAAACAAACCAGATTTGATATTCCAGCTGAAGTCATCGCTATTGAATATGATCCCAATCGAAATGCCAGAATCGCCCTCGTTAAATATGAAGACGGCGAGAAAAGTTATATCTTGGCTTGGGACGGCGCCAAAATCGGCGATAAAATTGTTTCTTCCCAAAATAAAATTGATATGAAGAAAGGCAATCGCCTGCCGCTCCAATATGTCATGCAAGGTGAAATGGTGTATAATATAGAACTAGAACCGCTTCGCGGCGGCAAAGTCGCGCGCAGCGCCGGCACCGGATTAATTTTACAAAATATGGAAGGTGATTACGCGCAATTGAAAATGCCTTCCAGTGAAATTCGTTTAGTCAGAAAAGAGTGTCTCGCGAGCATCGGCCAGGTTTCCAATCTGGAAGCGAAGCTGGTGCGCGTGGGTAAAGCCGGCCGCAAGCGCCACATGGGCATCAAGCCGACAGTTCGCGGTAAAGCCATGAACCCGGTGGACCATCCACACGGCGGCGGTGAAGGCAAACACCCGATCGGCATGCCTTACGCCAAAACCCTTTGGGGCAAACACGCCATGGGCGTGCAGACCAGAAAAAAGAAATGGACGGATAAATTAATTTTGCAGAGAAGGAAGAAATAAATACGAATTATTAGCGAATTATCTGCGAATTATGCGAATAGCTCCAAACTATCTGTTCGCAAAATTCGCACAAAATTCGCAAGAATTCGCATAAAATTATGAGTAGATCACTTAAAAAAGGCCCATATGTTGATGAACGCTTACTGAAAAAAGTCGGCAAGCTTAGAATTGGCGACAAAACCGTCATCAAGACCTGGTCGCGCGCTTGCACCATTACGCCGGCTATGGTAGGTTTTGTTTTCGGCGTGCATAATGGCAAGACACACTTAACCGTCTCGGTAGTAGAAAATATGGTGGGCCATAAGCTTGGCGAATTCGCGCCGACCAGAAAATTCGTGCGTCATGGTGGCAAGATGCAGAAAGAAATTGAACAAGGCGCTGTTGCTTCGGCCGCTACTACACCTGCAGCACCGGTTGCTCCAGCAGCGAAAAAATAATAATCAAAACAGATAGACACAGATACCAGACAGATCAACACAGATACACAGATTTATTTATCTCTAATAGAGAAGTATAAAGGTGAAACAATCTGTGTATCTGTGAAAATCCGCGCTCTATCTGTGAAAATTTGTTTATCTCTATGAAGATTCAAGCCAAAATTAATTATCTCCGCATCTCTCCCCGCAAAGTCCGGGTCGTGCTTGAAGCTGTTAAAAAAATGCCAGTTAGTAAAGCCATGGAACAATTGCAGTTTATGCCGAAAAAATCAGCTTTGCCTCTTTTGAAATTATTAAAAAGCGCCGTGGCCAACGCGGAAAACAACTTTAAATTGAAAAAAGAAAATCTGGAAATTTCCGAATTTCGCGCTGACAAGGGCTCTGTTTTAAAACGCTGGATGCCGCGCGCCCAGGGCCGCGCCACCCCCATCCATAAATTTACCACTCATGTCACTTTAATTTTGGAAGATAAAACCGTGACAGAAGTTAAAAAAGAAAAAAAGGAAAAACAAGAAAAAGGGGACGACGTAGTAGTAGTTAAAGATTGGGATGAAGCTAAAAAATTGGTCAAAGAAGAAGTGGAAGAAAACGTTCACTCGGAAGGGAAAGAAGCAACTACCGGGGAAGAACATAAGCCAGACATTGAAGACATCCGCATGGAAGGCAAGCACCGCGAAAAACAACACCTTGATAAGATCAGAAAAAAAAGCAAGGGTGGAATATTAAAAAGGGTATTTAGACGGAAATCTGTTTAACCAAACAAATAGACACAGATACCAGACAGATCAACACAGATACACAGATTTATTTATCTCTAATAGAGAAGTATAAAGGTGAAACAATCTGTGTATCTGTGAAAATCCGCGCTCTATCTGTGAAAATTTGTTTTATATTATTATGGGTCACAAAGTTAATCCAAAAATATTTCGCATCGGACAGTCAACTTCTTGGAATTCCAAGTGGTTTGCTTCGGGTCGCGAATACGCCGCCAAAGCCGAGCAGGATGTCAAAATCCGCCGCTATATCATGAAAAAACTTCATGAAGCCGGTTTGGACCACGTGGAAATTGAACGCGCGCGCGATAACATGAAAATCACTATTTTTTCTTCTCGTCCCGGTGTCATCATTGGCAAGGGCGGCGCGGGCGTGGAAGATGTCAAAAATCATATTGTTAAAAATATTTTAAAAGGCAAAGTAGCCAAAGGAATAAACATTAATATCGGCATTAAAGAAGTAACCCAGCCGCAGCTTTCTGCCATGATTGTCGCTAAAAACATTGCCAATGAATTGGAAAAAAGAATTCCATTTCGGCGCGCCATGAAAAGAAATATTGAAGCGATGATGAAAGCGGGGGCCCAGGGCGTGAAGGTGACAATTAGCGGCCGCTTGGATGGCGCGGAAATCGCGCGGCGGGAGATGTTGTCGCAAGGCAAGATGCCTTTGCACACCTTGCGCTCCGATATTGATTATTCCCGCACCACCGCCGAAACTTCCTATGGCATCATCGGCATCAAAGTCTGGATTTATAAAGGCGAATATTTTGGCAAAGTAGAGGAGAAGAAAAAATAAAAAACAAAACAAATAGACACAGATACCAGACAGATCAACACAGATACACAGATTTATTCATCCCCCTAATTAAGAGAAGTGGGGTGAGACAATCTGTGTATCTGTGAGAATCCGCGCTCTATCTGTGAAAATTTGTTTATTTGTATGTTATCACCTAAAAAAGTAAAACACAGAAAATGGCACAAATCGGCCGGTGAATCTGGTGGTGTTTTCAACACGCGCTGCCGCGAGGTTAATTTTGGCGAATTTGGCTTGAAATCTACCGAAGGCAGTCGCATCACTTCCCGCCAAATTGAAGCCGCGCGTCGCGTGCTGGTGCGCTATATCAGAAAGGGTGGTAAGGTCTGGACTAGAATTTTTCCTGATAAGCCAATTACTCTTCATGGCAGCGAAACAAAAATGGGTAAAGGCAAGGGTATGGTTGATCATTATGCTGTTTTTGTGAAACCCGGCACAGTCATGTTTGAAATTTCCGGTGTGGATGAAAAGTCTGCTAAAGAGGGTTTAATTTTTGCCGGCCATAAGTTGCCGGTCAAAAATAAGGTGGTGAAGAGGTAGCACCCGAATAAATATGCGAATGTTTGCGAATAACTATGCGAATATTCGCAAACACATTCGCAAAAATTCGCAAATTAATTAGCGTATTATATGAAAATTAAAGAATTAAAAATAAAATCTGAAAACGAATTAAAAACCCTGTTAAAAAACGAGCAGGAGAAATTACGCGAGCTTAATTTTAAGGTGGCTCAGCGCCAACTTAAAAATATCCGTGAACTTCGTTTTGCCAAGAAAAATATTGCGCAAATTTCTACTTTACTTAAAACCATAAAATAATAATAATATGGAAAAAGAAAATAATAATAAAATCAAAAGAACCTTTACCGGCACGGTAGTTTCTGATAAGATGGACAAAACCATCGTGGTTAAGGTTGAAAATACTAAAATCCATCCGCGCTACCTCAAACGCTACACCGTCAGCAAAAAATATAAAGTTCATGATGAAAAGAACGAACACAAAGTCGGCGATAAAGTAACTTTCATAGAATGCCGGCCGCTATCAAAAGATAAGAGATGGAAGACGGTGCAATAATAAATTCCAAATAACAAGCATCAAATAACAAACAAATTCAAAATATCAAATTCCAAATCCTAAACCGTCGTGTTTGAAATTTTAATTATTGAAATTTGAAATTTGTTTGGAAATTGGTGCTTGGAGCTTGGTGCTTTAAATTATTTATGATTCAACTTGCCTCTCAAATCAATGTTGCTGATAATTCCGGAGCCAAACGGCTTCAGGTAATTAAGGTTGGCGCGGGCTATCGTCGGCGTTTTGCCAGCATTGGTGACATTGTTTACTGCACCATCAAAGATGCCCAGCCGCACACCGCGGTCAAAAAAGGCGATTTGGTTAAAGTGGTAATTGTCCGTACCAGAAAAGAAATCCGCCGTAAAAACGGCATCTATATTCGTTTTGATGACAACGCCGGCGTTATTATTGACCCAAAAACCAAAGAACCGAAAGCCACACGTATCTTTGGCCCAGTAGCCAGAGAACTGCGCGCCGCCGGGTTTAATAAAATAATTTCACTCGCACCAGAAGTTTTGTAAATGCGAATTAGTAGCGAATTACCTGCGAATTATGCGAATAGGCACAGAACGATCTGTTCGCAAAATTCGCACAAAATTCGTAAAAATTCGCAGATGAAAACATTATTATAAAATTATGAATATTAGAAAGAATGACACCGTCAAAATAATCAAAGGCAAAGACCGCGGCAAAAGCGGCCGGGTTTTGCAGGTGGTTAAAAAAGATGAGGATCGCTTGATGGTGACGGTGGAAGGTTTGAATCTGCGCTATAAGCATCTGCGCCCGCGCCGCGACCGCGAAAAAGGCCAGCGCATCATGTTTCCGGCTCTGATGGACGCCACAAATGTCATGCTGGTTTGCCCCAAATGTGGCAAAGCAACCAGAATTGGTTTTCAAATTAATGCCGAAAAATCTGAACTGACTCGTGAGAAAAAACAGCGCATATGTAAAAAATGTAGTGCTGTAATATAATAATAAGCTAAGTAAATAAAAGTAGAACTACAAATTTACGAATAAAACGAATGTACGAATGAAGCGCAAAAATTATGTGACTATTTGTATATTCGTCCCGAGTACTCGGGATTCGTAAATTCGTAGATCTCAATTTATGAACAGACTCAAGCAAAAATATCTTAAAGAAATAATCCCGGCCTTGAAGGAAAAGTTCGGCTACACCAATGATTTGGCGGTGCCGAAACTTTTGAAGGTGACTTTGAATGTGGGAATTTCCGCTGCCAAGCGTGATGATAAGTTTCAAGCTTTAATTGAGCGCACCCTGGTTAGAATTTCTGGCCAGAGGCCAATTTTGACCAAAGCCAAAAAGGCCATTTCCGCTTTTAAGATCAGAGAAAATCAAGTGGTCGGCGCCAAGGTCACTTTGCGCCGCGGCCGCATGTTTGATTTTGTTGATAAATTGATTGGCGTGGCCTTGCCGCGCGTGCGCGATTTTCGCGGACTTTCTCCCAAATCCATTGATAAGACCGGTAATTTAACCATTGGTTTTAAAGAACATTTGGTTTTTGGCGAAATTAATCCGGATGAAGTGGAAAGTATTCATGGCCTGGAAGTTGTCTTGACAACCAATGCTAAAAATAAAGAAGAAGGATTAGAATTATTTAAATTATTAGGGTTTCCGTTTCAGAAGTAAATTATTAGCCTGTCCTGAGGACGACTTGCCAGCGGGTAAGGAGGACGAAGGACCCCGTAGCAAGCGGGTAAAACTTGCAAAATATAACTTACCCAGGTTCGCAGGGGGCCCTTCGTCGCTCCCGCTCCTCAGGGCAGGTTACATATAAAAATAAATCTATGGCCACTCAAGCTCAAATTGCTAAATCTAAAAGAAAACCAAAATTCAGCACTCGCAAAGTGAGGCGCTGTTGGCGTTGCGGCCGCAATCGCGGCTACATGCGCGATTTCAATATGTGCCGCATCTGTTTTCGTGAGTTAGCTAATCGCAATGAGTTGCCGGGAGTAACCAAATCAAGTTGGTAAACTAAAATAGTAAATTACAAATAACAAATTACAAAATACAAACAAATTCCAAGCACCAAATTCTAAATTCTAAACAATTGGCGCTCCGCGCCAACCGTTTGTTATTTGGAATTTGAAATTTGGTGCTTTAAAGAATATTATGCATACTGATCCAATTTCCGACATGTTAACAAGAATCAGAAACGCCCAGCTGGTCAAAAAAGCTGAAGTGGTTTTGCCGTATTCAAAATTAAAATTGGCTGTCTTAAAGGTTTTGGAGCGCGAAAACTGGGTGAAAGAAGTGTCCATCATCAAACCAGATCTTAAGATTAAAAAAAGCAAAGAAAGTGGAATTAAATTTGAACAGCTTAAATTGGGGCTAATTTATGATGCTGATGGTGAAGGTAAAATTAAGAGCATTCAAAGAGTCAGTAAGCCCGGCAAGCGCGTTTATGCCGCTAAAGATAAACTGCCTAAAGTTTTGAATGGTTGGGGCATGGCCATCATTTCCACCTCCCAAGGTTTAATGACTGATAATGAGGCTCGCAAAAAAGGTTTGGGCGGGGAAGTGGTTTGTGAGATATATTAGAAAAATTTCCAATAACCAATTCCCAATTTCCAAATAAGTTCCAAATAACAAATTTCAAATTCCAAACCGTCGTAATTTTGAATTTTGATTATTGGAATTTGAGATTTATTTGGAGCTTGGAATTTGGAGCTTGGAGCTTAAATAATATTTATGAGCAGAGTAGGTAAAAAAATAATTCAAATTCCGGACAAAGTCGAAGTGAAAGTCGAGGCTGGTTTGGTTATGGTCAAAGGACCCAAAGGCGAATTGACTCTGAAACTTCATCCCGCCATCGGTTTGGAACTCAAGGACAAAGAAATAAATATGGTGGTTCTTCAAGAAGAAAAATACGTGAGTGCGCTTTGGGGCACCATGCGCCAGCTGGTGAACAACATGATTTTGGGCGTGACTGTTGGTTTTAAAAAAGAGCTGGAAATCAACGGCGTCGGTTATCGCGCCTCCGTCTCCGGTAAAAATTTAATGCTGGCGGTGGGTTATTCTCATGAAGTCAAATTTCCTATTCCCGACGGCATCAAAATTTCCGTTGATAAAAATGTCATCACTATTGAAGGTAATGATAAATTTTTAGTCGGTGAAACAGCCGCGCAAATTAAGCGCGTTAAAAAACCAGAACCTTACAAAGGCAAAGGCATCAGATATTTGGGTGAAATAATTAAGATTAAAGCCGGCAAGAAAGCGAAAACAGCCGCGGCGTAATAACCAAAACAAATAGACACAGATATTAGACAGATTAACACAAATACACAGATTTATTTATCCCTTTAATCAAGAGAATTGAGGCGAGCTAATCTGTGCATCTGTGAAAATCCGTGCTCTATCTGTGAAAATCTGTTTACCTATATGAAGACAAACATACAAAAAGCCAAACAAATAAAAATAATGAGACGGGCGGCCCGGGTGCGCGCCAAGTTTTTGGGCACCGCCAAAAAACCCCGATTGTCTGTTTTCAAAAGCTTGAAGCATGTCAGCGCCCAATTAATTAATGATGAAAAGCAAATCACCATAGCGAGCGCCAATGATGCCAAATTAAAAGGTAAAAAAATTGAGAATGCCAAAGAAGTTGGCGGTCAAATTGCCAAACTGGCTTTGGAAAAGAAAATTAAAGAATGTGTCTTTGATCGCGGCCGTTTTAAATATCATGGTATAATTAAAGCACTGGCCGAAGGGGCGAGAGAAGGGGGACTTAAGTTTTAATCTTTTGTCCGCCTGCGCTCCTAAGCGTCCCATTATCGCTCCGGCGGACAGGCTCCTGATTTAGGAATAAGTAATTTATAAAGAAAGATAGTAAAAATAACAAGAGTTTACCCGCCGGAGTGCTAAAGGACTCAAGAGAACGAAGGCGGGGAAACGCTATATTATGAAACCAAAAAGAGATTTTAAACACAGACCAGAACGCGAGAAACCGGAATTTGACCAAAAGACGGTGGATTTGGCGCGCGTGACGCGTGTCACCGGCGGCGGCAAAAGAATGAGTTTTCGCGCCTTAATTGTCATTGGCGATAAAAAAGGCCGGGTTGGTTTTGGCGTGGCCAAAGGCAAAGACGTGGCGCTCGCCATGTCCAAAGCCATGGACCAGGCCAAAAAAAGCTTAATTACTTTGAATTTTAAACGCACTGTGCCGCATCCGATTTTGCATAAATTCGGCGCTGCCAAAATTCTTTTGAAACCGGCTCCGTCCGGCACCGGCATCAAAGCCGGCGGTCCCGTGCGCATCATGTTGGACATGTCGGGCCTGCAAGACGTGGTTGGCAAAATGGTCAGCACCAGTAAAAATAAAATCAATTATACCACCTGCACCTACGAGGCGCTGAAGATATTGAATAAGTCTAATGAACGTAAAAATAAATAAATTATAGCTACGAATGTACGAATAAAACGAATGTACGAATGAAGCGCAAAAATTATGTAACTATTCGTATATTCGTAGGATTCGTAAATTTGTAGATCATTTATGACCCTCTCTCTTCACACAATTAAATCCGCTCGCGGTTCACGGACTAAAAAAGTCCGCATTGGCCGTGGCGGCAAACGCGGCAACTATTCGGGCAAGGGCCAAAAAGGGCAGCGCGCCAGATCCGGCGGCCGCCATAATTTGAAGCGCCTGGGTATGCGCCAGTTAATGGAGCAGACTCCCAAGTTGCGCGGTTTTAAATCCATGTACAAAAAACCGGCGATTGTGAATTTGCGCGACCTCACCCATCATTTTAAAGATGGCGAGGTGGTGACTCCGGAAATTTTATTAAAGAAAAGAATGGTCGCCACCAGCAGATTTAGCGTGAAGATTTTAGGCAAAGGTGAAATTAAAATAAAATTAAATCTTACTAATTGTGCGGTATCAGCTTCCGCTAAAGAGGCGATTGAGAAAGCCGGCGGGACGATAAAATAATAATCTGATAATTTAATAATCTAATAAATTTATTACAACCCCTCCGCCCTCGACTGCTGTCGGGGCACCTCCCCTTCGAAAGGGGAGGATAGCGTCGTTATCCCCTCCTTTCGAAGGAGGGGTGGTCCGACATCACGTCGGACCGGGGTGGTTGTGGTAGTCGCGTTCCAGTTTTTTGACAAAGAAAAAAGGCAGACCAGCGGGCCTGCCATGATAATTTTCTTTAGATGTCTAACCCCGTTCTTTCTTTTGAATGTAGAAAAAATTTTTATCACCCGGAAATCTTTCAATTTTCTCCGAATCAACAATAATGTCAGGTATGCGGTTGCTAAAAGCGTCACGCGCAAATATCACCTGTATTTTTTTATATTTTTCGAAGTCATTTAACACTTTCAATTTTTCATTTCCATTACCACCAGGGAGAATGAGTTGAAGAAACATTTTTACCTCCTCGTTTATCGGTTGTATTGTGAGTGATTTACTACCATCTCCATTCTATCACCTCCAAAAAATTCTGTCAAGGACGGGGGCGCATACGAATAGCGGTGCGAATTGATGCGAATAACTTTGCGAATATTCGCAAACACATTCGCAAATATTCGCATATATATTCGCGTGTTAAACAAACCATATGAAGTTTACAGAGAAATTACACCAAATTTGGAAAGACCATGACCTGCGCCGCAGCATTCTTTTTGTGCTCGGGCTTTTGATTGTGGCGAGAATCGCGGCTCATATCCCAATGCCCGGCGTTGATGTCAACGCTCTCCGCCAGTTTTTCGGCTCCAGCCAGGTACTTGGCCTTTTGAATGTTTTTTCCGGCGGCGCCATGGAAAATTTTTCTTTGGTGGCGCTTGGTGTCGGTCCCTACATCACCGCCTCCATTATTTTACAGCTTTTGGCCATGATTATTCCGTCACTGGAAGAAATGATGAAAGAAGGGGAGTCGGGTCAGAAAAAAATGAATCAATACACCCGTCTTTTAACCATTCCTCTGGCCCTGCTTCAGGGTTTCAGTATGATTCGCCTGCTCCAGCAATCCGGCCGCGGCATTATCGGCAATCTTTCCTCCGGTGAATTTATTTCCATGATGATAATTTTGACCGGCGGCACTTTGTTTTTGATGTGGGTTGGCGAATTGATTACCGAAAAGAAAGTCGGCAATGGCATCTCGCTTTTAATTTTGGTCGGCATCGTGGCCAATATTCCGACTTCGCTCCAGCGCACTCTTTTGACTTTTTCCGTTGACAAAGTTTTTAATCTTTTGGCTTACGCGGTTATGGCGGTTTTGGTGGTCGCGGCCGTGGTTTTCATTACTGAAGGCCAGCGCAATATTCCTGTTTCCTATGCCAAGCGCGTGCGCGGCAATAAAATGTATGGCGGTTTTGACACGCACCTGCCCTTGAAAGTCAATCAGACCGGCATGATTCCAATTATCTTTGCCGTGGCCATTGTCATGTTTCCGCCATTAATCGGCCAGATGTTTTTGCACTCCGGTTCCACTTTTTTGCGCACCGCTTCGCAATTCATCATTGACCTTTTCAATAATCAATATTTTTACGGCATAATTTATTTCTTAATGGTTTTCGGCTTTACCTATTTCTATACTGCCGTCATTTTCCATCCGCACCAAATCGCGGAAAATTTGCAAAAGCAAGGCGGTTTTGTGCCGGGACTCCGTCCAGGTCCGCAAACCGCGGACTATTTGGCCAAGGTTTCCAATCGTATCATGCTCGCTGGCGCTTTGTTTTTGGGCGCGGTTGCCATTTTGCCCTTAATCATGAAACCCTTAACCGGCATTTCCACCATGGCCATTTCCGGCGCCTCGCTTTTGATCGTCGTGTCAGTGGTTTTGGAAACCGTGCGCCAGATTGATTCGCAGCTGGTCATGCGCGATTATGAACATTTGTAAAGCATTAAAACATTAAAGCATTAAAACATAAAAACAAAATATAAAAATAAAAAATCCCGCGAGCGCGGGATTTTTTGGTAATATAATTATCGTCATCCCGAGCCCCGACAGCAGTCGTGGGCGATGGGATCTTGGCGTTAAGATTCCATCGGCCCTCCGACATTAGTCGGAGTTCCTCGGAATGACGTAAATATAATTTAGTTTTTTGACAAAGAAAAAAGCCGAAAGCAAAATTGAACTTTCGGCTGGTCTATCAGACGATGAAGATATTAAAGTTTTTTCCATGTGAAGAAACTTTTGATACGAGAACGAAACGATGGTGTGGGTGTGGACGGAGGCGGTGGCGGAAAGGTATTGAGCGCATCTTCCCTACTTCTTCCACAGCCAGGACAAAACCTTGTGTCTGGCCAAACTTCATTTTTACACCAATTGCATGTTGGCATCGGAATTGTCTTCGTTCCACACTTTGAACAAAATGGGCTATATGTCACTTCACCACATTTTGAACATAATTGTGTCTTTGGACATAATTGTGTCATGGCGTCCTCCTAAAATTTGTTTTTCCACAATTAAAGGTCGTGGATTTAACCTAATAGAAAATTACTATCATCTCCATTATAGCACCCCCACAAATCCTGTCAAGCGCCAAATTTACCTCCCCCAACCCCCTCCTTATAAAGGAGGGGAGCTACGAGCTCTCCCCCTTGCTAAGGGGGAGTCGGTCCCGAGAACTCGGGACCGGAGGGGGTCAGCGATTTGTTAATCGTGTCTAGTGGCGGTCGCGTTCCAGTTTTTTGACAAAGAAAAAGGTCGCGACATGATGCCGCGACCAGTAAAGTAGAAACCGAGAATTATTTCCTTGGTTTGTGGTGAGCCCAAAGGCCAAAGATAAAGCCATTAATCAGAAAACCACTTCTGGGCTGTCCGTGTTCGTATGTTTCCCAGCTAATTACCTCCAGTTCGGGGTGCGCTTTTTCAAAAGCATCTTTTACTTGTAAGAGTTCGATTATATACCAGCATGCTTGTCCCTCAAAATTTATAGGGATGTAGGTATTATTACCAATTGTTACAGCAACACTTAAATCTACCACAGCCCTTTTTTGATTAATCCCCTTAATCGCACCTTCTCCGTATACGGAAACAAAAGACATAAAAAGAAGTACCATAATTAAGGATTTTACAGTCTTCATGACCTCTTACCTCCTTGTTTGCTGGTTAAATTGTGAGTGGTTTACTATCATCTCCATTATAGCACCTCCAAAAAATCCTGTCAAGCGCCCATCCCCCTCCCCTTACGAAGGGGAGGGTTGGGGAGAGGTTTATTATAAACTCGCCGATAGGCGTGTGTGTTTTATGCTAATATGCTAAAATGTTAAAATGCTATTATGCTTTCATATTTTAATGTTTTCATGCTAAAATAAATCCATCAATTAAACTAAATTTTATGTTCAATAAAATCATTATTCTCGGACCGCAGGGCTCGGGCAAAGGCACCCAGGCCGAATTTTTGGCTGCCAAATTAAATCTGCCCAACATTTCCACCGGCTCAATTTTTCGCAGTGAAGTGGACGCCAAAACCCCTCTGGGTTTGGCAATCGCGGAAAGAATGAAAAACGGAATTTTGGTTGACGATGAAGTCATTAATAAATTAATGGCGGAAAGATTGGCTCGGCCTGACTGCGCCCATGGTTTCGTTTTGGATGGTTACCCGCGCACCCTGCTCCAGGCAGAATTTTTGGAAACAGTTGCCGCGCCTGACTGCGTTTTGGAAATTAACATCAGCGATGAGACTGCTAAAAAAAGATTAGGCGGCCGTTTAACCTGCCCTCAATGCGGAAAAATTTATCACCCCGAATATAAGCCAGCGCGTGTCGCCGGGCAGTGCGATGTTTGCGCGGTTGCCCTCATTACCCGGGCCGACGATGAGCCAGAAGCAATTCAAAGACGCCTGAAAAGATATCATGAAGAAGTCGCCGCGCTTTTGAAATATTACGAAGCCAAAGGAATTTTGATTAAAATTGATGGCACGCCGGCGATTCCGGTGGTGAAGGAGGAAATATTCAACAAACTTGGTTTATAAAAAAGTGTCATTCTGATCCGCCCTAGGCGGAGAAGAATCTCGTAATTTTATGAAAAAATATAGGGATATAAAGATATAAAGAAATACATAAACAGAGCCTTTTATATCCTTATTTCCTTATATCTTTATTATTTACCTTTTCAGTCACGGGATCCTTCACTTCGGCCGATTGCTATCGGCCTTCGTTCAGGATGACACCACACAAAAAATGATAATCATAAAATCCTCAAACCAAATCTCCCAAATGCGCGAGGGCGGAAAAATTCTCGCCCGCGTTTTGAACATGGCCGGGAAAATGGTCAAACCCGGAATTGGCACCGCCGAATTGGATGAGTTTGTGGAGAGTGAAATCCGCGCCGCTGGCGGTTTCCCGATTTTTAAGGGCTATCACGGTTTTCCAACCGCCTTATGCACTTCCATTAACGATGAGGTTGTTCACGCGCCAGCCAAACCAAACCGAGTTTTAAAAGATGGCGATATTGTTGGCTTGGATGTTGGCATGCGTTACCCGGCCAAAAACGGTCTGGTAGTGGACACCGCCACAACCGTGGCAGTTGGCAAAATTTCCAAGCCCGCCAAAAAATTAATGGCCGCGGCCAAAGACGCTCTGAATGTAGCAATTAAAAAAATAAAACCTGGAATAAAACTTGGCGATATTTCCGCCGCCATTCAAATGGAAGTTGAGAAAAAAGGTTTCAGCGTGGTGCGCGATTTGGTCGGCCACGGAGTCGGGGAGAAGCTTCACGAAGAACCGCAAATTCCCAACTTTGGTTTGCCAGGGTTAGGCCCGATTATAAAAACTGGCATGACTTTGGCCATTGAACCCATGATTACCGCCGGCCACCACGCCGTCGTGGAAGATGCCAAAACCGGCGCTTTCAAAACCGCCGATAATTCTTTATCCGCCCATTTTGAACATACAATTTTAGTAACTGAAAAGGGCTGTGAAATTTTGACTAAATAATTTAAGTGGTTTACCATAGTAATACTTTTATTCTTTTTCAATCACAACACAGGAGGTTGGCACCATGGCGTTCAGTTTCAGTAAGCTTATTATTTTTGGTCCCCAGGGCGCGGGCAAGGGCACGCAAACAGAGTTTTTAACCAAGCGCTTGGGTGTGCCCGCTGTTTCTTCCGGCCATCTTTTGCGCCTGGAAATGGGGCAAGACACAAAGCTCGGCCATTTTTTAAAAACACAAATGAGTACTGGCGAATTAATTTCGGATGAGATAATCAATTTGCTGATTAAAAATTATTTACTCGGTCCGGAATGCGTCCGGGGATTTCTTTTGGATGGTTTTCCCCGCACCGTGGATCAAGCAAAGTTTTTGGCAACTTTTGCGGCTGTTGATTGTATTTTAAAAATAAATATTTCCGATGCTGAAGCTGTCTGGCGGCTTTCGGGCCGGCGCACTTGCCCCTCGTGTGGCATGGTTTATCATCAAGAATCCAAACCGCCGCAAAAAGCTGGTAGCTGTGATCGCTGCCGCGTGGAGTTGATAAAACGCTCTGATGACACGCCCGAAGCCATTCAAAAAAGATTAAAGATTTATTATACAGAAACAGTTTTGGCCGTTGTTTATTATCAAACTCAATCAATACCCATTTTAGAAATTAACGGGGAACAAACCATTGAAGCGGTGCGACAAGAGATTTTTGAAAAATTAGGCCTTTAAAAAGAAAAATATTCGCCATACCAAAAATAGATTTGGTGTTTGACAAAAAAAACAGTCATGCTACAATAGTATCTTACCCATCAGGGTAATCTATTGTGGCATTTTTTATTGCCAATTTTTAGCCCAGCCCTTTAACTCAAAAATATTTGGAGGAAGCAATGAAAAAAAATATTTGTGTGATTTTGTGCCTGATTTTTGGAATAATCGGCGCGGTCTCTCCCCAAGCACCAACATCCAAAGAAGAGCCTTTCGTGGTGCAGATTCCCCTTAAAAAAATGATTCGTTTTAACCTTGGGCTTAGGATAGACAGCGGCTCCGAAGTTTTATTGAAAAATATTTCAAAAGAAATCAGGTCTGTCAAAGGGCCTGTTTACCACACTCTCATTAAGCAAGATCGAATGGAACTCAGTCTGGATGAAGGGCTTTCTCTTTCCGGCCTAATTTATTTTTATGAAACTTGGTATTTTGGTTGCAGTTTTAAAACGCTCAATAGTTTTGCTTTCAAGCCCGATCGTGCGGAAGAAGGCCGGCCGGGGACGGGAAGTGAAATTATCTGGTATAATTTGGAAGCGAAAGAAAAGCTGGCACCTCACTTTTGTGTCGGCTGGGAACAAAGATTGGGTAGAAGCAAGTTTAAATTTTTTGGTGATTACACTTTCGGCGGCGAGGGCACCCTTCGTGCCACCAATGGCGCCACGGGCTGGCCCCAAGAACATGTTTTTGCCCGTTCTGACATCGGTAACTATCGCTATCAATTATTGAGGGCGGGCGTGCTTATTGATGAAAACGAAGATGTTTGCCGGCTTTGGATTTATACCGGCTGGTCTTTCCACAAAATATCGTTTTTTGACTCGTTTAAAAGCATAAAAACGGAAGCAAACATGCCAATTTTCGGCCTTCGAATTGATCTCTTTATTTAAAAAAAATTGTCAATGGTAGTTGACAAAAAAAATTAGCTATGCTACAATAGTATATTACCAACCAAGGTAACCTATTGTGGCATTTTTTATTGCCAATTTTTGGCTAATCTTAGCCAAAAAGTTGGTTAAAAGTTATACACAATAGGCCTAAATTTCCGCCTGAACAAAGCGAATAAAGCAAATTATTGGTTTATTCCTTTTGTTCAGAAGAGTAATTCTGAAAGCGCCATCCACCCGCAAAGAAGGGTGGAGAATTTAAATGAGGGAGGAAGCAAAATGGAAACAGACGTTAAGGTAGTTATGGTTTCAATTTTGATATTTTGTGCCGTGCTTGCCGGTATCTGGTTTATACAGGAACAAATATGGACCGGAAAGTTTCTGTTATTAATATTTTTTGTTTTCCTTTGCCATATGATTTTTACCGTTATCCGTCTTAAACCAATCCGTCTTCTTATAAGAAGAAAGATGCGGTAAAATCCGTTCAAGCTGGTACTTCGTCCCAGACGAACCGCCAGCCCTTTTCCAAGTTTTCTAAAAGTTAGAAGGCTGGGAAAAGGGGAATAGTTCGCCCTCATTACTTATTACTAGTTACTTATTATTTTTCTATGACCACCAACTATCTCAAAATCTTAAAACAAAACTGGCAAGCGATGATTCTTTTCACCGCGGCTTTGGTAATTTTGGTTACCATTATTTCACTCTTGCAACCCTTCGAATATCGTGCTAAGGTGAACTTACTCATTATTCAAAAACAAACCGCCACTTTGGATGCTTATGGCGCGGCCCGCGCTTCCCAAACTTTGGCCAATAATTTGGCCACCGTGGTGAAAACCGATTCTTTTTTTAAGAAAGTAATCGCCAGTAATTCCGCCATTGATATTTCTTGGCCGCTTCAGGAAAGCAAGCGCCGTGAAATGTGGAACAAAATGATTGGTGCTTCTGTCGCTCCGGAAACCGGCATTTTAACTTTAAATGTTTATGAAAAAGATCCGGATCAGGCCAAATTGATCGCCAATACTATCGCTGCGGTTTTATCAACGCAAGGTTCCGAATATCATGGCGGCGGTGATTCGGTTTTAATCAAAGTCGTGGATCCCGGCTTAGTTTCCAATTACCCGGTGCGCCCGAATATAATTTTTAATATCGTCGGCGCGCTCTTAATTGGCATAATTTTGTCCGGCAGTTTTTTTCTCTGGCGCGAACAAAAAAATATCAGTGAGCTAATTTCCGAAACTAATGAACGCCACGGCCACAACAAAATCAGTCAGCGCGAACTTGGCCGCGTCAAACACATGCTTTCCGAACCCTTGAATAAACAAATTTATTTTGAAGACATTGAACAGTTATAAATATAAAGTATAATAAATTAAAAAATAAGTTTATGAAAAATTTTAATCTCAAATCAAAAGTCGCTCCCGTGGTTTTATTCGCCACTGTTTTAGCTTTAACTGGTTTTAGCACTACCACCGCCGCTCAATCCCAAAAGATTGAAAACGTGATGGTGACCGAATATGCCAATATGGCGCGCATCAGCTGGCAAACCAGCCAGCCGGTTGTTTCCCAATTATATTTTGGCGATTCTTCCGAAAATTATGATACTTTTTTCACCGATGAATATTTAAGCCGTGATCACGCAATTTTGGTGCGCGCACTGGACGCCGGCACCCCGTATTATTTCAAAATTACGGCCAACTCTTCCAATTCTTATGAAAAGCCGGAGTATTTTGGCAACCTAAAAACTTTGGGTGAAAAACCTAATTTGGTTGTCTATCAGCCCTATTTCACTTTGCTTTTTGAGGATGGCTGGAAAAATATCAACGGCATTAATCCGATCGAAATCAAAGATGTCGATGGCTTGAATTTCACTCAACCTGGATTTACCGGCTATGGCTTTCAAGTTACTCGCCCGAAAACATATTTACAATATTCTTGTGATAATGTCTTCAGCAGCGGCTATGGCGCCGTGACTGCCTGGCTTTCTTTTGACCGCTTTGATAAAAGCGCTGTCATCTGGCAGACCGATGATTCCCGCTACGCTCTCTATTATGAAGTTGGCGGAGTCGGCGCTGATTTTTATAAAAGAATTGTGGCGCGCGCCGGTGGTAATAAAGTCGGTGAAATGCCGGAAGTGGCCTATGTCCTTCAAGACAGAAATTCCAGCGCCAACAAATGGGGCTTGAATGAATGGCATTTTATTGCCATGACTTGGGATGGAAAATTCAGCGGCAAACTTTCGCTGTACATTGATGGCCGCCGCATTGGCGAAACTGAATATGCTGATGCCACTGGTTGTTCCACCTTTCGGGTTGGCAACAACTACCGCGAAGACCTGGCTTTCACCGTTGGTAAAATTGATGAATTAAAACTGCATCAATGGGCCATGGGTCAATATTATGTTTATCAAAATTATTTAGCTTATAGTTCCAGCAAAAATTTTGCCAAAAAAGGAACCAAAGATACCACCGGTGTTATTGCCGGTGCCGCGGTTCGCAATTTCAAAGTCGGCAAGATGATTAAAAACGCTGACGGCAGAATTTATCTAATCGGCCGCGACAACACCAAAATTCATGTTTCCGATGTTTATGCTTTAAGCAAATTGGGCAACAAGCGCGTGGTGATTGAAGTCACCGATGAAGAATTGACTCAATATGCTGATGGTGGTAATTTTTATTCATGGTCCCGCTATCCTGATGGCACCATGCTCAAGGGCTCGGGCAAAACCGTGTATTGGATCTGGGACGGCGAAAAGCGCCCGCTCGCTTCCGAAGCTGTTTTCAACCGCTATGGCAACGATTGGAATGACTTAATTGTCATTTCCGATGACGAACTCGCTTCCTATCCGCTCGGTTTCATGTATTACTAAAATATTTGTGACTCCTGGATATCTCCCCCTTAACAAGGGGGAGCGCGAGGGGGTCAATTCGCCGATAGGCGAATATAATCTGCGACAAAACTAAAAAATAATTTGTCTATTCTCAAATTCCTCCGATGAACATCGGAGGAGCAGAGAGTTGATAAGGAAAGAACAATCACAATTTAGCTAATAAAAAAGAAAAAAGGAGGTTCTAATGGATTCTTTAGAATTGGCAAGAGTAGTTGCTGATATAAATGCAAAACTGGCACCGACCCCCATAATTATTTTTAAGGTAAAAGAAACTCTACACGAAGTATTATCAAAACTTGATAATACAAGCAGAGAGCATGTCAGAATCTTACAAGTGATTAATTCTTTGGGCGAAACGCTGGAAAAAATTTCCATGAATATAGACACACTTAGCGTGGTCGTTATGTTTCTGGAAGAAAAAAAATCAAATCAAGAACAACCGAAACCAGAAAAGGAGAAAGCGTCATGAAACTGAAATTGAAAAGTGGAGAAATTTTTGCAGTGGTGGTCATGGCAGTCATGCTCACCATCGGCCTCGGCATCGCCAGTGCCCGCGCGCAAGCGACCAAACCGGACACCATCAAAGTCGAGTTCGCGCTTGGCAGTTCGGTGATACCGAACATGTACAAGGCGAAACTCATTGTGGCGAAGGAAAAAATCGCCAACGGTTGGACCGCGGAAATTTCCGCCGGCGCCAATCTCGTGGGCTGGGTGGATGAAAACAAAAATCAGTCCGACGCCCGCGACGGCGGAAAAATCGTCATGCGCGCTCGTTCCGTGGCCAAAGCTCTGGGTCTGAAATCATTCAAGCCCGGCGTGCTGACCACTGATGAAAAAATAGTGCTGGTGGTTTTGACTCCGCCGTCCACGTCCTCAGTGTCCCAAGAAGAGCAACCGGTAAGTCTTCCGGTTCCACCCGACAGTAGCGCGTTAAATTGTTCGCTTCTGCTTGGCTGGCAAGGCGCCAGTTGTGGCAATGCTCGTGACCTTTCAGTCATGTCGGCTGGCCTGAAATTTTCGTACAAACGAGTTTTCGTCAATGTCCAGGGCGGGCTGAATCCCTGGAGCGCCCCCGGGTATAAAAAATTATGGTACCGGGATTATCTTGGTTCTGCCAATGTCGGCTATGTCTTCAAACAAGCCGATAATTGGAATTTTTATGCCCAAGTCGGCGGTCTGATTGGCTGGGAGGCAACTTCCGAAACCAATCGGTTTTCACTTCAAATTCTCGGCTCGACAGCCGGAGTGGGAGTGGAAAAAAGAATCAGCAAACATATTTCCCTGCGGTTTGGCGCGGATTATCTTCGCGCCGAGACCTCGGACATCACTCCCTATACCGGCAGAATACGAGACGGCATTGTCGGTTCGGGGGTAATTTCCATAACCTTTTAACAAGGAGAAAAACGTGAAAACGTACCTCAAGTTCTTTGCGGTCATCGCCACCGTTTTGGCGATATTCATGCTTGCCGGCTGTTCCAAGCTGGACAATTCGGTCGGTCCGGAAGTTCCGGACGTGCCCAAGGACACCGTTGTGACGGTGAGGGTACTGGATGGTGTGATCAACTATACACTGTCCGACAACACCATTCGTTTCACGGGTGATTTCTCGGCCTATCCCTTTGTGGTTATGGCCGGAGACAAAATTCCGCTGGACACGATCCGTGTTTACGGTGGAAAGACCATGGTGCCGAAGCTCGGGTATGACCATTTCAATCTCCTGTCTTTCGACAAGAAGAAATGGTACTACAAGGACATGCCTGGCACCAACCTGACCGTCACCGGCGCCGAATGGGTCGTCAACGGCCCGAACAGCTGGTACTGGCTTCACCAGAAGCAGGCCAACCTGGATTCCTGGGTGGAGATCGCCGCGGTGAGTCCGGCTGACGTCACCATCACTCTGGACGGCAATTTGTGGGGTGCAAGCAAAAGGTGGGTGGAAGCCAACAAGAGCCACGTGTTGAAGGTTTTCAAGGATGGTTACACCTCCTGGGAAGCCACCTTCACAAACGCTCCGGGCGAAACCAAATCGTACATGGTCGCGTTGGATCCGCTGACACCGCCCCCGCCGCCAGCGCCCTACATTTCCGAAAATATCATCTGGGACCCCGTGTCCAAGTCCGACGTTTTCGTCCTCAAGACGAACGTCGCCGGTGAAAAGTCAGACCAGATCACTTATCTGGTTCTGGACGGAAGTGAGGGCCCGATGTTGGCCATCAATCTGTTCAACGGCAAGGTGTTCAAATTCAAGGACAACACCACGTATTACGCCGGATTCGATGTAGTGGTAGTCCAAAATAACGATGAGTTCAGCCTCAATCTGGGGCAAAAATTCATCAAGGATTACCGCTATACCCGGGTAACGTACATCTACGGTCTGGAAATTGTCGTGTCGCAGTGGCACTACGACGGCCGTTTCGGCTACGCCAAGCCCAGCCTGCAGTCCATTCGTCTCATCGACGAAATCGCCGGCCAGTGGGACGGCATGGTCCGACACTTCGAAAACTAAGAGACCAAAGTCTCTTAAGCCCTGTGCAGCATGCGCAGGGCTTTTTTTATTCCCAAAAAACTGGTAAAATTAAATATATAAGAATACGTCATTCCGAGGTCCGATGGACATCGGACCGATGGAATCTTTTTGGTTAAGATCCCATCGCCCTCACTATCGCTCGGACTCGGGATGACATCAAAAAAATGGAAACAATAAAAAAACAATTATTATCTTTTGGCAAAATCGAACTCAACACAGTCGTGGTTACTGTCTTTTTATGTTTGCTTTCTTTGGTGGTTTTGACCCTCACCAATAATCCTCTAATTTTTGCCGGCATTTTAATTTTGTCAGCTTTTTTTATTTGGCAAACACCAGTGGCCGGACTTTTCGCGGCGCTTTTGACTACTATGATTTTTGGCGAACATTTTTCGCTTCTGCCCCTAAAAATTGGCGACGATATTTATAAAATTTACGCTCTGGATTTTGTCCTCATCATTACCTTCTTCTGCTGGTTTTTACAACAGAACATTAAAACATTAAAACATGAAAGCATGAAAGCAAATAGAAAAGATTTTTGGCTCCTTGTTTTTTTCTTTTTTCTTGTTTTAACCCTTTTTCGCAGTTTTTTAACTGCCAGCGATAAAATTTTAGCCGTCGCCACTTTTAAAAATTACAGCTATCTTCTGGTTTATTTTCTGACCGCCTTAATGTTAAACAGCAAAGAACAAATAATCCGCCTCCTAAAAATTTTTCTCTGGGGCGGAGTTGTCTTAATTGGTTTTGTAATTTACGGCCTTGTTTCTGGCAGAGGCCTTTGGTCCGAAGCCACCGCCGGTTTGCGTTATCTTTCCGGCCTCCACGCCTACTATTTAACTTTTTCCATTATTATTCTTTTGGTTTTAATGGCCTATCGCCAGTATGTTTTTGGCTACTTCAAAACCTTATTGATATTTTTATTGCAAATCGCCGGTTTGGTCGGCGCTATGTTTCGGCATTTGTGGCTGGGAATTTTGGCTGCCGGCGCCAATCTTTTAATCTGGCTGGATTTTAAACGGCAAAACAATCTGTTAAAAATCGCCCTGATTTCTTTTTGTGTTTTAGCAATTATCGCGCTGGTGGTTTTGTGGGGCGCCGGATTAATCGGCAGCGACTATAATTTCTTGCAGGAAAAATGGTTCCAGTCGGTTCTCGGCCGTGGCGCCACACTTTCCCAAACTGGTAGTTTAGCTGAAAGTGCGGCTGGCTGGCGGCTCGCCACCTGGAAAATCGCTTTGGAAAAATTTTTGGATAATCCTCTCATCGGCCTGGGCTTTGGCCAAAAATTCTTTTTTGAATTTCGCGGTTTTGTGGATTTGGTGGATATCAGAAACATCCATAATGATTTTGCCAGTTTACTCGTGCAACTAGGACTTTTGGGTTTTGCGCCGTTTTTATTATTTAATTGGTATCAAGTCAGAGATTTAGTAAAACTTATAAAACAAAAGGATGAATTTCAAAAAGCCCTAGCCCTGATTTTTTCCGGTTTCTATATTGTCGCCCTGTTCGGCATCTTTTTCGCTATTTATTTAATGTTTAATGGCACGAGTATTTTCTATTGGACCGTCATGGGCGGAATTACGACGTTAATGAAAAATGAAAAGTGAATAATGAAAAATACAGACATTCTATGACGGAAAATATTTTAAAAGATAAAACCTATAAATTTGCCATTAGAAGTATTAATTTGTATAAATATTTATGCGACAAGAAAAGAGAATTTGTGATGAGTAAACAAGTTTTAAGGTCGGGAACTTCTATGGGCGCATTGGTTAGAGAAGCAGAATTTGCCCAATCAAAAGCGGATTTTATAAATAAGATGAGCGTGGCTTTGAAGGAGGCAAACGAGACCAGATACTGGATTGATTTATTAAAAGAGACAAATTATATAAATTTGGAAATGTATGAAAGTATCAAAGCTGATTGTGAGGAAATTTTAAAATTATTAGTTTCTACAGTAAAAACCGCAAAAAATAATTTGAACAAGTAGCTCATTATTCATTTTTCGTTTTTCATTATAGTTCGTCGTGAAGTAGCTCATTATTCATTTTTCATTTTTCGTTTTTCATTAAAATTATGAATGTCCTAATGGTCAACAAATTCTACTTTGAGTCAGGCGAAGCCGGCGGAGTCGGGCGCTACTTTTTTGAGCTGACTAAACTTTTGGAAGAAAACGGCCACACGATTGTGCCTTTTGCCATGAAGCATTCAAAAAATTTGCCGAGCGTTTTTGAAAAATATTTTGTCTCGGAAGTAAAAACCAAACCCAGTTGGAATCTTTGGCAGGATTTAAAAACCGTGGGACGGTTTTTTTGGTCTCTGGAAGCCCGGCGCAAGCTAAAAAAATTAATCAAAGAAAATGGACCCTTTGACGTGGCGCACATCCACAACATTTATCACCAAATTTCCCCTTCAATTTTACCGGTTTTGAAAAAGAAAAAAATTCCAGTGGTCATGACCGTCCACGACTACAAATTAATTTCTCCCAATTATAATTTATATTTGCGTGGTAAAATTTATGATAAAATCTGCGGGTCAAAATTTGGCCGTTGTTTTTTTGACCGCTGTATCAACAATTCTTTTACCGAAAGTTTAATTTGCTCTTTGGAAATGTGGTTTCACCACCGCGTTTTAGATATCTATCGAAAAAATATTGATCTTTTCATCGCACCCAGCATTTTTGTCAAAGAAAAACTAATCGCCGCCGGCTATGACCGAAATAAAATAAAAATAGTACCGCACTTTTGCAACCCCTCCGGTCCGATAGAATATCGGACCACCTCCCCTTCGAAAGGGGAGGATAGTGTCGGGAATTATTTATTATATTTCGGCCGGGTTTCCGAAGAAAAGGGGATTGGGGTTTTGATTGAGGCCATGAAACAACTGCCAGAATTGAAATTGAAAATTGCCGGCGAGGGTCCGGAGTTCCGTCATTACGGATTACTAATTACTAATTACCAATTACAAAACACCCAACTCCTCGGCCACAAAAACATCGCCGAACTTCAAAACCTAATCAAAGGCGCCTATTTGATCATCGTTCCCTCGCTTTCCCCGGAAACTTTTGGTCTTTCCGCTCTGGAATCAATGGCGCAAGGCAAGTGTGTGGTGGCAAGCGACATCGGCGCTCTGCCGGAACTGATTGATAATAATTTTTTGTTTTCTCCCGGCAATGTTTTTGAGCTCGTGGAACTCATTAAAAAATTAACAAATGATGTTAATTCCGTGATAGAAAACGGGGAAGAAAACAGGAAAAAAGTAGAACAGCTTTATGATAAGGGGAGTCATTATACAAAAATTTTGGGAGTTTATAATTATTTTGACAAATAAAAAAGCCACATCGCTATAAGCGGGTGGCTTGAAATACAAGACAATTGGTTCGCGAAAGCTAACTGAAGTACCGATATTTACTTCCATCGGGCCGAATGATGTATATTTGGTCTTGAATTCCTCCAAAGGATTGTCCTCCCGAAGAGGATGTTGGTTGCGTCTTTTCGAGTTCCGCGAGCCTTTTGGTAGCTGCTTCTTCCGCTTTTTCTTGTGTGTCAAATTTGCCAGGCAGTGAGTAGGATTCGTCTTCAAAAGTATCAAAACCCTCTAAACCCCATTTTCCCATGGCTACCTCCTTGTTGGTTGATTAAATTGCGAGTTGTTCCTACTACATCCATTATAGCAAACCATAAAAATTTGTCAAGTCATGAACCTAAACTTCAAAAACTACAACACTCCACGCAACGGCTTTTTAAACGCCGCCTTATTGCTTTTGGCAGTGCTTTTTTTATTGCCGCAAGCGGACATTTTTGGCGCTGATGGCAAACCTAAATTAGCCAACTATTATCTCAAAACGCCAATTTCCGGCAGTGAAATTACTGAACTTGCCAAATGGGATTTAGTAATCTTAGGCATGCAAGTTCAGGACACCAATCCGGAAATTTTTTCCTCGCTTCGTGCCCTTAATCCCAAAATAAAAATCATCGCCTATCTTTCCACCATGGAATTTCCCATGCAAAATTATATAAATTTAGAAAGCGCGAATGGCCCTTGGCATAAAATGTTAAGCCAAATTAATGACGCCTGGTATTTAAAAGACGGTTCTGGAAATATTCATTCCATTTGGCCCGGCAACAATTCTTTCAATCTCACCAGATTTTGTCCCGAGATTAATGGCCAAAAATTTAATACTTTTTTACCGGCTTTTGTCAAACGCGAATTAATTGACAGCGGGCGCTGGGACGGCGTGTTTTTTGACAACGCTTTGGAAAGCATTAAAGACACCAACAATGGCAACGTTGACATCAATAATGACGGCATCATTGATGAAAAAACTTTCGCCGACAGCGAATGGAAAAATGGCGTCATGACTATGCTGAAAGAAACTCGTCGGCTACTCGGCCCCAGTAAAATAATTATGGTTAACAGTTCCAGCTACGCCCATGATTTTATTAATGGCCGGCTTTATGAAACCTGGCCGCATGCGTGGCTTGGCGGTTGGGCCGGTTCCATGCGCGATTACGCCAATTTGGGAAAAGAAATCAAATATAGCCCCGAAACCATTGTCTTAAATCCCAATACAAATAACACCGGCAACCAAAATGATTTTCAAAAAGTGCGTTTTGGTTTGGGCTCGGCACTTATGGGCGGCGGTTATTTTGCTTTTGATTTTGGCACGAACGACCACTCCCAGCTTTGGTGGTATGACGAATACAGTGTCAATTTAGGCCGTCCCATTGGCGAGCCGAAAAACTTGCTAAATAGTCGGGCCACGCAATATGAAAATGGCGTTTGGCGCCGTGATTTTGAAAACGGCATCGTGCTCGTCAATTCCACGAGTAAATCACAAACCGTCAATTTAACCGATGCCACTTATGAAAAGATTAGCGGTTTTCAGGACCCAAGCACCAATAACGGACAAATTGTCAATCAGGTGATTCTCTCGGCCAATGACGGAATTTTTCTCTTGCGTAAATTGGAAATTTTAACCGGTGCTGTTTTTGGTAACGGTTCTTTCGTGCGCGTCTTTGATTCTTGGGGGCAGACCAAGCGACCCGGTTTTTATTCCTATGACCCGCGCTTTTCCGGCGGCGATGAAGTTTTAATTGCTGATTTAAACAATGACGGACAAAACGAAACAATTTCCGCCGGCGCTTCTTTGGTCCAAATTTTCAGTGCTGATGGCTCTAAAATTTCTTCTTTTAATCCCTATACCGCAACCTATAATCGCGGCATTCGCCTGGCTATCGGCGACATTAATGGCGATGAAAAAAAAGAAATCATCACCGGTACTAAAAAAGGCGGCGGTCCGCATGTTCGGATTTTTGATTTGAATGGCAAGTTGTTGAACAAAGGCTTTTTCGCTTTTGATAAAAACTTGCGCGGCGGCGTCAATGTGGCCGCGGGCGACGTTAATGGTGACGGCAGCGATGAAATAATTGCTGGCGCGGGTAGTGGCCAAAAACCGGAAGTTAAAATTTTTAATGCTGACGGTAAAGAAATAAATTCTACTTTTTTAGCCTACGCGATTGGCTTTCGCGGCGGGGTTAATGTGGCCGCGCTTGATTTGAACAAAGATAATAAAGATGAGATAATTACTGGTGCGGGCTTCGGCGGTGGTCCGCACGTCAGAATTTTTAATATCACCGGCACCCCGCAAGGCAAAGGATTTTTTGCTTTTGATAAAAACAAACGCAACGGCGTCAAAGTCAGCTCCGCCGATGTGGATGGCGATGGAGAAGAAGAAATAATTGCTATGGAATAGAATAATCAAGAAACAAGATACAATTTCCAAATAAGCACCAAATAACAAATTCCAAATAACAAACAAATTCAAAATATAAAATTCCAAAACTCAAATAATTGGCGCGGAGCGCCAACATTTTGGAATTTGAAATTTTGGTCATTGGAATTTGTTTGGAAATTGGAGCTTGGAAATTGGAAATTAAAAATATTTTATGTCCGATAAAATAATCGACCTAACCAAACAGGAAGTGATTGTACCCAAAGAGAATACTCCCCGGCGCCCCATCCACATTCGCACGCTTAACTTGTTTGTGCCGTTAAAAGAAAAATATGAGAAACTTTCTCGCGAACGCAAGTCGCATAAACTGGTTGACATGCTTTTTGTGGCGGTCATTATTTTACTTTGCGTTCTGAACTTTATTTTGGTCTTCAAAAAAAATAATTTTTCTTTTACCGACCTTGTTAATAATTATTTTCATCCGAGTCAGGCCAAATTGGAAATGAACCTTGCTGTTAATGACAAAGATAATTTGGTGGCCGACCCCGGCGAAAAATTAAACTATATTTTAACTCTTAAAAATAATTCCGCGGCACCACTAACCGACCTGGAGGTAAAAATAAAACTAGACGGCGCTGCTGTGGATGAGAAAACATTAATTAGTAAAGGAAAATTTGTCGAGGGTAATTTAATTTGGACCGTGGCGGAAAACGAAGCGCTTAAAAATTTCAAACCCGGCGAAGAAATTTCTTTTGATTTCAATTTTTTTGTAAAAAAAGAAATCTCCACTACCAACCCAAACATCGCCACCCAGGCTTTTGTTTCCGGTTTTCTTGATGGCAAAAGCTTCAGCGAAGATTCGCCCGAAAATCGCGTCAAAATTAACAGCGATTTTTCCGTGGCGCCGTCTTACGCTTTCTACACCGCCGAAGGCGAACAAATTGGTGGGGGAGCGTGGCCGCCGCAAGTTGACTCGGAAACCGCCCTCCGCGTATTTTTAACCCTTTCCAATAATATTAATAAAATTGAAAACGCAAAATTAATAGTCAAGCTGGCGCCGGGCATGGAGTGGACCAATCAAATTGCCGTCAATCTTGGCGCGCCGCTGGAATATGATTTAGAAAAACAAGAAATAACTTGGCAGATTGGCACCCTTGCCACCTCGGATTCGGGCGAGGCCAATTTCAAAATAAAATTTACGCCCACAGACAAAGAGATTGGCAAAAACATAAAACTTTTGGAAAGCATTCAAATTTCCGGCCGCGACTCTTTCACCGGCGCCGAAATCACTCGTTTTTTCAACCCCTTAATTATTAAGGAAAAAACAAATTAATAATTATTTGTCATCCCGGTCTCCGAGCCGGGATCCACGTAGCTTTAAAAGTGAAGAAAGTTATCCCCTTGACAAGTTTTTAGAAATGCGCTATAATTAATATACTGCTTAAATAAGTATAAAATAAGCTCATTTCTCACAAAAGAGGAGGTTTGGAATGGCAAAATGGTTTCGTAGGGTCGTGGCCAAAATCAAAATTCGTTTCATGATGGCCGATATCAACCGTGAATTCAGGAGAGTGGAAAGGCAATTGGGCCGGTCCTAAAGCTTCGACCACTCATACCCACCACACACAATTATTTACCCGCCAGCTCATTCGGCGGGTTTTTTATTTTTATTTTAGTTTTTGTGGATAACTCAAAACTGTTAATTTTTCTTGGCTAACTTTAGCCAAGAAAAATCGCTTGACAGGGTTTTTGAAACCATGCTACTATGTGTATATAAGACACTAACTATTTGTTTTATGGCCAAAGTTGAGAAAAAATTTAAGTTCACGGTTCTGGCCACCGACGTGGTTATTTTCACCATTAAAGACGATAAATTGCAAGTCCTTTTGATTAAGATGAAAAAAGAACCCTTTCAGGCCTGTTGGGCTGTGCCCGGCGGTTTGGTTAATCCCGAGGAACCCCTGGAGCAATCCGCCCAAAGGCATCTGCTTTTAAAATCCGGCCTCAAAAATGTCTATTTGGAACAGCTTTATACTTTTGGCAAAGTTAAGCGCGATCCTTTGGGCCGGGTCGTTTCCGTGGCCTATTTTGCCCTGGTGCCGAGTGAAAATCTGGCGCTGAAAACAAGCCAAGAATATGCCGGTGTGGGTTGGTTTCCGGTTAATAAATTACCGCCTCTAGCCTATGATCACAGCGAAATTGTTGCTTTGGCTAAAGAGCGCCTGCAAGCCAAACTGGGCTACACCAATATAATTTACAGCCTCTTGCCTAAACATTTTTCTTTAAGTGATTTGCAGGCTGTTTATGAAATAATTTTAGATAAAAAATTGGATAAGAGAAATTTCCGCAAGAAGATTTTTAGCCTGAAACTGGTCAAAAAGACTGGCGAGGAAAGAAGGGGGAGGGCCTTCCGCCCAGCCGAATTATATGAGTTTATCAGCCGCCGCCCCGCTGTCGTTCAGATCCTCTAAATTTTTTGCCAAGAGTTAGTGTAAGATATACACCATAATAATAAACAAAAGTTGACAAAACTTAACTGATTTGCTAAGATTATATATTCTTATAAAAATAGCCAATATTTGACAATTTTTTGTCTGTATTGGCTAATCTGATACATTTTATAAGGAACACACCGTTTGGAAAGAACCTTAAAAACTCATTCTAAATAAAAAAGGAGGTAGAAGAAACATGAGTAAGAGCGAAAAAGTAACAACTTTGATGCGTTCTGGCACCAAACAGGGTTCCAAGCATCGAATTCTGAACCTCAATAATCAAGACGCTGTTTTAAGCGAATCTTTTTCCGTTTCCGCCTTTGGCAAAAATTTTCATCTTGGTTTGGTGTCCGACGGCTGTACGGGAAATCCTTTATTTTCCCATAATGAAGTTGGAGCCAATCTTTTGGTGGTTTACGCTTTTAGAAGGATTCAGGAACTGATTTGTGCCGGGATTAATATTTTGGAAATTCCCAAAATTCTTTTTCCAACCATTACCGAATTTCTGATAGATTTAAGCGGAAAAATAATGCCCACGCATATTCTCTGGCAATATCCTTTTGTTCTAAAAGGACGAGAAGGCTGGGATGGCGCCACTCGTTTTCATAATGATTATTTAGCCGCTACTCTTTTGGGCTTTATCTCCGACGAAGAAAATATTACCACTTTTTCTGCCGGTGACGGGTTGATTCTGGTTAACAATGATTTAACGATTATTGACCAAAACGATAACCCGAGTTACCCCGTGGTTTCCATCAATCAAGCCGGTGTTGGCTTTGCCATCAATAATTTTCGCGTTGAAGAAATTAATCGTTTGGTCATCGCCACTGACGGTTTAAAAAGCCTTTTATCTGAAGCACCCAATCAAGATCTTCTTTTTTCTTTTCAAAGGGAAAATCTGTTGGGTCTGCAAATTTGGCTAAATAACATGTTTAATGATTTTCCGGAAAAAATGAAGGATGATTGCAGTGCCGTCACTTGGGAAAAAATTAATACCGTGCCTCATACCGAAAAAGGAGTCTAAGCATGCGTTATTATATTGACCGCCAACCTTTTGAAGACGATCCCAAACAGAAATTAGGCGGCGGTTCCGAGGGTAGTGTTTATATTTTTCCGCCCGACCCTGATTTTTGCGTCAAACTTTTTCACAAACCCGATCCTCACGATCCCGATGGTCCGAAACTGGCCGCTTTTAGAAAAAGGAAAATCAACTATATTTGCCATTCAACTTTCAATTTTCCTCCGCATTTTATTATGGCCCTTAAGGCCGCTTACAGCGAACGCCATCAGGTCATTGGTTTTTTAATGCGTCGCGTGCCGAGTGGTTTTTATAAAATGATGCAGTTACTGAAAGAAGATTTTCGGTTGGCTAACGACATCAATTTGGGTAAAATTTCTTTGCTTTTCGCCGACGTTTTTGACGATGTGCCCATTATTCACGGTTCCCAAGTGGTCATGGGCGACATCAACACCGGCAGTATTCTTATTTCAGCTGATTTAACCAGAAGGGCTTTCGTGGATACGGATAGCTGGGGTTATTCACCCGAGTATCCTTGCCTGGCCACCACCGAACTTTTTGCCCATCCCGATCTCTATCCCAATCTTGTCAGTGGCGGAAAATTCATTCTTCATCAGCCGCATCACGATCGTTTTTCTTTTACCGTGATGTTTGTGCTGATGGCGCTTTCCGGAGCCCATCCCTTTCGCATGGGGCTTCATCCGCGTTTCCGCAGTCTGCAGGAAAGAACAAAAAACGGTAGCACTATTTTTGACAGCGATGTCAGTTATCCTGACATCTTGCCGCCGCCCGAACTTCTTTCCGATGACTTGATGGACGCGGTTGTTAAAATCCTAAAAAGGAAAACCATTGACCCTTTGGACACCGGCCTGCTTCGCCGCTTCAGCGCCGAACTGGTGATTTGTCCGAATTGCGGGGCGCAATACCACGAATCCAGAAAGAGTTGTCCCAAGTGCCATGAAAAGACCATGATAGAAATCAAAGTTGCGCAGCTCCTGGTGGAAGAAATTTTTAAAACCGGCGGCACCCTGCTTTTTGCTCAGGTGGTGCAAGAAAAACTGCATCTGGTCTGCCGTGTTGATGATAAACTGCAAGTGGTCGTTATTGACCAGCACAAACACGTTTCCGTCATTTCTTCCGCCCTTGCAGCTGAGCCGGGCGCGCGCTATCGTTTTTTCACCGATTGTTTGGTGAAATGTTCCGATCCCGCTGCCGCGGCGCCGGTTAAACTGGAAATGTATCAGATAAAAAACAACAGTCTGATTTTTACTGACGAGACCAACACCGTCTCTTTTCGCAGTCAGACCGCCATGTTTGATACTTCCAGCCGATTTTTATATCGGATTGCCGGTAATATGCTGATGCGGGGCAGTTTCTTTGGCAAAATGTTTTTGGAAAACCCCGTGACAGAAGTTTTCAGTACGCAAACATGGTTTACGGTTGACCGCACCTCCGGCGCTGACCAAGAAATCATTTTTGGTTATGACGGCGCTCTGCGCGACCTGCGCTGGTTTTTATTGGTTGGTGATGAAGAAAAAACCATTAATTATCATGTCGCTTTGCCAGCCACAAGAAGCGGAGAAAAACTGGAAGATTTTTCTGTCTATTTTAATAAAACCAATGTTTTATTGATCAGAAAAACAAAATATCGCGGCAAAGATTTTATCCGGTTTTCGCTTATTGATTTAACTGGTCAAATACAGCAAGACATTCTTTTAAACGACAGTGAAGAAGGCTTTGCCTACTGGCAAGAACTGCAGGGCAAGCTGTTCCAATCCGCTAGCGTTTTACATTTAAGCACCGAGGGACTAGTTAAACACGAATTGATTAGCCAGCGTTATTCGCCGGTCGCGGGAACCAAAGGCTTAATTATGGCCGACGATCGCTTGTTGCGTTTTAACAATAAAATTATTGTCGTTCGCCGTAACAGTATTTTTAGCCTCAGTCCCAAAAAATAATTTTTCTGTATTTTTTAAGGAAAGGAGGTTGCGTCAGAATCTTTTTGTTTTTCCAGCCTATTTTCTCGTCATCTCAAACTAAACCAGGAGAAAAAACCATGGCAGCAACACCAGTCATTCCCAAACACGCCCCGCTCGTTTATACGCCCAGATTTTTCCAGCCGGAAAAAGCTTTTCAGGGCTTTGCCCCTGATTTGAACGGCGCCTATCGTGAAGGGGTGGAGTACGCTTTAGCGCATCATTTGAAATCGGCCGAAGCCCTGATCAAGGCTGGCATCAAAAATCTTGCCATGCTGACCGATCTGCAAAACGGCTTCCGCGACGATCCTTTCGGAGAATTGCCAGTCACCGGCACCAACGAAGTTGTTTTAAAAGTCTGCGTGCGCCTGATCAACGGCACCGTCACCGACTATTTTTCCGGACTCATCTATTCCCAGGACGGTCACACCCGCCAGCACATCTCCTTCGACTATTACTGGCGCGACCACAAGGGCCTGCCGCTCGATCTGAGTGGTCATGGCCGGGCGGCTCTGGCCACCCTGGTCGATGAAAAAAAGGCCATCTTTCGCGTCTATGGTTTTGATGGCAAAGGCGGCACCTATGATATCGGGTTTTATCAGCCCAAATTCAATCCCCTGGAAGCCGTGGATTACTGGAAGCATCTGCAGAAGACCGGCCAGGGCGACATCTGGATTTTCGTGCCTCACTGCATGCTCGGCACTTTCAGCGCCAATTTGCACCCGCTTTTGGACGAGACCATCTCCTTCATGGCGGGCGCCCGGTCCCTTCAGCCCATTCCGATCAATAAGGGTCACATCATGACCACCGATTGGTTCGGACCGCTGGAACCCTGCAAGAAAGACGACAGTCATCCCCAGGGCAGATTCCAGTCGGGAGTCATCAAGACTTTTGAAGAGTTCTTGAACATTGAATTCTCCGGCGTGGCCGAAGATTTCTGCGATTATTATATGAAGAAACAGACCATGGACAATTTGAGCGACACAGCCTATCTGGCCAAACTCGCTTTCATGACCGACGGCACCGCGCCCATCATTCCGAACGCCGCCCATGTGGTGGCGCTGAATGAGCGGGCCAAAAAAACCGGCGTCCGTTTCTTCACTCACGACGCTCCTTTCGTCAACGCGTAAAAAAAACATTCGAGGCGCTTGGGTCTACCAGGCGCCTCGAAATCACCATCAACCAAGGAGAAAAACATGACAGCAAAACCGGGACTGGTGGTCCCAGCCGACATCGCCGCTTTTTTCAAAGATGCGGACGGCTCCAGCATCATCTCGCTTGCGTCCAAGCAAATCACCGCGCCCATGATTCAGGGCACGGCCGTGACTCTTGACGAACTTTCTATGGGTGGCGGCCTTCGGGTGGTCTACTATATTCTTGACCGCTCGCCCTCAATGGCCGACGTTGGTCCTTTGCTTTTGAAGGGGTTTAACGAAGACCTGGTCCCTGCCATCAAAGAGGCGCGTGAAGACGACATCAGCACTCTGCGTATCGGCGGTTCGTCTTTTTCCTCCGACATCACGCAGATTTGGGGCAGGCCGGAAAACGGCAAGACAATCTATTTCCATGAATTGGAAAAGCTTCCGTTGCTGACCAGCGCCGAATACAATCCCTCTCGTGGCTGGGCAACTGCGCTTCACGCGGCCATCATCGACGGCTGCGCTAAAGCCATGGCCTATGCCGGTGAACTGAGAAAAGAATACGGCATCCAGCCGGAAGTGGACGTTATTGTCCTAACTGACGGCGCCAACAATGAACCACCGAATGATCTCCAGCCCGTGCAATCGGTTATCACCGGGAGCCGGAAAGACCTGGTTCGGTTCGTTTTCTTCTACTTTCAGACCAAAGGCGGCCTGGCCGATCCGGAGGGTTATGCCCGGGAACTGGGCTTTGACCCGGAAAACACCCAAGTGTTCGCCAAAAAAAAGAGCGAAACCGACAAGGAATACAAAAGCCGTTTCCGTCGGATGATGCGGGTGATGAGCCGGGTATCGGCCAGCAAGGGCACGAACGCGGTACAAGCCGCCTCTGCCGTTCCGCCGGCTGATGCCGAAGAAGACATCGTTTAATTTTTATTTAGAATTACATTCACAACCTTCCGCGGAAGGAAGAGCAATCATTGCTCTTCCTTCCCGGAAACTTTTTTAGAAAATTGCTTCTGAATTTTTCGGCAGCAGCTTTCTCTCCATCAAATTGGTGGGGAATTCAAAACTCAAAAATTCAGGAGGAAATTAAAATGAATCAAGAAACCATCGCAATTTACGGTGGCAGTTTTGATCCGCCCCACAATGGACATTTGGCGGCTGTTAAAGCCGTCAGCGCCCTGCCTTTTGTCAGAGACCTGGTGATTATACCTTGCGGCATTCGTCCCGAACCGCAAAAGGGGAAACATCGGGCTTCGCCTCAACAGCGCAAAATAATGTGCCACCTTACTTTTGGCGGCGCGCCCAAAATCAGGCTTAATTTTTCTGATATCTTAAGGGAAGATTTTACCAGAACCTGGGATCTGCAAGAAAGATTTTCTCTTCTCGGCCACATCTCTCATGTGGTTGGCACTGATTTAATCAAAGGCGGTGCTCAAAGTGAATCCGAAATTCAAACCAGTTGGTATCGTGGTAAAGAACTTTGGCAAAAACTTAATTTTCTAGTCATCAGCCGTGCTGATTACGAGATTGAAAAAAAAGATTTGCCGCCGCATGCCACCTGTTTGCCCTTGAATATTTACGGCTCCAGCACTGAAATCAGAAATTTATGCGCCGCCGGCAAACCCATCACCGGTCTGGTTACGCCCGAAGTGGAAAAATACATCAAACAACAGAATCTTTACCAAAGAAAGGGAAAAAAATGAAAGCGAATGAAATAATTTTGGAAAAATTTCAGGGCTGTTTGGCTGGCGTGGCCATTGGCGACGCTCTCGGCATGCCCGTGGAAATGATGAGCGACCAAGAAATTATTCAGGCCATTGGCAATCATGGTGTGCAAGGATATCTTGCCCCTATCCAGAAGAAAATTCGTGGCACTGGTAATTTAAAACCCGGTGATACCACCGACGATTGGCAGCTGACCGAAGTGGTGGCTAAATCGCTTTTGAATCTTGGTGCTTTTGATCCCGTTCATCTCGCCAAGATGCATGTTTTGGCCATGGAAAAAACGCGTTTCGGCTGGGGTAAAACCACTGCCGAAGCCGTGGCAGAACTGCGCCAATATTTTGAATCCGGCGGCCGGCAGGGCAGAAGTCCTTTTACCGTTCCCGACGTCAAAGAAGGCAATCGCGGAGCTGGCAATGGCGTGGCTATGAAAGTGGCGCCCCTGGCTCTTTTCGCTTTTGACTCTGATGAAAAAATATTGCGCAACCTGGTGCGCGATCTCGGCTATTTAACGCACAGCGACACGCGTTCCTGGCTTTCCGCCTATGCCGTGGCCCGAATCATTAGTAGAGTTTTGTCCCAAACCCAAGACATTTTTGATCATACAGTAAGTATTTTTTTACTCAAAGATTTATTGGAAGAAATTGACGGTCTAGAAGTGGAACGAAAAGTTCCGTCTTTCACCGCCAAGCTCGCTACTCTTTATGGTATTTTGGGAACAAGGGGTGATTCGGAATATGAGCTTTTTGTTCTGAAAAACCTAATTGGTACCGGCGGAATTTGCGTGGATTCAGTGGTTTTCTCCATCGGCGTCTTTCTGCGGCATCCGATTGGATTTGAAAACGGAGTTTTGGAAGCAGTCAATGCCGGTGGCGACACCGACACCAATGCCGCCATGGCCGGCGCCATGATCGGCGCCAACATCGGACTTTCCGGCATTCCAAAGAAATTAATTGACGGTTGTCCTTCGGCCAAAGAAGCCATTGTCCTCGGCCAAAAATTTTTTGAACTCATAACTAAGGAGTGATCAATGGAACCAATCATTACCAGTTTTCTTGACATGGATGATTATAAGTTTTTGATGGGCCAATTCATTCATTATCATTATCCAAGGGTACCGGTGGAATTTGCTTTAACTAATCGCAGCAAAATTCCCCTGGCTCGTTACATTGATATAGTTGAACTCAAAGAGCAGGTGGATCACATGCTCGGTTTGCGCCCGTCAGTGAGAGAATTGAGTTATCTGGAACAGGTTTGGTGCGGCGACAAAAAAATGTATTCAGCGGATGATCTAATTTTTTTGGCGACTAACACCGAACGCCCTGACCGTGAAATCGTCCGCGTTGGCGATGATTTCCGCATCAGATTTTTTGGCCCATGGGAAATTACCACTTTTCCCGAGACCAAGACTCTGGCCATCATCTCCGAACTTAATACCCGTGCTTTGATGAAACAGCAGGGTATTACTGAAGCGGAATTATTCCGGATTGGGGAGCAGAAATTACTTCCCAAACTTGACCTCATCAAGGACAAGCCCGGGCTCTTCGTTTCCGATTTTTGTCATCGTCGCCGTGCCTTAAAAAGTTGGCACAGCCACCTGCTTGATATCATGATCGATCGTATTCCCAATCAGCTTTGGGGCACGTCGGATACCTATTTTGCCATGGCCAAAGGCATCAGATCAACCGCCACCAACGCCCATGAGCTGGCTTCGGCTTACGCCGCCATGGCCGGGGATGACGACAAAAAATTGCGCCAGTCGCCAATCAAATTACTGGACGATTGGTGGAATTTTTACGGCTATGAACTCTCCATCGCGTTGACTGACACCTTTGGCAGTCGCGCCTATTTCCAAGACATGCTCTCTGAAAGATTAAAGCGCGGCAAGGGTTTCCGCCAGGATTCCATGGAGCCGATTGAATTTGGCGAACTGGCCATCCAGACCCTAAAGAATTTCGGCATTGACCCGCGCGACAAAATGATTGTTTTTTCCGACGGCCTGACTGTCGAAATGATACTTAAAATTTATTATCATTTTCAAGGCCGCATCAAGATGAGCTTCGGCTGGGGTACCAACCTTGGCAACGATGTTGGTTTCACTCCGATTTCCATGGTTATTAAACTCATCATGGCCATGGATCGCCCGGCTGTGAAACTGTCCGATAACATCGCCAAAGCCATCGGTCTTAAAAGTGAAATAGAACGTTATATGACGGTTTTTGACTACAGTGAAAACCGTAATGAAAAATGCGTCTATTAAAATTAACAACACGGTGGTGGCCGGGGTTCAAAACTCCGTCCACCACTCCTTATTCTAATCGCTTGGCAACAGGCGCTTGGCAGGAGGAAATTAAAAATCGAAAACCCAAATTGCAGGAGGAAGACATGCAGCTTGTTTATGCTGGCGAAGCGTTTCCGGAAACAATGGAAAAAAGTATTTTTCTGGCCGGACCAACACCTCGATCCAAAGACGTTACGTCTTGGCGGCCGGAAGCCATTGAAATTCTTAGAAAACAGGGTTATGATGGCCTTGTTTTTATTCCTGAATCCAGAGAAGGTAATGCAAGACCCGATTACAACAACCAGATTACCTGGGAAGATCAGGGATTGAATCGCGCGGATTGCATCCTTTTTTGGATTCCGCGTGACTTGAAAACACTTCCCGGTTTTACCACCAATCATGAACACGGTGAATGGTTTAAGTCCGGGAAAATAGTTCTCGGCGCTCCATCTGGCGCGCCAAACATGAACTATCTTTTTTACAAGGCCAAAGAATGGTTTGTGCCACAAGCCGATAATTTATCGGACTTGGTTGGACTGGCCATAAAAATGATCGGCAATGGTGCCTTGCGAAATGGTGGTGAGTGCCAGGTGCCTCTGCATATTTGGAACACGCCATCTTTTCAGCAGTGGTACCAAAACCTTAAAAAGGCTGGTAATGTTCTTTGTGGGGCCAAGGTGGAATGGACTTTCCGCGTCGGTCCCACGAAAAATTTCGTTTTTTTCTGGGTTCTTCGTGTGGACATCTATATCACCAAAGAGGGAAGGCATAAAACAAACGAAGTCATTCTTGCTCGCCCCGACATTTCCACTGTCGTAATGTATAAAAAAGAACCCGTTCTGAAAGATTCGACCATCGTCTTGATTCGTGAATTTCGAAGTCCGGTTTCTAATGACGACGGCTATGTCAGAGAGGTGGCTGGTGGTTCATCTTTCAAACCAAAGGGAAATATCTTGCAAATTGCAGCCGACGAATTACACGAGGAAACGGATCTTAAAATTGATGCTGGACGCATAAAAGTACATCAGAGTCGGCAAATGGTCGCCACTTTTTCGGCGCACCAAGCTCATGTTTTTTCCGTCGAAATCACGGACGATGAATTATGTTGGCTTCGTGATCAGGTTGGTGTTCCACATGGTGTAATTGAAGACACCGAAAGGACATATACAGAAATATATACTTTCGGCGAAATTCTTGATGGAAAATTTGTTGATTGGAGTATGTTGGGAATAATTTCATCAGTGCTTCTTTCTACATAATCATTTAGTGGTGGCCGGAATTCTAAATTTCCGTCCACCACTCTTTCTTCCAGTCGCTTGAATTCAGGCGCTTGGCAGGAGGAAATTTCACAATTAAAAATAAACCCTAAATCAAGGAGGAAACATGTACCACCTCACAAAAGCACAGGCAAAGAAAGTGGTGGAGAATGGCACCAGATTGACGTTTGACTATTGTCGTGAAAATAATATTCACTATTTGGTGACCGGTTCTTCCGGCGGCCTCGACAGCGCCTTGACTTTGGGTTTTGTCGAGCAGGTTTGTATTTTGGGACGACAAAACGGTTTTCCCATTACCTCGGTTGGTGTCATTCTGCCCTGCGGTTCAAAACCCGAAGCGGAACGATTGGGCCGCGCTGCCATCAGATGTTTTAATGCCGAAGAAATTTTTGTTGACCTTCGGTATCTAGAAGATTTTTTCCGTCGTGATGTTCTCGGGGTTTCTGGTTTAGATATCCAAATCGAAGACATTTTGAAAAAAACCGGGGGAAATGGTGTTCTGTTCACCCTGTCTGGATGGAATTGGTCCAAGAAAATCGCGGCCGGCAACATCAAAGCCCGTCTGCGCATGATAACCATCTATCACATCGCGCGGATGATGAACGGCATGGTGCTTTCCACCGATAATCTCTCGGAACACTGGATGGCCTTTTGGACCATCTGCGGCGATGTGGGCGATTTTGCCATCATTCAAAATATTCTCAAAGGATCCGAGGCCTATGACCTCGCGCGCTATCTTGGCGTGCCGCAAGAGATCATTGCTGCCAGGCCCGACGATGGCCTTGGGGTCGCCAGCGGTGGCGACGAAGACCAACTCGGTGCGTCGTACCCGGTTTTGGATCGGGTCATACTAACCCTCATTCAAAACCATTTCAACCCGGATGGTGACCGCAAACAATTGTCCAACCTAGTGGCTGTTTCTGATGTCAGACCGGAATTGGTCAAAAATCTGGCGACTCGGGCCATTAATGGCGCTTACAAACGCCGTGGCACGATCGCACTTTCACGCCGCGATCTTGGCCTGCCCGAAATCAAAGACATCAAATTGGATTAAACAATAAACTTTTAATCCACTCACGCCAGTGAGTGGATTTTTTTATTTCTTTTTACTCTTATTACTCATTACCTCGTATTTTTGACTTTTATTTTTTTAAAAAGTATAATAGAGGTATAAATTAACAATTTCTCGCTAGTCTAAAACCAGCGCAGGAATAAAAGAAAAATATATGGATAAACCAAAAATCATGCACCTCGTGGCGATTCTTTGCATCACTGCCATTGTCGTTGTCGGTTTTGTGATGTTAAGAAAAGACAACCCTTTCCAGAACCAATTTAGCGTTTCTGGCACCGGCAAAGTCTTTGCCAAGCCCGATATTGCCAATTTAACTGTTGGCGTCAAAACTGAAGTCAAAGCCACCGCGGCCGAAGCTGTCAAAGAAAATACCAAAAAAATGAACGACATCATCGCGGCTTTAAAAAATCTGGGTATTGAAGAAAAAGACATCAAGACCGTCAATTACAGTTTGAATCCTTCTTATGATTATTCTGTCGGCCGCCAAAGATTACTCGGCTATGAAGTCAGCCAGAATGTGACCATTAAAATCCGCAATTTGGACAAAATCGGCGATACCATTTCCAAGACCACGGAAAAAGGCGCCAACCAAATCGGCAGCATTGATTTTACCATTGATGATGAAAACGAGCTGAAAGCGCAGGCGCGCGATTTGGCCATTGAAAAAGCGGTTGCCAAGGCCGAAGATATTGCCAAAAAAACCGGCATGCATTTGGGCAAGATAATTAATGTTTATGAAAATCAGTATTACGCTCCGCAGACAAATTATCTGTCCAAAGACATGGCGCTGGGCATTGGCGGTGGTGGCGCCGTGCCTTCGCCTGACATCCAAGTCGGCCAAAACGAAGTAGCGGTGGAGGTGAACGTCGTCTACGAGGTTAAATAAAAAATTAAAAATAAAATATAAAAATTTTGGTGTGCCACTGCTGTGGCACAAATAATAATAAACCCCACCCAAACCCTCCCCTTAGTAAGGGGAGGAGCTTGCGCGAGCTCCCCTCCTTTATAAGGAGGGGGGGTTGGGGGAGGTATTTGTATATTCGCCGTTAGGCACATCTAATAATTTTCCGCAACCAAAAAACGCCCCGCCAAAACGGGGCAGGGAGGAAAAATGGTCAGAGTATTGATTGTGTTATCACCGCTCATCACTTTTTTGTAGTGGCGTCAGTTTTTCATTTACACGGTCCGGTGTTTTGGATTTTTTTTGGTCTCGCCTTGATCTGGATGTTTGGTTTTCAGTCGTTATTGATTAAACCCCCAGGGGAAAAAGAGTCCATTTGGCGCGCTCCGAAGAAAACAAGGGGTCCTTCATAAGGGCCTCTTTTTATATAATTTTCCCCAACCAAAAAACGTCCGAGCCATCGGGCGTTTTTCATTAGTTTTTATAAATATAAAAGGTGTTGACAAATTTTTATTTATTTGCTAATATTATTTAAACATCAATCCAAAGAATCAAATCAAACCAAGAAACGGAGGACACTATGGCAACAGTGTTTAACCTCACTTCTCTTGAAGAAGGGTGGAATCTTTGTGGCCATCATCTTAGAAATTTGTTGGGGGCTATCAAGACGGCTAAGAAGGAAATGTTAGAAGTGGGCAGCGAGGAAGAAAATAACAGAGAAAGGTGTGTTTTTGAAGATAGTTTACTGAAACTTATCGGAATCCTCTTTGTTATTCAACGGCACATGCTAAAAAACGAGCACTGGGAAGAAGCAGCCAAGATGGGGTATATCGTTAAGATGGTTACCGAATTAAATTCTTCAAGTGACGGTGATATTGACGGAGCCATCGCCGCGATTCTCAAGAAATTTGATGAGAGCCGTTCAGGCTCAAACTAAATCAAATCACGAGATAGGTACCAAGGAGCCCTTCATAAGGGCTCCTTTTTCTTTTTAATTTTCCCAACCAAAAAACGTCCGAGCCATCGGGCGTTTTTGATATTACTATTAATTAGGAAAATTATTTTTTATGTTTTTTTCTATTATAAATATGTATAATAACGCACGAAATAATATAGAAATAAATCAAATTGATAATTAAACCAACAAGGTATAAATCCGGCCACTTGAGAATATGTAACAGTGGAATTGAGTGACTGTTTATTATTGGTCCGTAGGTATTATTGTATCGGGTATAAGACAATAATGTAAAGCCGGTTGGAGCAGATATTTCTCCTGGCCACCAAAAAATACTTCTCGCTTCAAAGGTATTATAGCAATAATCCAAAGGATTGCAGGCAGGCAATCCTACTGCTTCTGGCGATTCACAGATACAAGAATTTTTAAATGGCACAGTCGTCCCGATAAACGGGATATTTGCCAAAATCAAGATAATTAAAAATATCAAGAATTTTCCTTTGGTAGGTTTTAGAAATTGTTTCCAGTTCATGTTTTTAAAGCGAGTTGGTAATTTATTGTCTGCCCTTGTTAAACCATTCAATAAATTCCCCCCTATGTTTTTTGGCTTGCGTTTTTGACGGTATAATACCTTTTTCTGAACAGAAAGTTTTAAATTGTTCCATGGCCAATACTTGATCATTGGTTTGCTTGCTTACGTCAATTTTTTCTCCCTTTCTTTCAGGGTATCCTCCTCTTACATCGTGAAAAGCTTCTAAAAGCATAAAGGCCTCTCTTGTTTTCTGGTCCATAATTGTGTTGGGATTTTTCATTTTCATATTATCTATTATAGTAATTATTTAAACTTGCTTAAAACCCGTATGTTTTGTATAATTTCAGTAGTGGTTTAGGCCCAATTTAAGTTTAATACTTTTGTAAAAGTTAAGCAAATAATGTCATGAAAATAGAAGCAGCGCCTACCGTAGATCTAAAAGACAAATTCTCTTCCAAAGAAGAGGGGGATTTATTACACGAACTTAAAAACAAAAGATGCGCCATAGAGACGGGCTTTCAGATGATAGAAGAGAACAGATATAAGGCCGAAGTCTTGGTGGCGATGAAAAATGCGCTGGTTAGGATTAGAGAAATTATGGATAAATTAAATTTAGAAGAGCCTGAAAATGGCCAACTGATTGAATGGGAAAGGCGCTTAGCGCAGTATCAAAATAATTGATATTTTTTGAGTTTTGTATTTATATGTTTATCAAAGAATTATCACAATACAAAAACCAGAAAGTCACCTTGCGTGGCTGGATTTATAATTTCCGCTCCAGTGGCTCCATTATGTTTTGGCAGCTGCGCGACGGCACTGGTTTTGTGCAGTGTATTTTGAATAAGGCCGATGTTGATGATAAAAAATGGGACGAGGCGCAAAAAGTTACTTTGGAAACCAGTGTGGAAGTAGGCGGTCTCGTCACCGAACACCCCAAACAGCCCGGCGTTTTTGAACTGCAGGTTAAAGATTTTAAGTTTTACCAAATTCCGAAAGAAGAATACCCCATTTCTAAAAAAGAACACGGCCCGGAATTTCTTTTGGACAACCGCCATCTTTGGCTGCGCAGTAAAAGGCAGTGGGCAATCCAGCGCGTCCGCGATACTTTAATTTCCGGTGCGAACGAATGGCTTCATCAAAATAATTTTGTTAAATTTGATTCGCCAATTCTGACTCCGGCAGCGTGTGAGGGGACGACAACTCTTTTTGGCGTGGAATATTTTGATTTGGGCAAAGCGTATTTGTCGCAATCCGGCCAGCTGTATCTGGAAGCCGCCATTGCCTCTTTGGGCCGGGTTTACGATTTTGGACCGGTCTTTCGCGCGGAAAAATCAAAAACCCGCCGGCACCTCACCGAATTTTGGATGATGGACGCTGAAGCCGCTTTTGTGGAGCATGATGAAAATTTAAAAATTCAGGAAGAATTAATTTCTTTCATGGTGCAAAAAGTTCTGAAAGAAAACCAGGAAGAATTAAAAATTTTGGAGCGCGATATAAAACCACTAGAGAATATCAAACCGCCGTTTTACCGGATTACTCACGCCGAAGTGGTTAAAAAATTAAAAGAACAGGGCAGTGACATTGGCGACATGGACGACCTTGGCGGCGACGATGAAACAACTTTTTCCAAACAATATGATAAGCCAATTTTTGTGGAAAAATATCCGGCGGAAGTTAAAGCTTTTTACATGAAACGCGACCCCAAAAATCCGAAATATGTTTTGAACGCTGATCTCCTCGCGCCCGAAGGTTATGGCGAAATCATCGGCGGCAGTGAGCGCGAAGACAGCTATGATGAATTGTTAAAAAGAATTAAAGAACACAAATTGCCCGTGGACGCTTTTAAATGGTATCTGGATCTGCGCCAATTCGGTTCTGTCCCGCATTCCGGATTTGGTTTTGGCCTGGAGCGCATCGT
>JAQTPI010000002.1 GCA_028748975.1 Patescibacteria group bacterium | reverse complement strand
GGAAATTAATTAAAAATAAAAACCCATCTACTTTCGTAGACAGGTTTTAAAAAACTCTTTTTGCCCTTAAATTGTGTTTAGCCCCAAATTTGCGTTTTTAAGCGAGTATTTTTCTATATTATACGACATTCCCTGTAATATAAATAAGACCCTAAATCACACCCCCCTATTAAAAACTCTGTCCGCACTACAAATTTTCTAAAATAATATTTTTTATATTATATTTGGTATAAATATAAACTCAAATCTTTTTCTGTCGGCTTGTCTTTTTTTATTAATTTATTTTCCCAGCCCTTAATTGGCCAAACACCGACCACTACCCTACTGCCGGGCCTTAGTTCTCTTTCCAGTTTGGCTTTTAGCTGTTCATAACATTTTGGCAATAAATAAATAAAAACAACATCGGCATCCGATAAATTTACTTTGAATAAATTTTTAAATAAAACTTGCGGCTTGTCATCCTGAAGCCGATGAATATCGGCTGAAGGATTTCGTACGAGATTCCTCGTCACCGCCAACTGGCGGTTCCTCGGAATGACATTATAAAAAAATAATCTGATCTTAGTAATTAAGTATAACAAGAAAGATATTTCCACGCCTACCACCTTAATTTCCGGTACTTTTTTCTTAGCAGCCAAAAGCAATCGGCCATCGCCGCAGCCCAAATCATAAACAACATCACCGGGCTTTAACCCGGCGAGTTCCACCATTCTTTCCACTTCCCTCTTTCTTGTTGGCAGCCACGGCGCCGCTGAAAGCGAAGCGTATAAAGCAGAAAGAAGAATTAGAATGAGGGTTAGAAAAAATAGATTAATTAACATAATCTACGAATATACGAATAAAACGAATGTACAAATTCGTATATTCGTACAATTCGTAAATTCGTAGCTTTTATTTATAGAATATTCTCTCTTCCAGTCTTAAATCTAAATATTCCTTTGGTTTTTGGTCTTTAAACTTAGTACTTAGTAAAAATTTCAAATTTTCTATAACCTTGTTAACATTATTACCTGATAATAATATAATTTTCCAGCCCTCCTTGGTTACCATATCCACTTCTTGGCCATTTAAATCCGGAATAATATAGTTTGCTAAAACAATATTCGATTTCATTTTATTAAACTCCTGATTAAATTCTTTAATAAAATTAACTACTTCTTTTTTAACCAGTTGGTTTTGCAGAGTAAAAACCGTAGTAGTAGCATCAGAAACCAATGGTAAATTCCATTCATTCTGCGCTAAAATGATCGGCGTGGTCACCTTCCCCTCATTATCAACCAAAAAATACTTGTCGCCTTCCTGCCAGACAAAAGCTGGGACTTTCGGTATCACTTCAATAATTAGGGTATTGGGAAATTTACAGCTAATTTTTATCTCTTCTATTTTTTCCGAACCGCTTAATTCTTTTTTCAAATTATTTTTTGCTAAAATAAAAAAATTAGCAATTTTTTGCCGCGCTAAAAAATTTTTGGCGCCTCCCTCCACCTGCCCGATTATTTCGGTGTTATTGGTGCCAGTAATGGTAATTTTTTTAATAGCCAAAACTGGCGAAAAAACAGCCGTTCCCAGTAGACCAATCAAAATAATTAAAATCCAAAAAAACGGTCTTAGAAAAAAAGGCCGTCTTTTTTTCGGCTTTCTTAAAACAACTTCATGCGTCACAGTGGCGTGACTGTGGTGTTCGCTGTAATCGCGTTTACGCATAGTATAAGTTTATCCTGAGCGAGGAGCCCCGAGTGCTCGGGGCGACGAGTCGAAGGATCCCGATAGAAAATGGGTTGGACAATATTTATATTGTCTGCCCATGTTCGCCGGGGGTCCCTCGGCTCAGCCGATTGCTATCGGCTTCACTCGGGACAGACTATATAATTTTCAATTTCTTCTTCCCCACCCATTTCCTCAAAACTTTCGGCACTTTGACTGAACCATCTTTTTCTTGAAATTGTTCCAAAATTGCGGGAATCAGACGGCTGGTGGCCAGTCCGGAAGCATTTAAAGTGTGTAAAAATTCGTTTTTACCGTCTTTATTCTTAAATCGAATATTAGCTCGCCGCGCCTGATAATCCAGAGCATTAGAAACCGAACTAACTTCTTTATATTCATTCATGCTCGGAATCCAGATCTCAATATCAATGGTCTTAGCCATGGCAGCGGAAGCATCGCCCGCGGCCAAAAGTGAACTCTGATAATGCAATCCCAATCCTTCCACTAATTTTTCCGCGTATTTTTGCATTTCATCAAAAGCCTCCCCGGATTTTTCCGGGTGAGTGAACTGAAACATTTCAATTTTGTTAAACTGGTGCCCGCGCATCATCCCCCGCTCTTCTTTGCGGTAAGAGCCGGCTTCGCGCCGAAAACAGGCGCTGTAAGCAAAATATTTTTTTGGCAACTCGGCTTCATCCAAAATTTCATCGCGATGAAAATTATTCAGCATCATTTCGGCCGTGGCATCAAGACATAAGCCGTCTTGGGTCCAATACAAATCGTCTCTAAATTTAGGCAAATGGCCGGAAGCATAGGCCGAGGCTTCATTCAATAAAAATGGCGGAAAAATAAATTTATAATTGTTTTTCTTATGAAATTCAATAAAATAATTAAGTAACGCCCACTCCAACAAAGCGCCGTCGCCGGTGTAACACCAGAAACCCGCGCCGCTCATTTTGGCTGCCCGCTCATAATCAATTAAGCCCAAGCTGGTGGCCAATTCCACATGGTCTTTGGGAGCAAATTTAAATTTTGGCTGTTTGCCAAAAGTTTTAATGACTTTATTATTTTCTTTGCCGCCCGCCACTACGTCGTCGGCCGGTAAATTTGGCAATTCGAAAATTTTTTCTTTCAATTCTTCTTCAACCTTATTTAATTTTTCATCAAAATCTTTTACTCTCTCCCCCACTGTTTTCATCTTTTCAATAATTTCCTGGCTGGGTTTGGTTTTGGAAAATTTATTTCTTTCCGCTTTCAATTCATCGGTTTTTTTAATTAATTCCCGGCGTTCGTCATCCAGTTTAATAATTTCCTCCAAATCAAAACTCCCCTTCTCCATTCTTTTAAGCAGGGCTTTCTCGACCTCTTTTTTATTGTTTCTGATTTTATTGATATCAAGCATATGAATAAAATTATTTATCTATTTTATTTATCTTATCTTCTTCGTTTTTTTGCTCCTTTATTTCTTGTTCAATTTTTTGTTCTGCAGCTTCGTCTAATGATTTTAAAGATTTTAATTCCTTTTGATATTGTTCGACTGAAGTAACCATACAAAGTCCAGGCAAAGGTTCTCCGGTAGCTCTGTTTGGTATATATGCCGAAACAACACCACATACTTTTAACTCACTAGTATTGAAAGTCAACCAAAAAGCTGGCCCACCACTTATACCATTAATAGCAACCCCATCAACTAAATAAAAATCATCCTTTTTAACACAACAACTGACATATCCGCTAAAAAAACACAATTCTCCAAACGGTGCTATAGCCGGGAATCCACACCAACCTAACTCCACTCCCTGTTTTAATGTCTTTTCTGGATCTATAAGTTTAAGAGAATCTGGTTTCACTGGTAACTCTTCAGCATCAGCGGTTGCGTTAAATAATATAAATGCTAAATCTTGTTCGGGATGAATAAAAATAACTCGTTCTTTTTCCTGTAACATTATTTTCTTTTTTGAATCATTATGTATAAGTTCAATTGGTTCGCCCCATTTTTCTGCATGTTGTACAACATGATAGGCGGTTGCTACGCCGCAAAGTTTCTTGTTAGGATAATAAGAAATTTGAAAACCAGTCCCTCTTCCAGTGGGGGTTAATATTTGAAAAATATAAGGACGAATTATTTGAAGTGCTTCAAACCACATCATCCTTTTATTCTTTTTATTTATTTTTTTTGTTTGTTTTTTTTTCTTATTTTTGGGCATATATTTATAATTTAATATTATCCGCAATATTTTTCATACTCCCAAGCGCAATCTCCACAAATTTTTCTAGCGGCAGATCTAATAGCGGCTCGCATTTGGCAATAATTTCTCTTTTGGCGCCTTTGGCAAAACTTTTTTCCTTAAAACGATTCAAAACATTTTCCACTGTCACGCCAGCTAATTTTTTCTCGGGCAAAACCAAAGTTGTCGCCACAATTAACCCGGTAATCGGATCGGAAATCAAAAGTGCTTTTTCCATTTTCGTTTCCGGTTGAATTCCGTGTGCTTCATTATGTTTTAAAACCGCCTGGCAAATTTCTTCTTCCACGCCAAGTTCTTTCAAAAATTCCGCGCCAGTTTTGGAATGTTCCATTGGCTTGTCTTTGGTTTCTTCATAATCAATATCATGCAAAAGCCCGGCTCTCCCCCACTTTTCAATATCTGTGTCATTTCCGCCAGAGGCGGATCCGCCTTGGGCGGAGAAATTTTCTGCCAGCCCCCTCATTACCACTTCCACTGCCAAACAATGATTAATTAAATTTTTATTCTGAATTTTTTCTTTTACTAAATTTAGTGCTTCTTCGCGAGTCATATATTATTCTTTAGGTCTCATTAATGGAAATATCTGGCATTCGCGCACGGGCTTATCCATTAAAAACGCGAATAATCTTTCCGAAATTCCAAGGCCAGTGGTCGGCGGCATGCCGTGTCGTAATGCCTCCACAAAATCGTCATCTTTCATCTGCGCCTCTTCGTTGCCACTGGCGCGCAAAGCCGCTTGTTTTTTAAAACGCTCTTCTTGGTCAAGCGGGTCATTCAATTCGCTAAAACCATTGCAAAGTTCCGAGCCAGCTAAAATTAGCTGGTATCTTTCCACATAGCCTGGCCGCGTCACTGATTCCTTGGCCAAAGGCGAAATTACTTTGGGCAAATAAATCAAAAATCCCGGGCCAGCAATTTGTTTGCGGCAAAATTTCCAAAGCTGGTCCAAACCTGTTTCCAAATCCTTAAAATCTTCATAGTCAACTTTTAATTCTTTAAGTTTCTTTTTTATTTCCTTGACATTCGTTTTTTCAATATCAATTTTAGTGCGTTTTTTAATTTCTTCGCGGTAATCATAGCGCTCCCATTTTTTGCCCAAATCAATATTAAAATCTTTAATTTTAAATTTTAAAGTGCCGAAGGTTTTCTCGGCCACGTGTTTTATTAGTTCTTCCGTAAATTTCATGCCGTCATTCCAATCCGCATAAGCCCAGTAATATTCCATGGAAGTGTAATCCTGCAGATGTTCAGCGTCCATGCCTTCGTTTCTAAAAATTCTGCCCATTTCAAAGGTCTTATCAAAACCAGCCACCATCAAACGTTTCTGCCATAATTCCCCGACTGAAATGCGCAAATAGACATCAATGTCTAGGGCATTATGGTGAGTGACAAACGGCCGGGCGTCGGCGCCACCAGTGGTATTTTCCAAAACCGGCGTTTCCACTTCCACAAAACCATTTTGGCGCAAAAATTCGCGCATCGCTTCATAATATTTGGCTTTTTTAACAAAAATATCTTTAACCTCCGGGTTAGTCAAAATATCCAAATAACGCTTGCGAAATCTTTCTTCTTCATCCTGCAAACCGTGCCACTTTTCCGGCATTGGCAAAAGTGCCTTGGCAAGCAAAACATATTTCTTCACTAACAAAGTTTTTTCGCCCTTGTGGGTGGTAAAAACTTCGCCTTCCACCCCGATAAAGTCGCCATTGTCAAAGTGGTCAATAAAAAATTTATATTTCTCTTTGCCCACTTCATCTAATTTTAAAGCAATCTGCGCCCGGCTGGAAAAATCCTGCAAATGGCAAAAGCAAAGCTTGCCCATGTCGCGCACGAGCATAATCCGGCCCGCAGTTTTCAGCTTGGCGCCGTCTTTAGCTGTTTTTATTTCCGCCACTTCGTTTTTCTTATCAAACTCAGCCGGATACGGGTTAATGCCCGCGGCTTTTATTTTTTCCAACCTTTCTAAGCGAACTTCGTATTCGGATTTTGTGTTATTCATATGTCTTTATTATATACTTTTACCCATAAAAACGCAAAAACCCGCCAAAGAGCAGGTTTTACTTTTTTCTTGCCTGCCTGCCGGCGAGGCAGGCTTTTCTTGTTTTTGACTTTTTTTACAGTACCTCCACCACCTCATACTCAATCACTCCCTTAGGTAAATTAACCTCAACCTTATCACCCACTTTTTTACCCAAAAAAGCCTTGCCCAAAGGCGATTCATTGGAAATCTTGCCAGCCACCGGATCTGCCTCCTGTGAACCCACAATTTCATATTCTTTCACTTCTTTTGTCTTTTTTTCTTTAATACGAATGCGATTGCCGACATTAATTGTCGTATTACCGTTTTTTTCTTTAATCACCACGGCATTTCTCAAAAATTCATCCAACTCCGCGATCCGGCCTTCGGTAAAAGCCTGCTCTTCTTTGGCATCCGCGTATTCGGCATTTTCCGAAAGGTCGCCAAAATCCTTGGCCGCCTGAATCCGGTTGGCCACTTCCTTGCGTTTGGTGTTTTTGAGGAAATTATATTCTTCTTTTAATTTTTCCAATCCCTCGGTGGTGATATAGGTTTCTTTGCCGATCATAAGTTTGTGTGGTTGTCATTCCGAGCGGAGCGAGGAATCTCGTACGAGATCCTTCCTCCCCCGAGGCCTCGGGGTCGTCAGGATGACATTTTTAAAAAACAATACATAAATCATACACCCTATTAAAAATCGTGTCAAGTGGCATTAATAATTAGTGAATAGTGAGGAGTAATTTAGTTATTATTCACTCTCCACTATTCTCTCTTCTCTATTCACTTCTTCCATCAATCGCCTGATTCACCAATTTATCCGCCAATCTGTTTTTCTCGCGTAAAATATGTTTGAAAGTCGCTTTTTTAAAGCTCTGGCGCAGATTCCAAATTTTAATGAAACTCTCTTGAAAATCCTTATTTTTGAGTTTATATTCGCCATTGATTTGCTGGCAAACAAGTTCTGAATCCAAGCGCACTTCCACCTCTTCCGCTTTCATTTGTTTGGCTTCCTCCAAGCCCAAAACCACGGCTTTGTATTCGGCCTGGTTATTGGTGGTTTCACCAATGTATTTCTTGTGGGTGGCGAGGACTTTATGTTCATCAGCGCCATCACAGATGACCACGCCGATGCCGGCTGGCCCTGGGTTATTGCGCGCGCCGCCATCGGTAAAGATGATTAGTTTTTTTATATTACTCATGTGATTGTCATTCCGAGGAGCGAGAGCGACGAGGAATCTCGTAGCTTATGCCACAAATTAATTTTATTATAATTTAATTGTCATCCGCGAGATCCCTCGTCGGCCTGATTGTTATCAGGCCTTCTCGGGATGACAACCCTCCGGCTTAAAGTCCACCAGTTTAAACTGCAATTCCCTGTTGCCATTCCACTCATTTATTCCGAATTCCATCACAGCGTCAATTATGTCGCCGCTTTTAATTTTATCTTTCCACTCAACGGCCGTGCCAAAAGAAATGGCTTTATGCGCCAGAGCACCGTCAGAAAAATAAAAACGCAGGTGCCCGCCGTTTTTGCCCATTTCTTCTACGCTTTCCACTTTCAAATTTTTTACCAAAAATAATGGCAAGGGGTTGGCTTCGGCAAAGGGTTCAAATTTTTTAATTTCATCCCAAAGTTCCCAATTCAAATCTGAAAATTTAATTTCCGTGTCAATTTCAATCGTCGGCGTAAGTTCCACGTCTTTTAATTTTTCCTCTGCCAACGCCTCCATTTTGGCAATGAATTTATTATAATTCTTTTTGCCTTTGATGCCAAATCCGGCAGCTTTGGCATGGCCGCCAAATCTTTCTAAAAATTCGCCGCATTCGCCTAAAGCCTCGGTAATATTAAATTCAGCAATACTGCGCGCGGAACCGGCATAATTTTCACCGTCCTGATTCATCAAAATTACCGGCCGGGCAAATTCATCCATTAATTTGCCGGAAATCAAACCGACAATGCCCACTGGCCAATTGGCGCTCGCCGCAATGAGAATTTTTTTATCGTCCGTAACTTCGCCCAAAATTTCTTTGGCTTCTTTCATGGCAACTTCCACAATTTTTTGGCGCTGTAAATTTTTTTCCTGAATGTCGCGCGCCAAGGCAATAGCTTCAATTTCATCTTCGGTAGATAATAATTCCAACGCCAAGGAAGCATGGTCAATTCGGCCGGCAGCATTGATGCGCGGAACAAGTTGAAAAGAAATATTTCTGATATTTAAATCATACAAATCCGCGCCGAGCGGAAGATTTTTTAATTCTTCGCCATCGGACAAACTGGAAACGCGGATTAATTCCTGCAAACCTTTGCGCGGAGTTTTGTTTAAAACTTTCAGGCCATAGGTTACCAGGGTGCGGTTCTCGCCCAGAATCGGTGACACATCACCGATAGTGCCGAGCGTGACCAAATCCAAAAGCCATTTTTCAAAAGCTTCGTAACTATGTAATTCCTTTTTTTCTTTTTTCCCCTTTTCTTGTTTTTCACTTTTTTCTTGTTTTTCTTGTTTCTCCCGAAACAGCGCTTGCGCCAATTTGAATGCCACGCCCACGCCAGCCAATTTTTTAAAAGGATAAATTTCACTTTCCACTGACGGGTTAAGAATGGCAAAAGCCGGTGGCAGTTTTTCGGTGGCCAAATGATGGTCGGTGACAATCGTATCAATCCCCGCGGAATTTAATTTTTCTATCGCCTCAAAATTGGTAATACCACAGTCAACTGTAATGATTAAATTATATTTTTTTTCTTTGGCCAACTCTTCTGCTTTTTCCAAATTTAGGCCATAGCCGTCCAATTCGCGGTGCGGGATAAAAACATCAACATTTTGGGCGCCCAGCTTGCGCAAAGTTTTTTCCATAACAACACTGGCGGTAACGCCGTCAGCGTCATAATCGCCGAAAACAAGGATACTTTCCTGCTTTTCAATGGCCTCTAAAACGCATTTAGAGGCCTTTTTAGCGTCTTTAAACAGGAATGGGTCGTGAATATCACTCAAATAGTCAGGATTGAAAAATTCGTCGATTTTTTCCTGATTATCTAATCCGCGGTCATATAACAATTGCCAAACCACCGGGGAGTATCCCGGCAGTTTTTCCGCAAATTCGGAAGTGTATTTTTCTTTCAAAATCCATTTTGGCATAATTTATAAAACCTTTTTAAAATACTCGGTTGTTTTTAACAATCCTTCCTCCAAACTGATTTGTGGCGACCAATTTAATTTTTCTTTAGCTAAATTCAAATCCGGCCGACGCCTGATTGGATCATCTTCCGGTAGGGGTTTAAAAACAATTTTTGATTTACTGTCAGTTAATTGAATTATTTTTTCCGCCAGTTCTTTAATCGTATATTCATCATCCTTGCCAATATTTACCGGGCCGACAAAATTTTCGCTCGCCATCATGGCCACAAGGCCGTCAACCGTATCTGCCACAAAGCAAGGACTTCTGGTTTGCTTGCCTTCGCCAAAAACCAATAAATCTTTATTTTGCAGCGCCTGCACAATAAAACTGGAAATGACCCGGCCGTCTTCCACCGCCATTTTCGGGCCATAAGTATTAAAAATTCTGACTACTTTTATATCAATTCCATATTCGCGATAATAATCAAAAAATAATGTTTCGGCGCATCTTTTGCCTTCATCATAGCAGGCGCGCCGACCAATCGGATTGACATTGCCCCAATATTTTTCATTTTGGGGATGAACCAAAGGGTCGCCATAAACCTCGGAAGTGGAAGCCTGTAAAACCCGGCAGCCGATTTTTTTCGCCAGCTCCAAAGCGTTAATGGCGCCCATAATATTTGTCCGGACTGTCTTGACCGGATCCTTTTGGTACCAGATGGGCGCGGCCGGACAAGCCAAATTATAAATTTGGTCAACTTCAAAATTATATGATTCTTCCACATCATGCTCCACTAATTTGAAATTTGGATTACTTAATAGTTCGGCGACATTATTTTTATTGCCGGTAAAAAAATTATCAAGGCAGATAATTTCGTTGCCTTGAGTTAATAATTTTTGGCAGAGGTGCGCGCCGATAAATCCCGCCCCGCCGGTAATTAATATTTTTGCCATATAGCTAATTTTTAACTGAATAATTTAATAAAAAAATAAACTGCCAAAAACAGGGAAAAAATCGTCTGCAAAATTATCATGGACGCGCTGCCAACCAAAGTTCCAACTCCGGCTTTGAGTGCCTGCGGCCCCTTTTTACCGCCGATTAATTCTCCCGCCACCGCGCCCAGGAATGCGCCGACAAAAATTCCCAGTGGCGGAAAGTAGACGAGACCGATTAAACTTCCCAAAAATGCTCCGAACAGCCCCCTTTTGGATGCGCCGGAAAATTTCGCGCCGAAGATAGGAACAAAATAATCAATTAAAAGTAAAAACACCACGATGGAACCGAAAACTATTAAGGAAGAAATGGAAACGGAGTCTGGTTTACCATAATGCAAAAAAATAATTCCTAAGAAACCCAAAATCGGCCCGGGCATGGCGGGCATGACACTGCCGATAATTCCCAAAATCATAAGTACTGCCCCAATTATTAATAACGCGTACATAATTTATATTTTGTTAAAAAATTCAGTTAAAGCATTTTTGGTCTCTTCGCCTTGCGGCAGAGAAAATGTCCTGATGTCATTCCAAACATAACCCTTTCCCTTGGGCACGACTTTCAAATAGGCATCAAAAGAAATTTTTGAATATTCCAATTCATTGTTTTTGGCAAAATTACTGTAACCCGAATCAAAATCTCCCTGCCAGTATTCCGCGTTCATCCAGGGCACGCCGGCTTTTTCCGCCAGAGTGGCATAATATTGGTAAGATTCAAATTCTTCTTTGTACCTGGTCAGGTTTGTATGTTCATCCATGGCTGGGCCGACATCAACTCCGGCAATGTCCACGTTTTGAAAAGAAGCATCAATCACTTTTTGGGCGTGATGCTCCGCCTGGGTAATTTTATTAATCAGTTTGCCGCTGAATTTTTCACGCGCCGCGGCATTGGTAGCCGGAAGAAAATCAGCCAAATTATTATTAACCTCGGTTGCGCTCCAATTTTTTTGCTCTTTAAAGGGCTTGTCCGGTTCATTGTTGGGAGTAAAATATTCCACCTTGTATTGCTCCATCAATTCAGCGGATTTTTTTGTAAATTCCAAAAAAGACGCCTTAAAAATTTCATAATCTCCCAAACTATTGCCCACGCCCATGTTCGCCGGCACGCCGGCAATGTCCAGCGCCACCCAGACCGCCAAACCCTGTTTCTTTATGGCCACGATGTCATTCAGTAGGACGGCGTTATTGACTTCGTTGAAAACGAGTTGGCCATTTTCTTTTTTGCCAATTAATAAAACCTGAATGGTATTAAAGCCGATCGCTTTTATTTTTTCCAGCTTTTCCTCACTGAAAATTTCCGCGGGACCTTCGCGGGTATAAATATTTGGGCCCTCATTCAGCGCTTTAATTGTTGCCGGATAATTTCTTTTCAATCTTGAAATAACTTTATCAGCTGGCAGGGGCAAAATTTCTTCCCGTCCGCCAAAACTTCCACCGGCGTTTTCATTTCTTTCACCGCAGCAATCCGGATGTTTTTCGCAGAATTCGTTGCATTTCGTCCTCATTTCCACGCCCGTACCCGGGCATTCGCCTCTTTGGGGCACCCATTCGCCTGCCGCGACAGCACAAGGAGATCCGCCCTGCCCTGGACCGCCCTGTCTTTGACCGGCTATTTTAGGCAGGACAAAAAATCCGGCCGCGCCAATCACCACAACCACAATGCCAATAATAATTAGGAGTTTTTTCATAGGTTTATTTTTTAATTTATACTTTTATTATCCCGCTTTTAGGCGACAAAGTCAAAACAAAAAATCCGCTCCGGCTTAAAACCAGGGCGGATTCTAAAAAACGCAGATTTTATTTTTAATTTCCCGTTTTAAAAGTTTTTTAAAATTTTATTTATGGCGCTTCCACATTGCCGGCGCTGGGGTTGGGGTCATTGGGGTCTGGGCAGTCGCCATTAAAATTAGATTCGGCGTTGCAATATGTTCCGTCAATTCTTTTGCACATCGGAACCGGCGAGTCCATGCCTTCAACAGTGCCACCGGTAATAGCGCAATAGATCTGCGCGTCGGTTTGATAGCCAGTGACTTTTAATCCGCCCACCGGACATTGTCCGCGCAAGAGCGCCCACTCTTCGCATTGGCGATTATCTTCAAAAAAACAAACTCCGTATTCGCCGCCCTTGCTGTTCTTTTGAATTTTGAGTGTGCCGCCCTTGGCCGTGCAATTGACCGAGGCGGGGTTGGCCAGACCGGTGTTATTGTCGGTGTAAAGCACGCAATTGGCAAAGGTGGTAGTGGCATTTTCGGTCAGAAAAGCAGTGTCGCCTTTGTTCCAAAAAACCAGACTTTCGTCAGCATTGGCATAGCGGGCGCCGCTTGCCGAAATGGCGTGCGGCAATTGTAAACTGCGGCCGTCGCTTAAAACCAAATCAACATAGGTGTCCTGCGGCAAATAGAATTTGGCCTGAATTTTTCTATTGTTATCGCAGAAAAAAGTCACTGATTTTTCCCCGGGACAAGGCGAAAATTCGCAATTGGGGCCGGTTCGTCCCACAGCCGAACCATCCGGACAAACTTTTGCTTCCGTGGTGCAAGCTTTTGCTTCGCCGCAACCGGTGGTGGGCGCCGCCGCGGAGGGATTGCCATGTTTCACCCACTCGCCTTTTTGGCAAAGCCAGGTGTCTTCCGGCGTTAAAAAGCGAATAGCCCCGATAATTAAAACGATTATGACCAGAGCCAAAACAGAATAGAGAATGGTTTTTTTCATATATTTTTTAAATCCTTGGTTAATTTAGCTATAGCTAAATTAACCAAGGATTAGGGTTTTGGATTATTTTAATTTTTTTAGTCCCCTGCTCCGTTTTTTTTTCGTTTTTTTGCGCCGCGCCGCAGCGGAGGAAATACTTATTGATAAATTATAATAGTGGGCATGGTCATATCGGTATACAAAGTCTTACCGGTCAGCACAAGAAGAATTAGAAAGATGCTTAAAAAAATTATTTTAATAACTTTTTCTCTTTTGACAAAATCAAGGGGAGTTATTAATAAAATAGCTAATATCACTAAAAAGAAGAAATGTATCTTATAGGTAGAAAAAATATAGGCAAAGGAGTGTTTGGCTTGGGGTAAAATGGTTACTCCGGCCACTCTTTCGCCTGGTGGCTGGAGTGCCAAAACAATTATTGGTGCGGTCACGGCTATAAGAATAATAATCGCCCAAAATATTTTTTGATATTTTTGCATGTTTTTTTAACTATTCGCCTATTCGCGCGAATTAGAGAATATGATTTTTTTATGTTATTTTTAATGTTTGATTAATTCTGCTATAGCAAATTTAATCAAACATTATTAATTTTACTGTTTTTCAATCCTTGGTTAAATTAGCTATAGCTAAATTAACCAAGGATTTGGGGATTTAATTATTTTAATTTTTTTAATCCCCTGCTCTGTTTTTTCTGCTCCGTTTTTTTCCGCGGCGCGGCGGAGGAAATTTTTGTGGTGGTTATGATGGTTTAATTTTAGCACTAAACCGGGAATAAAAAAAATGATGGTTAGTCAACTTAGAAAAGCAATAGGGTTATAAATCGAAATGTTTTTTGAGGTATGTTTTTACTTTTTCCAACGTGTTTTCGTTAATTTTACCAATTCCTTTGATAAAGCGAGAACGATCAAAAGATTGGATGTGGTGTGTTTTTAAAACTGAATTGGCAAAAAGATTATTTTCCTGGTCTTTTTTTATTAAAATATCGTCGGCCGTTACGTTGCTTAAATTGGAAGTTAAAGGCACCACCGTAAAGATGTTGGTTTTTTGTATTTGTTGGTCAGATTCAATTATCAAACCAGGCCTTTCTTTTTTATATTCATGGCCGGCCGCGTCGTCCGGATATTTAACGATCCAAATTTCTTTTTGTTTCATAAATTCATGTAGTAGTTGTGTTCTTCATCGCTCATTGGACCAAGCGCTTTCAAAGTGTCAGACAAACCGGCGTCTTGCCAGTCATTAAAATCCTCGGGTTCTTTTAAAACATCAATGACTTTGCCGCAAATCGCATATTGTTCCAGATCGTTGGCATGAATATAAATCGGCGCGAAATCATTAGTTGATTCCGATTTTAAAATTATTCTTTGATTTTTTTTATCTGAATAAAACTTTTTAATATTGGCCGCGCCATCGATGACGGAAACGACATAATCGTTGTCTTCGGGAACATTTTGGCTTTTATCAATAATCAAATAATCACCATGTTCAATATTGTTGTTGTTGATATTGGCGCGGTTCATGGAATAGCCAATGGCTTTGAGAATATACAAATCTTTTATTTTTTTTCTAAATTTTTCTTTTAGAATCGAGGGAGAAATTTTTAAATAGCCCTGAATTTTGTCATCAGCCAATTCCAAAGCCTGGCCGCAGTTGGCCGAGCCGTAAATTGGCAAGGAAATTAATTTCATCTCGGAATTAAAGCCGGTGGAAGTTTTGCTTATTTTTTTGTTATCAAGACTGTTAACTAATAAGCCCTTTTCAAAGAGTTTGTTGAGGTGGTGTTTAATTTTTTGCGGGCTGTTTGGTTCGCCGATTAATTCCCCTATTTTGCGCAAAGTTAAACCAGCCAAATTTTGTTTTTCGGCCAATTCCAGGAGCTTTGTTTGGGTTTTATGGATAGCCATATTGTGGATAACTTAATTATACATCCAGTGAAGGTAATTTGTCAAATTTGGACTTGACAAAAAATTGACAAGGGTATTGTACTTGTCTATAATTAGATTATACTTAAAAATAAGCTCCCAAAACAAAAAGCGGGGCAACCAGTTTTGACAAAGGTCTGCTCCCCGCTTATTTTTTCAATCTTTGATTAAATTTGCTATAGCAGAATTAATCAAACATTATTAATTTTACTGTTTTTCAATCCTTGGTTAAATTAGCTATAGCTAAATTAACCAAGGATTAGGGTTTGGGGTTTTGATTTTTAAATTTGACAATCCCCTGCTCCGTTTTTCTGCTCCGTTTTTTTCCGCGGCGCGGCGGAGGAAATTATTTTATATTTTGAAATTCTTTAGTTTTCGTTCCACATTGGCGTATTTTGTAATCTTCCCAGCCTTGTCTAGTTGGTATAACTTTGGCGTGTAATCGATTTGCTAATTTTTTTATCTTCTTGTACTTTTTTTTATCAAAATTACAGCCCAAAACTATTTCTTTTACTTTTAGTCTATCTCCAAACTGAATGAAATAATGACCATCATTACGATTATTAAGTTCTACTAATATTCTGTATTCCTCTTCATATGACCATACTTTATATTTTGTTTTAGCCAAATCAAGAAATAATTTTATATTTTTTTCTTGATTTTTTGTCAGTTCAAATTCTATTCTTTTTGGTACAGTATTATATTTTACTCTCAATATTTTATCTTTTAAAATTTCAAAACCTATTGCTATTCCCCGATGTTTATCAGCATAGTGCCCCCATAAAAGCGGTTCCTCCCATTTTTTTGAAAAACACAGGAGACCATATTTTTTTGAAACTATTTTACGAATGTTGTGATAGGTTTTTCTTTTTTTAGCTTCTTTATATCTTAGATATGGCAATAATTCAAATGGATCGTTCAATTCATCTATTAAACTAATTTTTATTCTTTTTTGCTCAAGATCATCAATTGCATTTTTTGAAGATAAAAAATGATAATATATTTTTTCGTTCATAATTTCTTGTTTAAATTTTTATTTTTTGAAAACTTTAGCATCCAATAAAATTTTAAAATAAATTAGTTTATTTTAAGCTGAAAATTGTTTCGATACTGATAATTGTGTAGTTTTTCTATAAAGTTTATTTTTTTCTCGGTAAAGAGATCTTTTGGTGGTATAAGGAATTTTTTTATTTTTTTATCTAACCAGATAGACAATTTCTCGCATGTAAATAAAATTAAAAAAAATAGTAAAACTAAAGTTGGGTTTGATAATGAAAAATCTCCGCGTACCCAATAAATACCGAGAAAAAAGGCGGATGGAAAGGTTATTAATAAAATTGAAAACAAAATATTTTTTGAAATATAAAAATATTTAAAAAATGGTTCAATATTTTTCTTTTCATCTTTTGGGGGTAAAATTTCACCCCTATCATAATCGTATTTATCAATCATCACCTGAGCTCGTTCATAATGGGCATCTGACAGCCAAAATAAAAATTTTAAAATTCTATCAGCAAGTTCGTTCCAGATACGCTTCAAGAATAGTCTGTCTGAAAGATGGTTTGCTACTAAAATTTCTACAAACTTGTTCATCGTAAAACTTTTGTTTGTCGGCTGATAAATTATTTTTTGAGTCGTATTATCAAATATAAATTCGTTATCATTTGAAAAAAAATTTGTAATTTTTTTCTTATATTCTTCTCCGTCAACAATAACATAATCGGTTGTTCCTCCTCTTTTTTCGGGTTTAGTCATATCCACTCCGTAAAAAAATCCTCCATCAAGTATGGCAACTTTAATAAACATCATTCTTCCGTCTTTAAAATAGGTTGTATTTTCAGGATATTTGCGAATTAATGAAAAGCCAACATTGTTTGTAAACGGCGTAATTGATTCATCCAAACTTTGCATTGAATAGAGATTTTTAAATTCTTCACTGTTCATATTATCTATTTATTAATTTCTATAATTTTTATTTCCTCCTCCGTCAGGCCGTAAAAGCCATAGACTTTTTCGTCAATTTCTTTATTCGTCTTTTCAATTAAATCCAGAAAATTCTTTGACAATAAGCGCTGATGCCGATTCCATTTGTGTTGTTGGTTTGGACGCGATAAGTTGGTTTATCGTCAATATAAATTGTGTAACCAGCACCTGCCATATTATTTTTTTTGGCCTTTATATTCTTTATAATTTTTAATTTTTTATCTACCGGTTTATAAATTATAACGTCGACAGAATTTACAATAATAACATATAAATCCTCGTCATTGCAGTCAGTAATATAATTAAGAAAATTAATCTTTTCCTTTAAAGAAAGTTTATTAAAAGAATTAAGACATAATTCATTTAATTTCGTTTGATATTTTTTTCCGTTTTCTGTCGCCCACTTCAATAATTTTTTATTTTTTTGCACTTTCTTTTTCAGTCTTGATTGTGATAAATCAAAATCCTTTAAATGATCTCTTAGTTTTCGCCACATTTCGTTATATTGTCGTGAAAAATCAATTCCTAAAAATTTTTTGATTTGTCTTGCACCCAAATTTTTCAATGTACCAGTGCCGGTGCTGGCTATTGATTTAATGGAAAACCTTGTTTTTTGCTTATTAATGTGTTCGGCGTCAACATCGGAGGTCGTTTCAATTAAAAGATTTCTACCAACCCAAACCACGCTTATTACTTTTCCTTTTTGACCTATTTCAAAATCTAAAATCTCTTTGATTTTGGGCTGTATTTTTATAAAATTATCATTTTGTAGTTTTAATCTCGCTTTGCCATCCGGTAAAACAAGGATCTTGTTTGATAGCTTGGCCAAATCTTGACTGTAAGAAAATGTGACATTATACAAGTGGCAAATATATTGACAAACTAATAACTCAAAATAATCGGCTTGGGCTCTATTTGATTTTACTTTTCTGTTTTTCATAATTCTATAAAAAATAATTATTAACAATTTGATTAATTTTTTCCTGTTCTCCGTTGAAACTATAATCCATGTTTTCTTTAATTTTGGCAATTATATTTTTAGAGATTGTTATTATTTTGTTTACATCTTCATTGGTAAAATCAGGCCAGGGTAACTTTTTAATATCTCTAATTTGTAAAGAATTGGTATGATTTAATAACTTTATCATTTTGTTATAAATATCACTATTTAAAACGCCGACAAAAAGTTCTGGCGGATATTTTTGAGGGTCTTTTGGGAAAAAACACATAGCCTTATTGCTTTCCCAAAGAGCACCGGGCGTTGATAGTCTGGCTGTTAGGTTTGAACAAATGCCGGAAACAACAAATCCTATTCTTTTAATATCAATGTCGTAATTTTTAGGCATTTTGTAGTGAGAAACCGCTTCTTTGTCCCAACGAATGGCATATTCGGTCGGTAGATAATATTTATTATTACCACCCTTTTTATGATAAAATTTCCATTTTTTCCCATCAATATCTGTTGCAGAAACAATCTTGTTTATACCATTATTGCTAGCATATTTTTTTCCACCATAATCAACAATGGCTAAAAATTCATTATTATCTGTCGTGTGCATTCCTAGACCACCATCTAAAAGACTTACCATTTTTTTAAGTTCGTTTATTTTACCAAGTAATTTTGCCCCACCATTAAAATCAAAAACATAATCGGGGTATGATAAAATATTTTTTTGTATAGTTTTAAATTTTTTACCAATATAGTTATCGGCTTCGTTTTCTCGACAATCATTAAAAATTATTTTGTGGCTATCGGATGATTTTTTGTTGGTTAAATAAATTATACTTGTATTAACCAAAGCACCACTATCTCTAAATAATTTTTTGGAACAAAGCGTGATTTCATTAATGGTATAATTTTTTAATAAAAATTTTCTTAACTTTTTATGAATTCCTAAAGTCAAATAGGTGTCGCTGATAATAAAACAGAGTTCGCCATTTTCTTCTAGTAATTTACAACCTAAATATAAAAACATGGCATAGGTATCATTAGCACCGATTTCTTTAAAAAGATCTCCTAATCTGTGTTTATTCTTTTTTATATAAGCACTTTGTTTGTTTAAATACGGAGGGTTGCCAATAATATGAGAAAATAATTCTCCTCTAAAGAGAGAATTACTGGCAAAATTGGTTGATAAAAGCGTGTCTTTTATTACTATATTTTTTATGCCCAAATTTTCAATATAATTTTTAACCTCCGGATTGATATCCCAAACCGTAATTTGTTCCGATTTTAGTAATCCCCTCTTTAAAATTACAGAAACAAAAGCTCCATCACCACCGCTTGGTTCTAATAATTTACTTTTATCACAAAAACCAGTCAGTTTACTAACCATATACTCTACGGCGCTGACGGGAGTATAAAAAGCACCTAAGTTTTTTTGTTTTTGTTTATCCATATTTAAAATTAAAACACTATAAATGATTCCATTATTGCGCTCGGAATGACGGCTATTTTTTACACAAATTTTTTTAATTTATTTCTTCCAATCTTTAATAGTTATAGTTTTGCTTTTTAAAGTAACCACTACTTTTTGTTTTTCGCGCCAATTCAATTTTTTAACCATTTCCATCGGCAGGGTAACAGCAAAACTGTGCTGGCCGACTTTGGTCAGTTTGCGGATGTTTTTATTAATTAATTTTTGCGTTGACATATATTTTTTGAGTACGTAATACTTTACGTACGGAAGTAAGAATTAGGTGGGCGCGAACGAAATTAGATGTCGCCTATCGGCGATCTACCTCACCCTTCCTCTCCTTGTTAAGGAGAGGGGACGAAACGCGACGAGCGGAGCGAGCGCCCTCTTGTTTTTATACTTTAATTCTCCCACTTTTAGCCCTGAAAGTCAAAATTAAGTTTCTCCGCCTGCGTTCTCTAAAAGTCTTTTGATACTCCGGCGGATAAACTTATGGTTCTTGCCTATCGGCAAGTCGACCTAAAACCGAGATGACACAAAAACCACTTGACAGGATTTTTTAAACATGCTACAATGCCTTTAGTACATTCCATCAACCCAAACCAACAACAAAAAGCCAAAGGAGGCAAAAATGCTGACAAAACCAACAGTGTTGTTTATTCTGGGTTATCTGTTCCTGCTCTCAATCGGTGTCTATATCGCCCTCAACACCTACCAACGGCACGGCTACCAAGTGATAAACGGTCAAAAAACGCTTTGTGTGGCCAAACACATCGCCCTGCCTGGCTATGAAACGTACACTGTTTTGGAACAGTGGGAAAACCTTTCCAAATGGGTCGGTACAAAAATACAGGGCCAAAATGACCCGAATCCAGAAAAAACAGCCGGGCTGGCGCTTCTGAAAACGCCGATATGCCCCGAAACCGAAGGCTACCACCTGGAAGAAAAAGGCGCCCACTGGTTTTTGCACAAACATGAACGCCTGGTAAAATATTTCACCATGAAGGCATACTATCGCATCAGTCCCTGGAAAGCGGTGCCGGTCAAAGTGCCTGCCAACTAAACACATCTGAAACAAACACCCCGCGAACAAAAATTCGCGGGGATTTTTTTATTTTAGAAAAAAATCCATTTACCCATTCGCGCGAATAAGTCCATGAAAGCCAAAAAGAAAAACCATTTGACAAACCCTCGGGATTGGGTATAAGATAAAACAATACCCAGTTCGCTCACAATTAAACCCCTCGACAAGCTCGGGGTAAACCACCTCGAACAAGCTCGGGGTAAACCACCCCAAACAAGCTCGGGGCAAGGAGGCAAACATGGCAAAAACACTTTGTTGGTCAGAAGAGCTGAACCAACAACTTTATGCGCTAAAAAGAGCTTTTCGGGAAGAAATGAATAACCTTGAAAACAAATTCCGCAGTGACAGAGAAATACTGATAAAAAACGCGGTGGAAGGGGTAAAGGATAAACGGTTTTTAATCATCAATAAAGACAGTGGACTCCATGGAGAAAAAGTAAAAATTACAGGTTTCGATAAACCTTTCGCCAGCGATTCTGATTCTTGTTCAATCGCCCTATCTGTCTCCCGTTGTGAAACCCATGCGCTTGAAAGCCGGATGGCGACCATTATCATTCCTGGCACCGAACTTCATCTGATTGACGTTGAGGAAAATAAAAAGGAAGAGAAAATCACAAACACCCCCAAGAATTATCCCTCCTGGTTCTAAAGCCCCAAACCGACTTCATCTATGACCGGCGCCAAGAAGGCAAAGAAGGCTATGAACTCTTGGAAAATGTCGCTTTGGAAAAAGGCGAAATTTCTCTTGAGTTGGATGATCTTTCCCGCTGTGATGGAATGATTGGCAATGGCAATATTTTTGGACCAACCTTGCTGAAATACGCCAAGAAAATGAACTCCGCGGGCCAGCTTCATGCCGAACGCCTGCTTCTTAACCAACTCATTAATCAACTTTTTAGCATTGGACAAAAACGAAGGGAAGAAATTCCCCAAGAATGGCAAGATTTTGAACTGATCTTTCCTGGCACGGTGTGGCGCGCTCCGAACGGAAATCTGCTCATCCCGACTTTAAAATGGATTTGCACTAATGACTGGAGATGGAATTTAATCTTCTCCTTTCTTCATTATAATTTTTCTGCCAATACTCGGATGGTTTGCATCCACAAATAGTCACAAAAATGATCTTCCCCGCCCCTGGAAAAACTTGGGACGGGGATTTTTTTTATTTTAGAAAAAAATCCATTTACCCATTCGCGCGAATGGTTCCATAAAAAATCATACTTCTAAAAACAAAACCCGCTGGTTGGGCGAGTTTTTCCAAATTTCCGCCTAAGGCGGGGATGACATAATTAGATGCGCCTATTGGCGATCTACCTCACCCCGACCTCTCCTTGTTAAGGAGAGGGGGGAAACGACGCGCCTAACGGCGAAATAAATAACCACCCCTTGCCCCTCCTTGAAAAGGAGGGGATGACTAACTAAATAAATTCTTTCTTTAACTCTGCCCAAGGGAAAACTATTTTTTCGTCTTTGGCGGAGGCGGCGGGAGACAGGTCTAACTTTTCTTCATAACTTGGCCTTTCAACTTTATAGAAAACTCCGACTGGAATTTTTTCGGTTTCCAAAGCTTTGGCGAGTGCTTGCTCTTTATTATTAATATCATGCTTGGCATCATTCAGATTATAAATTCTTTCTTTATACCATTCCACAGTGTTGGTTTTGTTGAAAGTGACGCATTGCTGCAAAACATTAATCAAAGCAAAACCTTTGTGATTGATGGCTTGTTTGATCGTCTCTTTAAGGAGCGCCGGATCAAAAGCCGGCACGCGCGCCACAAAAGTCGCGCCGGCAATAATTGCTAAAGCCACGGGATTTAGGGGTTCTTTGATTTCGCCAAAAGGAGTGGTTTTGGAAATCATGCCGACCGCGGAAGTTGGCGAGGCCTGGCCCGTGGTCAGAGAAAACAGGCGGTTGTCACAAACAATGGCATTGATGTCAGAATTATAGCGCGCGGCGTGGAGAAAATGATTGCCGCCTTCGCCATAGAAATCGCCGTCGCCGGCCACGGTCAAAACCGCGAGCTTGGGATTGGCGAGTTTGATGCCGGTGGCGACGGGCAGGGTTCGGCCGTGAAGAGAATGAAAGCCGTAGCATTTCAGGGTGGAGGCCATGTTGCCGGCGCAGCCGATGCCATAGACGATTGCGACCATGTGCGGTGGCAGGTTTAATTCGCTCAGGGCGCTTTTGATTCCCATCCAAATTCCAAAATCGCCGCAGCCGGGGCACCACGTCGGTTTGGCTTGGGTGTTATAGGCTTCGACTGGGGTTGTTTGCTTTGTTTGAGTTGGCATAGGTTTGTATTATAAATAATGAAAAATGAATAATGAAAAGTGAAAAATGACAGACTGGATAGCGAATGGTTTGACAAAAAATTTTAGATATGATAGGGTTATTTTATATAAAATAGTTCATTTTTACAACCGCCCAAGAACGGGCAAACGACAAAAAGAGGGGGGTAACATGTTAACGAAAAAAGATTTCGCTGGAATGGTGTATGAAACACCAGCAATTCTGCATGTCTTGGTAAGAAAAAGCAATGATGACACTTATGTCATATCAGAAAAAATGAGACGACTACTAGAAGAACGGGGCTTACTTGAAAACGGAGTATTGTCAGCCGAACTCAAAAGAGATGTTCTGCGATACACCACATACAACCCCGAAAAACAAGAGGTGTCGATCAATCTTTAAAGAATCCTTTCGGCTGGCCAGCCAATCTGGCCAGCCGATTTTTTTTATTATTTTTTGTCATCCTGAGCGGAGGCCTCTCCGCCAGCTGGCGGAGAGGCCGAAGTCGAAGGATCCCTTCGTGGTTTTACGACGACGGAGGAATTCCTCCACTCAAAGCGGCCATAGAGGTCGGTCGGAATGACAAACTATTGGATCCCTGCCTCGCCGGCTCGCCTCGTTGCGAAGCGGGCAGGCAGGCCGGGTCACGGCCCGGGATGACAAACTAATTGACAGAAAATTTTAGTTATGCTATACTTATTTATTAATCAAATAATTTATTAACCCATAAAAACCAAGGAGGAAAATTAAGTGAAAAAGGTATTGGTGGTGGAAGACAGGGACAGTGATTTTTCGCCAATGGAGCGAGTATTCAAATTTCACGACAAGAACAGTGAAATTGAAATTCTTCATGCCAAGACGTTGAAAGAAGGAGAAAATCTCTTTTTTGCCAATCCTGACGTTGAAGTGATTATCATGGACGCTTGTGTGGAAGGCGACGAACCAGATTCCATGCCGCTCATCGAAAAAATTGTCAAATCCGGATTTAAAAAGCCAATCATCGCTGCTTCCGGTTCTTCCTTAAACAACGATGAATTAATCACTGCCGGCGCGACGCACAAAGCGGACAAATACAAGGCGGTGAAATTAGCACTGCAATTTCTTGGGTTTTAATTCATCTTTCGGCTGGCCAGCAAATCTGGTTGGCCGATTTTTTTTATTTATTTTTTAACTAGGCGGTCGCTATCCCCTCCTTTCGAAGGAGGGGTGGCCGATAGCAATCGGCCGGGGTGGTTGTCGTCGCTACATTACAACCCCTCTGGTCCGATGCGACATCGGACCACCTCCCCTTCGAAAGGGGAGGATAACCGCGAGATCCCTCGTCGTTGCTACTCCTCGGGATGACATTACTCTGGCTTACAAAGCTGCCTGCGCGGCGACGAGGCGGGCGATGGGCACACGGAAGGGAGAACAACTGACATAATTCAAACCAACAGCGTGGCAGAATTTGATGGATTCCGGGTCGCCGCCGTGTTCGCCGCAAATGCCAAGTTTGATTTCAGGGCGAGTCGCTCTTCCCAACTCTGTTGCCATTTTAATCAATTGTCCAATACCTTCAGTGTCCAAAGTTTGAAAAGGATCATGTTCAAATAAACCTTTGGCCAGATATTCTTTAATAAATTTACCAGCGTCATCGCGCGAAAATCCAAAACCCATCTGTGTTAAATCATTGGTGCCAAAAGAGAAAAATTCCGCGGTTTCGGCCAGTTTATCGGCAATCAAGGCGCCGCGAGGCACTTCGATCATGGTGCCAATTTTATAATCCAATTCCACGCCGAATTTTTCCATGGTTTCTTCCGCCACGCGCCTGACAATCTCGGCATTGAAATCCAATTCCTGTTTCAAACCAACCAATGGAATCATAATTTCCGGCACGATTTTTTGTCCGGTTTTAGCGAGTTCGCAGGCAGCGGAAATTATGGCCTCGGTTTGCATTTCAGCAATTTCGGGATAAGTCACAACCACACTGCAGCCGCGGTGGCCTAGCATCGGATTGAATTCTCTTAAATCTTCAATTCTGTTTTTGATGTGTTCCACCGTGACATTCATTTCGCCTGCCAATTCCAAAATTTCCTCTTCGGTTTGCGGCAAAAATTCGTGAAGCGGCGGATCTAATAATCTAATGGTAACGCTGTAGCCGTCCATGGCTTTAAATAAACCAATAAAATCATCTTTTTGATATGGCAGGAGTTTTTTAAGCGCGCGTTTGCGGCCGTCAACATCGTCCGCCAAAATCATTTCGCGCACGGCTTTGATGCGGTCGCCATTAAAAAACATATGTTCGGTGCGGCAAAGGCCGATGCCTTCGGCGCCAAATTTGCGCGCCACTTCAGCGTCATGCGGAGTGTCGGCATTGGTGCGCACGCCCAGTTTCCGGTATTTATCGGCCCAAATCATGAGTTCATTAAAGTCGTTGGAAAGTTCGGGGTCAACCACGCCCAAAGCCTTGGCAAAAACTTCGCCAGTGGAGCCGTCCAAAGTTATGACATCGCCTTCATTGATTCTGATTGAGCCGACAGTAAAATAATTTTCATGTTCATTAATTTTGACATCGCCGGCGCCGGCCACGCAGCATTTGCCCATACCGCGCGCCACCACTGCGGCGTGAGAAGTCATGCCGCCGCGCGCTGTTAGAATTCCTTGGGCCGCGTGCATGCCTTCAATGTCTTCTGGTGAAGTTTCCGCGCGCACTAGCACAACTTTTTTGCCTTCAGCGTTCCAGTCATGCGCCATCTTGGCGGAAAATACTGCCTGGCCCACCGCGGCGCCGGGACTCGCCGGTAAACCCTTGGTTAAGACTTCCGCTGTTTTTTTGGCCACCGGATCAAGTTGTTTATGCAACAATTGATCAAGTTGATTGGCGAGAACGCGTTTGATGGCGGTTTTTTCATCAATTAAATTTTCTTTAACCATGTCCACCGCGATTTTAACCGAAGCCGCGGCTGTGCGTTTGCCGTTTCTGGTTTGGAGAATGTATAATTTTCCTTCTTGAATGGTGAATTCCATATCCTGCATGTCCTTATAATCATTTTCCAGTTGATGATAAATTTTATCAAACTGATTATAGCAGTCGGGCATGATACTCTTTAATTCTTCAATTGGCCGAGGGGTGCGGATGCCCGCCACCACGTCTTCGCCTTGCGCGTTCATTAAGAATTCGCCATATAATTTTTTCTCGCCCGTGGCCGGATTTCTGGTAAAGCAAACGCCGGTGCCGGAGGTTTCGCCCAAATTGCCAAAAACCATGGCCTGGACATTGACGGCAGTGCCGAGGAGTCCCTTGATGTTATTTAGCCGGCGATAGGTTATGGCGCGGTCGTTGTTCCAGGAACGAAACACAGCGTCAATTGACATTTGCAATTGTTCGCGCGGATCACTCGGAAAAAGCTTGCCGGTTTCTTTTTGAATTAATGTTTTGTAATTGGCGACCAATTCTTTCAAATGCGGAGCTTCCAAATCAGTGTCCACGAGTAAATTATTTTTATGTTTAATGGCATCAAGCTCGGTTTCAAATTTATTATGTTCCAAGCCCATGACCACGCTGCCAAACATCTGGATGAAACGGCGATAGGAATCCCAGGCAAAGCGTTCATTGCCAGTTTTTTTTGCAAGACCCGCCACCGATTCGTCGTTTAGGCCCAAGTTTAAAACCGTGTCCATCATGCCAGGCATGGAAACCGCGGCGCCGGAGCGGACGGAAACCAAAAGAGGATCAATAGCCTCGCCTAAAGTTTTGCCGGTTTTTTCTTCCAACTTTTTAAGGTTGGCGTTAATTTGATTAATTATTTCTTCCGAATGTTTTTGATTGTTTTTGTAATACAAATCACACACTTCGGTTGAAATGGTGAAGCCCGGCGGAACCGGAATTCCAAATTGGGTCATCTCGGCCAAATAGGCGCCCTTGCCGCCGAGAGTTTCTTTCATTTTGGCGTTGCCTTCCTCAAAGGAGAAGACGAATTGCTTTTGTTCGCTCATAGATTTAATATATAAAAAATTAATTATTATTTTATTAACGAGTTAACGGGTTAACGAGTTTCTATTTTCACCACGGTTTGACAGAAAATTTTAATTGTGCTATACTTATTTATTAATCAAATAATTTATTAACCTATAAAAACCAAGGAGGAAAATAGGATGAAAAAGGTACTAGTTGTAGAAGATGAAGATGTTTACTTCGAAAAGATTAACAAAATACTTTCTGGCAAGGTTGAAGTCGTTAGATTTACCAGGGTGTATGAGTGTAATCACTTTTTTGAAGAAAACCTTAACATCGCCGCGGCGATTATAGACGCCTGTATCAACAATGAAACACTGAGCACCGTCCCTTTTGTAGAAAAACTATCACGATCTGGTTTAAAAATCATTATCGCCTCTTCCGGTACGCCCCGTTCTAATGACGAATTACTGGCCCACGGGGCAACCCATAAAGTGGACGAAAAGGAAGATGCTGCAAAGTTAACATTACAACTCCTTGGGTTTTAATTCATCTTTCGGCTGGCCAGCCATCTGGCCAGCCGATTTTTTTTATTTATTTCTCGCGGCGTAGTTGAAGGCGTAAAAATATTTTTGCCAGCTTTGGTCATCTGTTTTATATTCATTATTAAAGAAAAAATAATCAGCGAGCATTTCTCTTAGGCGCAATAATTCTTTCAGGCGGGTTTTGTTTTTTTCATCAGCCACGGTCAAATCCAAAAGTTCCAATCCTCTTTCAAAAGCGCTTTGGCTATAAGGCAAATTATTTTTGTTTTTCCATTTAATGGCGCGTTCAATTTCACTGCCGATGTTGGCGAGTTGTTCCATTAAAGAAAATTCCAGCCAGCGGCCGGCGGCCATTTGTTTGTGTTGTTGCGACATAATCGTTATATTATCCTCCCCTTTCGAAGGGGAGGCGCGGAGGGGTTGTAAAAACATTTTACCACAACCACCCCGGCCGATTGCGATCGGCCACCCCTCCTTCGAAAGGAGGGGATACTATTTTTCTATTAAATTATTTACAATTTCAATAATCTTTTTTTGTACTTCCACACTCTCCACTCCCCGACTGCGATTGTTTTGATTGGGACGCAGATTAATCATGGAATCAAATTCCACAAAATCCGGCCTGCCAAAAAATTCTGGATACAAATTTATACCCCAAAGATTTTCTTGTTTGGAACCGGAACTCAAAAGCAACTGTTCTTCGTCCACATGCATTTCGGCATCCAGCGCCATTAAATTTTGTTCCACATCAACCACGGCCTTAACCAGGTTGCCAAAACGATTTTTTGCCATTTCTTCAATTTCCAACAATTTAATTTTGTCTTTTACTATTTTAGGGTTTGACATAAAATTTTAGATATGATAGGGTTATTTTAGATTAAATTGAACATTCACACAAACAAGAAGGAGGAAACTATGTTTACTTTTTGGGGAATCTGTTTTTGGTTAATTGTTGCTTTCTTTCTCCCAAGAACCGTTCTGGTAATATATCTATGCGTGATAATTGGAGGCAGCTGGCTTCCTCTCCTAATTATAGTCACGATTATCGGTCTTTTCATTGATGTTTCATACATTTCAGCCATCATTAATAAAAGATGAAATAAGCATCCTAATTTAAGCACTACTCTTTGGCCGGACAATATTCAGTTGTCCGGCCATTTTTTTGTGGATAACTCGCTTGACAATAATTTTTAGATATGCTATAATTAATATTATCCCCAAAAAGAGGGTAAAAATAAGCTCAAATAACGCTTTTAAGGAGGGTATATGTGTCCAAAGTGCCGAGAAGAAGGCAAACCTGGTGGTTGTCCCTTGTGCCACCGTCACCCTTGGCCAGAACCCAGAACAGATGTTCTGGAGGGCGCTTCTTTTGTCTTTCTGCGCAATGCCAGGGTTGGTGGAGACACTATAAAACAAATCATGGCACTGCGCCAAGGGGGCATTCAAGGAATCTTTCTTGAATACGTACGAGTTTACGCCCCGCACCGGCCAGATCTTGAAATGCCCGGCTGCGTGGGGATCTGGGCGGAAAAAGGAATCGCCGAGACCGTCAGCAAAATGCTCGGTTTCGAAAATTCCGAAAACAATTAAACAAATTTCCTCCTCCTTACCGGCTGCCAGTATCTCTGGTGGCCGGATTTTTTTTGGCCGCTAAAGCGGCCTACTACGAATTACAAATCCCGAGTACTCGGGACGAATGTACGAATAATAAATTATATGCGCCTATCGGCGAAGTGTATAAACCTCACCCTGCCCTCTCCTTGGTAAGGAGAGGGGTCTCTAACAACTCCCTTATTACTAGTTACTTATTACTTATTACTTTTATTATCTCATCGCTCCAAAACGGCCGGCCATCATATTTTAATATTTTCTGTGTTTATCCGCCTTCGCCCCATCAACCATAGAGGACTTTCAACCCTATTGGACTACGGCGGATAAACTTATTTTTTTTGTTTTTATAAAAGTTTGGCTATCTCGTCTGACCAGAAAGGTCTCCCATCATACTTTAATAATTTATCTTTAATCTCTATGCCGGTTTCTTGGCGCAAGAGTTTGCCAAAGTGGCCGCTGGCGTTGTTTTCCACCAGCACTAAATTATTAAATTTCTTTAAAAATTCCGTTAATCCCATTGGCAGCGGATAAATATAGGAAAAATGCAGGATGTTTATGTTATTTTGCTTTAATGCTTTAATGCTTTCATGTTTTAATGTATCCAAACAAGCTCCCAGCATTGAACCCCAGCAAACCAAAGTCGTCTTCGCGTCTTTCGGGCCATACAAAGTCGGCAGAGGAATTTCTTTTTGCAATTCCGCCAGTTTTTTCAGGCGTTTGTCCATTTGTTCTTTTCTTATTTCCGCGCTTTCGCTGGAGATTCCAAACTCATCGTGTTCATCAGAATTGGCAACATATTCGCCGCCTTCAGTACCTGGTATGGTGCGCGGTGACACGCCATCTTTTTCCAGTTTGTAGCGAGCAAATAATTCGTTTAGTCCCTGATTTCCGATTTCTAATTTCTGATTACCAATAATTTTTCCCCGATTCACTTTTTCAATATTATTAAATATTTTTTCATCAGTGGTGTAATATGATTCACCAAGCAATTTATCAGTCATGACAAAAACCGGAATTTGAAACTGGTCAGCGAGGTTGAAGGCTTTTTGAGTTAATTCAAAACATTCAGCCGGATTGCCGGGAGCCAGAATTGCTCTGGCAAAATCACCATGGCCGGCATTAAGGACAAAAGATAAATCGCCTTGTTCGGTCCAGGTGGGTAGTCCCGTGGCCGGAGCCGGGCGCATAACCTCAAAAATGACCAAAGGAAGCTCTAATTGCCCTGCCAAGGACAGTCCCTCGGTCATTAAGGCAAAACCGCCGCCAGAAGTGCCTACTGCGGATCTCGCGCCGGCAAAAGAAGCGCCCAGCGCGGCGTGAATGGCGGCAATTTCATCTTCGGGCTGGTGCACAATCATTTTTGTTTCTTTTTGTTTGGCTTCCAAATAATGCAAAATTTCCGTGGCCGGAGTCATGGGGTAGGCAGAATAGAGTTGGCAGCCGGCGGCCACGGCGCCGAGAGCGCAGGCCTGGTTGCCAGAGATGAGCAGTAAAATGTCATCCCGAGGAGTTCCGGCCGCAGTCGGAATGACGAGGGATCTCGTAGATTTTATTTTGTCTTTATTGTTTTTTAGCCACTCGTAGCCCTCTGCCGCTGCTTTTACGTTTTGTTCTGCCACGACGCCCTTATGACCAAAAGTATCTTCGAGTACTTTATTTAATGTTTCGACGAGATTCCTCGTCGCCCCGCTCCTCGGAATGACATTATCGATGATGGCAAACAAAGCTCCAAGCGCGACTGTATTTTTCATTAATTCTCCGCCATTTTTTTTGGCGAATTCAATTAAGGGAATATCAATAATATTTGTTCCCTTTTGTTTTAATGTTTTAATGCTTTCATGTTTTAATGTATCATCACAAATGACCAGGCTGTCTTTCTTTAAATTATCTTTTTCTTTTTCTATAGCTTCACCTGTCAAAGCGATGAGAATGTCCACTTTGGAGCTGGGAGAGTTGACACCAGAAAACTTACGAGATCCCTCGTCTTCCGACGTGATGTCGGAGTCCTCGGGATGACATTCTCCATTAACGTCCACTTGAAAAGTGTTATGCCCGCCACGAATTAATGACGGATATTCGGTGTAGGCAAAAACAGAATATCCAAGGCGTAAAAATACCTTGGCTAAAATTGAACCAGTGACTTTTATTCCGAACCCCGCGGGTCCGGCGATTTTGATACTTAACATATTTTCACAGATAAAAAACAGATTTGCACAGATACACAGATCTGTTTTTATTTAATTAATGATATAAAATTTTTTCTATTATTTGTGTAAATCAATCTAACTGGTTTAAAATTTTCCTCTCCAAAATTTACTAAATAAGCAATTTCATATTTTGAGGCCTTCAAATATTCCAATGTTTGTCTATAAGATTTACTACTATTAAAATCCTTGGCTTTTAATTCTATCACTATTTTATCTTCCACTAAAAAGTCCGGCACGTATTGGGCAATTACTCTCCCAGTATCAAGAGAAAAAACTTCTATTTTTGGCTCAGAAATATATTTTATTTTTTTAATATCAAACTGTTCTGCGAGCGTGCGATGATAGACTCTTTCATTGTGAGCCGAACCATATTTGTTTCTAACATCAAAAAAACAACCGACTATTTCATAACTTAAATCTTTTTCTAAAAAATTATCGGTATCCATAAAATAATTTTTTGTTTTTATTTATGTAGATTTATTTTATTATTTGTGTATCTGTGAAAATCCGTATTCAATCTGTGTCTATCTGTTTTTACTTGCAATTTCTCTCGCTATTTCCAACTCCTCGTGCGGCTCCACCACTATTACTGGCACGTCTTTAAGTATACCCATTTTATCACAAATCTTTTTTCTTGTCTCCGGTTTGCCCGCGCCGATTTTGCCGGTGAAAACCAGGGCATCAACTTCGCCAAGCAAAGCGGCATAGGCGCCGATATATTTTTTAATCCGGTTAATAAACATATCAAAAGCCAGTTTGGCTCTGGGGTCAAAGGTCGCGGCTTTTAAAAGTTCCAGATAATCGGTTTGCCCGCAAATGCCTTTAACGCCGGATTCATAATTTAAGATATAATTTATTTTTTCTATAATTGTTTTTGCGTCATTTATCTGTGTATCTGTGTCCATCTGTAATAAATCTGTGAGCATCTGTATTATTACCCCCGGATCTAAATCGCCCGGCCGCGTCGCCATCATCAGTCCTTCCATTGGCGTAAAACCCATGGAGGTGTCAATTGGTTTGCCATGGTGCGTGGCGGAAACAGAAGCGCCGCCGCCGAGGTGCACGCTGATGACATTTATTTTTTCCAAAGGCTTATTAATTTCTTTGGCTGCTTCTTCCGCTGCGAATTTATGCGAAATGCCATGAAAGCCAAATTTATGAATTCCTTTTTCATAATATTCGTATGGAATCGGGTAAACTTTAGCCGCTTCCGGCAAATCTTTAAAAAAGCCCGTGTCAAAAACAGCGAAATTTGGCGTCTCTGGCAGATAGCCAAAGGCCGCCTTGATGCCGGCAAGATTGAAAGGATTGTGCAACGGCGCCAAAGAATTCAGCTGTTCCAATTCCGTAATTTCATTTTCCTTAATTTTCTGCGTGGCAAAAAATTTGTCGCCGCCGTGGACCACGCGGTGGCCAACCGCCATTAGTTCGCTAATATCACCAGCTTGGCGTAAAACCTCGCGAAAAAGTCTGTCCACTTCTTCCTGTAGTTCGTCGCTCGGTTGTCTGTTGTCTGTTGTCTGTTGTCTATTAATTGTTAATTGTAGGTCATACTGGCCTTTATTTATGGTCGCCAAATCTTCCGCATTGAATAATTCGTATTTGAAGGAAGTGGAACCAAGGTTGAGAACAAGTAATGTTTCCATAAAATATCTACGAATTTACGAATCGTACGAATATACTAATTGTGCGTTGGTTATCCTCCCCTTTCGAAGGGGAGGTCTCCGACAGCAGTCGGAGGGAGGGGTTGTAAAAAGTATTTCACCACAACCACCCCGCTCGCTCTCGCTCGCACCCCTCCTTCGAAAGGAGGGGATAACGACGGATTCGTACATTCGTTTTATTAGTACATTCGTAGCTTTTAAATAACTTTAAGAACTAATTAACTTTCCTACTCCACAAATTTTGCCAAGCCCGGCTGCATTGGCTTCATCCGTATCAATGTGGCAAGACATCACCATTTTTGGCGCCACGCGCACCACGACGTTGTCAAAAACCAATCCCCGCTCCCCCATTATTTCAATTTTAACTTTTTGCCCGTTTTTTAAACCAATTTTTTTTGCTTCCGCTGGCGAACAATGCACATGCCGTTTGGCCACAATGGCCTTGGCCATAATTTTTCCTTTTGGCCCGCGCACTTCCAAAACCGGTTTAACTTTTTGTAAATCGCCGGAAACCGCGAGCGGTGCCTCAATCCCCAATTTAATAACGTCTGTTTGCGCCAGCTCCACCTGCGTTTCCTTGCGCACCGGGCCCAAAACCCTAACTTTATCAATAAAACCCTTAACACGCGAAGCCAGGGAAACCGTTTCTTTACTGGCAAATTCGCCTTTTTGCGACAGGTCGCGCAATTTATTCAATTTATACTTCTGGCCAAAAAGTTTTTCCAAATCTTTTTGGCTTAAGTGGATGTGCCGCGCCGACACTTCGACCGATATAATAGTTCTTTTTTGGTTTTTCATATTAATGGTGGTGTCATCCTGACCCCGCAAATGCGGGGGAAGGATCTCGTCTTTTAACTATAAGAGATTCCATCGCTCGCCTCGCTTCGCAGTCGAAGCGGGCTTCGCTCGGAATGACATTCTTTTTATTGATTTTGATTTAAATATTCTTCCAGTTTGCTGCCAGGCGCGACTTGGCCACCCAAGCGTTCAATCACTCCTTTTAAACCCAGTTTTGTTTTTCCACTGCCAGCTGACATAACCCACAATGATTTTCTCACTCTCGTGCCATAATCAAACAAATCTTCCGGCAATTCCTTATCAATAAACAAAAACAAAGTATCTGTCTTTGAATCCCATTTTAGATAACCGGCGCCAATTGACTGCGCAGCAAAAGTTCCACCGCCTAATTTACTGTCAATATCAATAATTACTTTGCCAAATTTTGTCTCAATCACAAAACCGCCTTTTTCCAATTCCTGAATTTTTTCCCGTGAACTATCAATAACTTTTCTTTGCTGTTCCTGGCGATTAATTATTTTTCCGTTTTTATCTTTATAAATTAAACCCAATCTCTGTAATTCACCGTCACCGAGCTCTCTGGTAAAATTTCCGCTGGTATTTTTAAAGTAGTCCCAAAGAGCGTTGAAATTAAGGAAACGATTTAAGCCCAAAAGCGTCCGGTCTGATTTTTGGAAATGATCAGGCGCGCCAACGGCCTGAAAACCGTTACTGTCAACAACATTGACAAATTCAATCATCTTTTTTAATTTGGCTTTATCTTCCCGACTGATTTCTTTTTGCCCGTCAAACATCGCCAGTTTATCCAGAATTTTAAACAGCATGCCGGTGGCTGATGGTGTTTCGCTTTCCGGGTGATGATCAATAATCAAGCCTAATTTTAAGAAAAAATCATGTCTCTTTTTTTGTAAAATTTTTTCTTTTTCTGCCAAATCAATGGTCTCCAATCCCTCATCAACTTCTTTTAAAAGCGCCACGCCATCATATTGTCCCACATCCAAAAGAACGGTGGCTGCCGGACGATCGGAAAAATCCACGTGTGATATTCTTTCCGAGTTTATTTTATTTTTTGCTTTTATCGGTAAATCTTTCTCTACCAACTGAATGAGCCCCAAACACGTTTTCGCATCCAAATCCGTATATTTAGAAATTATTCTTTTCCCCTCTCCATTAACCATTGGCGTGCCGTGGACTGCAAAGTTATGGAAAGCCCGCGGCAAAACAGTTTTTAATTTTGCTTTTAATCTATCCTCTGCTTCCACTCGATTGGGCCATTCTTTTTTCATGCTGGCAACAACACTTTCATTTTTGCCTTTATATTTTTCGCGCACAACCCGGTCCAGTTCTTTTTGAATTTTTTGCTCAACCCAAGAATCCAAGGCGCTTTCCCAGGTTTCTTTTTTTGCCTCTTTTTCCACTCCCGCTTCCACGGACTTTGGTTTTTCCATTGATGGTGTTTTCATAATTTTATTTTTTAATTTCTATTTCTCTCCGCCTGCTCTTGCCAAGCGCGTAAATCTTCAGGCGAAACTTTCCTGATTTGACTGTCGTCGCCGATTTTGGCTAATTCTATTTCTTTATCAAGAACAGCCACCACCCAATCCTCAAACTTGCCCCGCTCATTTGGCACTTTGACTTTTTCCGTAACACAAAAACCAGTCGCCTTCTCCGCCCTTTCTTGTCTTTTGTTTTCTTTTTCAAAATCTATCATAAATTTTTATTTAAGTTTAAAATTTGTTTCTAATTTCTTTTCTTTTTCAAATCTTTCTCTGGCTAATCCTATCAATTCATCAATTAATTGTGGGTAACTCAAGCCAGTTAATTGCCAGAGTTTTGGATACATGCTGATTTTAGTAAAACCAGGGATAGTATTAATTTCATTAATTAAAATTTCACCGTCTTTTTTTAGAAAAAAATCAACACGCGCCATGCCTTCGCAAGATAAAACCCCAAATGCCTCCACGGCCAATTTTTTTATTTTTTCCGCTATATTTTTTGGCAGTTTGGCTGGAATTGCTAATCGCGCCCCGTTTTCATCCAGATACTTTGCTTCATAAGAATAAAATTCGTGAGTGGAAATAATTTCTCCCGGCGGCGAGGCTTTTGGGTTTTCATTACCCAAAACCGCGCACTCAATTTCACGACCATTCGCGAACTCCTCCACTAAAATTTTACTATCATATTTAAAAGCATTTTTGATTGCCACTGCCAATTCTTTTTCCTTCTTGGCTTTACTTATACCAACAGACGAACCTAATGCAACTGGTTTGATAAAAAGTGGCAAACCTAATTTTTTTATTATTTCTTTCAGATTAATTTTTTCTTTTTTTCTAAAAGTTAAAAATTTGCCGATTGGCAAGCCAGCATTTTTTAAAAGATTTTTAGTAATTTCTTTATCCATGCCCACGGCCGAACCTAAAACTGAAGCGCCGACAAAAGGAATCCCTGCTAATTTTAAAAGTCCTTGAATTGTGCCGTCTTCGCCAAAAGTTCCGTGAAGCACCGGAAAAACTACATCAACTTTAATTGTTTGTCTGGGCTTGGCCAGATTAATAATTTTTCCATTACCGCCGGGAACTAGAGCAACTTCCGCGCCAATATTTTTGAATTTTGAATGATAAGCAAAATTAATTAAAGATTTTTCGTTTGCCAAAAACCAGTGATTATTTTTATCAAGATAAATCAAAATCGGCAGATATTTCTTTTTATTCAAAGCCGAAAAAACGTTTTTAGCCGACTGGATGGAAACCTCATGCTCCACCGATTTTCCGCCAAAAAGAATGGCAATTTTAAGTTTAGGCATGTTTTAATAATTTAAAACTAATAACTTTTACGAGAGTTTCCTTGGTTACTTTATTGCCATAATATTTTTGGTATTGCGCCAGCATTTCTTCCGGATTTTTATAGGTTTCATGACCGTCAAAACCTTTTTCCTCCACCGCTCCCAATTTCTTTTCCACTATCTTGGTAATTTCCGCTTCGGCGAATTTTTCACCGGTTTCTGTTTCTATAAATTCCAATTGGTCGCCAATAGTTAAATTTTTATCATCAAACATCCGCCAAGTGACAGTTTTCTCACCATCTAAAATTTTTTCTACTAAATTATGATAAAACTTAAGAGTTTTCATTTAATTTATTTTCAGATTTTTTGGATGGTAAAAATCTTAAAAAATGGAGGAAATGCAGGAAATGGAGGAAATTTAAATAATTCCAGCCATTATACTTTCCCAAAAATCCTAAAAAACCCAAAAAACCAAGAAACCCTAAGAAACCTAACATGTTATTTTTTTTCATAAATTTTTCTTAATAATAATTATTTATTAGATATTCTCTCCGCAGACGCCTTTTAACAAATCCAAATCTTTATTTGTTGATTTCAATAGCTCAATGTTTTTCTTTTCCAAATCCTCCAAAAATTTATTGCCCCAAACATCATCTTTTTTCATTTCCCCGTACAAACGCCGGAAAGCGGCAAAATCCTTGATAAAACAATGTCCGCCCGCTCCCCGACCAGTTTTATGAATGGGATCTAAATGAGTATAACCAATACGCGTGTCATAACTCATCCCCCTTTTTACCAACTCATAATCAATTCCCATTTCTTGGCACAAATCATACAGCATATTGATATAGATGATTTTAAGATAAAACCAGCAATTGCCGCCATACTTGATTAATTCCGCCGCTTTGGCCGGAATAATCGCTTTAAAAGAAGCGACTGGTAAAACATCCATGACTTTGTCCGCCGCCTCCGCCCCCTTTTTATCAACGTAACCAACAATATTCCTGTCCGGATACCAGGCGTCAAATTTGGCCGTGGCTTCGGTTAAAAATTCCGGCGAATGCAAAACAATGATATCGGGGTGCTTTCTTTGCAATTCTTCGGTTGTGCCCGGCAAAATTGTGGATTTGATGACCGCTGTTTTGCCCTGGCCAATCAAATTTAGCGCTTGGTCCACAATACTGAAATCAAAGCCGGTGGGCGTGCTTGGCGTCGGCACGGCCAGAAAAACAATGTCGCACTCCTTAATTTTTTCTTTATTGCCGGCATATTCCGGCTCCAAGCCATAGCGCACAATATTAAAACCGCGATATTCAAAATTATCCGCGTAATTTTTTCCAATCCAGCCCTGGCCAATAAATCCTATTTTCATATGAATAATAATTAATTTATAAAATCATTTTATCGTAACTTCTCACAAAAATTTTTAATGTTAAGTCCCCTTTCCACCACCATACTAAAATTTTCATTAGCTGTGCCGATTATTGGATAAACACCGTCGCAGTTACAAAACATAATTTCTCCTCTTGGATTCAGTGTTAATCTCGTTGGACCAGCATAAGTCAAGCACTTTTTTGAACAGGTCCATTTTTTCTTCCTGGCCCGGCCCATAGGAATAATTTGATCCTCATCTTTCAGGGTAAAATTATATTTTTTGGCCAGCTCCCTCAAAACTGCGCTGTTTTGAAATGGTTTATGAAATTTAGTCTTACTAATAAATACCTGTAATTTATTTTTGCGCACGAAAGTAATAAATTCTTTAATCTTTTTTTTATTAGTCGACCACGCGCCATTAGTAATGGTAAATTTGATAACATTTTTGGGTATCAAATCAATAAAACTTTGGTATCTTTTGTAATCTGTTGAAATTTCACCGCCATAAAACCCCATGGCATTAATTTTACTAAAATCAATTGTGGTAATAAATTTTTTGGTTTTCTCAATATCTAAAACTATTTTATTCTCCGGCGCGGCCTCATACATGCAGTGCGCGCAAGCAAGCGTGCATTTCAAGCTTGGCATAAAACTGAAGTCCACTAATTTTTCTTTTTTCACTTTAATTCTGGCCATATTTTAAGGTATTGACAAAAAAATCTAGATGCGCTATAATATACTTAATATACTAAATATACTAATAATATAACCTGAAAGGAGGCTAAAGTGCGTCTCAGTGATTTTTTGGCTCTTTCTGTGGTATGCACTATTTTTGCCCTTGTCTTGCATATTGAGGGGGGTATAAAAAACACATGGGCTATTGTTTTTTTCTTTATTTTGTTGGCAGTAACCTGTTCAACGCTTAATTATCTGAATCATGGTAAATTGTTTCCAGTTGTATTTAAGAAACAGAGCGATTAATCCATATTCATCAGTTATCACTCACCACCTTGTTGGTGAGTTTTATTTTTTTCCTTTAACACCCCATTTTTGATGTTTAACTTTCCGGTCAACAAACCAAGCATCTTTCGCATCAAAAAACCAAGAATCCGGATGATTTTTCATTAAAACCTCGCCTAATTTCTGGCCAGCCTCGGTTTTTAATCTTTTGGAAGCAATAAAAATCCATTCTTTGGCTTTGCCATTTCCCTTCACCTCTTCCCCGCGCAAAGTCGCGATCCATTCCAACTGATCGGCGTCTCTGACCAATTTTGCTTCCAGAGTCTTCCGTTCTTTTTCTTCCTCAAATAGTTTTAAAATTTCCCCGCCAAAAGGCACGCTGAGTGAAATGTCTCTCACCGCCTCCGTTTCCGCCAATTTTCCATAACGCTGGTGCACGTAATTATGGTCAGAAACCCGCCCTTCGCCAATGTCATGGAGCAAGGCCATCAAAATTACTTTTTGCTTATCGGCTTTGGGTTCCAGATAGGTCAGGGTGTAGGCAATCATGGCTGTGTGAAACAAATGTTCCGCCACTGACTGCGTGCCGCTGCCCAAAAACCAAAACCCGGACCGCGGCGTTTTACTGTGGATGCTGGTTTCATACACAAAATCCGCCAGTTGTTTGTAGATGTCATTTTTTTTATTTTTAGTCATATGTTTATTTTTTAATTCTTAAGCCCTGTGGTATTTTTTATGTTCAATGATGAATCCACACTAAGTACTTGACAGGTGTATATCTAGTATGCTATACTTACCGGAACATGCCAGATCAGGATGGCCCACGCTCTAAGTCAGTTAAGCTTTAACTGGTTTAGAGCGTGGGCTGCCAACGGATCCCTATGCAGGCAGCATCTGGCCCGCCACCTCTTTTTAACCTGAGGTCTCTCGAAAGAGGGTGAAAAATCCCAGGCGCGGAGGAGCCCCAGGCGGGGAATAACTGGCTCCCAGGGGATCCACTCATTCGTCCTTAGACTTCGGTCTAAGGACTTTTTATTTTCCACAGCACTTTTTGTATTTCTTGCCAGATCCGCATGGGCATGGATCGTTTCTGCCGACTTTGTGTTTTTGATTTTTATCAACTGCTGATGGTTGTTGTAAGTTGTTAGTTGTTTGTTGGTTGTTAGTAATAGATATTTTGAAAATACTGTATACCACCTGTTTTCTGATATTAGTTAGAAGATCATTAAACATCCGGTAGGCCTCGCGCTTATATTCCACCAGCGGATCTTTTTGCCCATAACCCACGAGTCCGATGCCCGTGCGCATGTGATCCATTTGGTCAATGTGTTCCACCCACAGCATATCAATCGCGCGGAGTAATATTGACCGTTCCACCAAACGCATCGGTTCCGCGCCGTTAAATTGCTTTTTCAAATTTTCATCGCTGTTTATTTTATTTTCCAATAAATTATATTGTTTTTCCGCCAAGCCAAAAAGATAATCTATTAATTTTTCTTGCTCTGTTTTGTTTTCATGTTTTAATGCTTTAATGCTTTCATAATCTATCTTTTCTTCGCCTGTTAATGGAAAAACCGTATCCATCACTTCATAGATTTCTTTCAAGTTCCAATTATTTTCGCTTTGCGTATGAAATTTAACCACTGTCTCAATTTCTTCTTTCACGTATGATAAAATTTGTTGTTTATTGTCAGTTGTTAGTTGTTTATTGTCAGTTGTTAGTTGTTTATTGTCAGTTGTTAGTATTTGATTCCGTTTCTTATAAATCACTTCCCGGTGTTTATTAATCACATCGTCATACTCCACCAGGTGTTTTCTGATATCAAAATTATGCCCCTCTACTTTTTGTTGGGCTTTTTCAATGGAATTGGAAATCATCCTGTTTTTAATCGGCATGCCCTCGGGCAAACCCAAACTGTTCATCAAATTTTTCATTCTCTCCCCGCCGAAAATACGCATTAAATCATCTTCCATGGAAACAAAAAATTGGGAAGAACCCGGGTCGCCCTGGCGCCCAGTGCGGCCGCGCAGTTGATTGTCAATGCGCCGGCTTTCGTGCCGCTCGGTGCCAATGACACAAAGTCCGCCCAATTTCTTCACTTCCTCCTGTTCTTCTTCTGTTGAAGGATTGCCACCAAGAATTATGTCCACGCCGCGGCCAGCCATGTTGGTGGCAATGGTTACGGCCTTAAGACGGCCGGCTTGTGCGATAATTTCCGCTTCTTTTTCATGCTGTTTGGCATTCAAGACGCGGTGTTCCACACCCTCGCGGGAAAGCAATTCGGCCAGACGTTCATTATTTTCAATGGAAATTGTGCCGACCAAAACCGGCTGGCCCAATTGGTGGCGCGTTTTTATTTCTTCCACGATAGCGCCGTATTTTTCTTTTTCTGTTTTTAAAATTATATCCCCCAGATCTTCCCGAATCATCGGCTTATTGGTTGGAATCTGAATCACGTCAAGATTATAAATTTTGGCAAATTCTTCCGCTTCCGTGGCCGCCGTGCCCGTCATGCCCGCCAATTTTTTATACATGCGGAAATAATTTTGAAAAGTGATGGTGGCCATGGTCACCGATTCCTGCTGAATTTTTACGCCTTCCTTGGCCTCAATCGCCTGATGAAGCCCGTCAGAATAACGCCGGCCAAGCATCAGTCGTCCGGTAAACTCATCCACGATAATCACTTCCCCGTCTTTGACCACATAATCGCGGTCTAATTTGAAAAGCACGCGCGCCTTAAGCGCGTTTTCAATGTGATGGACTTCGCGCACCCCGCGGTCGGTATAAATATTTTCCACGCCGAGCATTTTTTCCATCTTTTTAATTCCCTCTTCCGTCAAGGTGGCCGCGCGCATTTTTTCATCAATATTGTAATCCTCGCCTTCACTCAAGCGCGAAACCAATTCGGCAAACTGGCGATATTTGTCCGTCGCCTCGCTGTCTGGCGCCGAAATAATCAGTGGCGTCCGCGCTTCATCAATCAAAATGGAGTCAACTTCATCCACGATTGAGTAATGCAGTTCGCGCTGAACTTTCTGTTCCAAATCCGCCACCATGTTGTCGCGCAGATAATCAAAACCATATTCGTTGTTGGTGCCATAGGTAATGTCCGCCGCGTACGCCAATCTTCTTTCCACCGGCCGCAAAAATTCCTCCACCACTTTAAAAGCTCCGACAGAGTCGCGTTTGATATCTAATTTTTCTCCCTGATTTCTGATTTCTGATTTCTGATTTCCTTTAAATTCCGAATCATATAAAAAAGCACTTTCATGATTTAAGCAACCAACCGTCAAACCAAGATAATCATAAATCTGTCCCATCCAGACCATGTCGCGCCGCGCCAAATAATCATTAACAGTGATGACATGCACCCCGCGTCCGGAGAGCGCGTTTAGATATACCGCGGCCGTGGCTGACAAAGTTTTGCCTTCACCGGTTTTCATTTCCGCGATATTACCCTGATGCAAAACCATACCGGCAACTAACTGCACGTCATAGTGGCGCTGTCCCAAAGTGCGCCGCGCCGCTTCGCGCACCAGGGCAAAACACTCCGGCAAAATCTCGTCCATAATTTTTTGCTGTTCCTCAAACTCTTTGTCCGCCAGTTTTTTCTTAAATTCTTCTGTTTTTTTCTTAAAATCTTCTTCTTTTAATTTTTTTACTTTTTCTTCCCAAACTAAAAACCCCTCCACGCGCCCGCGCAGTTTATCCGTCACTCTTTTATTGGCATCGCCGAAAATTTTGGTCAAAAAAGACATGTTTTTATATATAATTAAGATATCTATATTTTACTGGTTTTTAGAGGAAAAGTCAAAAAATCGGTTTTCTGTCTAAAAACAGAAAACCGATCGTTTAAAAATTAAAAATTTAAAATTAAAAATTATTTTCTATGTTTCTCCGTCACGTCAAAACCGAGGCGATATTTACCGCCGAGCATTAATCGCGTCTGCGCGTCCAAAGCCGGCACTGAACCAAAAAATATCATGGTAATCGGCAAAAGCAGCCATTGCAGGGCCATCGCCAGCCATTTAATTTTTTTGTATTTTGCTGGCCGCCCCGGTAAAAAGAAAATGTTAATAAATCCAGCTACCACCACCCCGAGCATGGCCAAAGCCATCAGTACCTCCAGAATAAATGGCGCGTTTTGTATGATCGCAAACGACAAATGCTCGCGGGAAGCAATATATAATGGCAGTCGTCCCAAAAGCGTGATAAAAATCGGTCCAGTGGCCCAGCTGTATTGGCCCTCTGATTGATTGATTAAATATTTAAGTTTTTTACCCCAAGGAATTTTTTTGTTGCGCGAAAAATGCATCGTCATCCAGGGAAAATGCTCCACTGACCAGGCCCAGCGCCGCATTTGCTTATACTGGCCCTGAATCGTGCCCCAAAGATTCTTGCCCATGACCGTATCCATGGAAATGGGAATATACATCGGGATGGTGGAATATTCGCCGTTAAAATGATCAAAACATTGCAAAAAAATGCGCGAATCCTCAGTCACAATGTCTGTTTCCCAATAATTCACTTCCACCAAAGTCTTGAAACTCATGGAGTGCGACGAAAAAGTAAACAGACGCTCTGGCCGTGCTTTTTCCGCCATCAGCCAAAAGGTGGTGGAATTAGCCACCACGCGCGCAAAAGATGGCGCGTCCCAAATATTATTATTATATAGGGTTAATGGTTGATAGGAATGGCGGTGTGGATTGTCAGCGGTCATCCAAAGGTAAACCAAACGCGAAAAATATTGCGGATAGACCGCCGTGTCACTGTCAAAATTGGAAACAATGATATCTTCGTAAGGAATGTGCTCGGGATCAATGAATTCTTCTTTAATTTTTTTAACCGCCCAAGTAGCGTTGGAACCCTTGCCCGGCAATTCCTCTTTTGGCGGCACCGGATGAATTATGGTAAAAAATTTATAAAATTTATCATCAAATTCGCGGTGTAAAATTTCCGCGTCTGCTAAAAATTTTTTGGTGTAATCTTCGCCGGCGCGCAATTCGCGCGACAAAATAATAATAAATTTTTTACTGTCGTAATCCGCCGCCACTAAACCATTTAAAGTATCGCGAAAAACCTTCATTCCCTCTTTATATGTCGGCAAAACAATCAAATGGTAATATTTTTCGTAACCGCCGATTTTTTTAATTTCATTAAACCAATTAATTTTATTGACATCGTGATATCTTTTCCAGGAAATAAAAAGATAAGTGACAAAATAGATAATGCGAATGAACCAATAAAGATCATAAAGAATAATAAAATAGATCACCCAGAGCGGTTTGATGAAAGATAAAACAATGGCCAAAATAAAAGTCAGCCACAAAGTGGTGCCAGGGATGATTTCCAGGATGCGGTATTTGGTTTTGTTGGACATATTTTATAGCCTGCCCTGAGGAGCGGGAGCCCGCTTCGCCTCAAGCGAAGCGAGGCGAGCGACGAAGGGCACCCTGCGAACATGGGCAGACAGTATTTTGTAAATTTTATCTTTCTGCCACGGGATCCTTCGTCGGCCCGATTGTTATCGAGCCTCCTCAGGATTATACTAAATGCTAATAATTCCTCCCCCCATCACCTTCCACTCCTTCCGCCACCACCCCATTCTCTCATAAAATACCAACGCTTGTCCAGCGGCCACCGCGCGCGCTGGTTTATCAAAAATTACTCTAATTTGGTTATTATTAATGTTCTCCGTGTGAACCTTAAATAAATCCTGTAAATGCCGAAAACGCGCCCAACATTTAAAAGGTGTTTGTGGCGGCCAACCAGCGGTCCAGTTTAACTTATCAACCATCACTTCTTTTTTATACAGCGCCGGATCATTCTGGTCATCGGTGACGATCAGGGTATTATCATCAGTCTGCTTTTTCACCACATAAAATGGCCCACGGCCGCCAACTCCGATTCCCTGCCGCTGCCCCAAAGTATAAGTAAAGAGGCCCTCGTGTTCGCCTAAAACTTGGCCCTGCTGATCAACAATTTTCCCCGGATTTTTTTTAATAAACTGCCCCAAAAATTCTTTCATGTTTTTCTCGCCAATATAGCAAATGCCGTAACTGTCTTTTTTTTCCGCCACGCTTAAACCAAATTTTTTGGCCAACCGGCGTACTTTTTCTTTTTTCATCTTGCCCAAAGGAAACAGGGTTTGCGCCAATTCCTTTTGGCCGAGTTCATATAAAAAATATGATTGGTCTTTGCCCTGGTCGCGGCCGGCGAAAAGTTCCAGTTTCCCGTCTTTTTCTTTTATTTGCGCATAATGGCCAGTGGCAATCTTATCAAACCCCAGCGCCCGGGCCTTAGCCAAAAAAACGCCAAATTTTATATGTTTATTGCAAAGGGTATCGGGATTGGGTGTTAATCCATCTTGGTAAGCGCTTAAAAAATATTCAAACACAAATTTCTTGTATTCCGCGCTGAAATCCCAAGTAAAAAGATTAATGCCGATTTTTTGCGCCGCCAGGCGCGCATCAGCCTGGTCTTTCTCCCAGCCGCAAGTGCCTCGTAAATTTTCTTCGTCTTCGCGCCAATTAATCATAAAAACGCCAGTCACTTCCTGGCCTTGTTTTTTTAATAATGCCGCGGTCACTGCTGAATCCACTCCGCCGGACATGGCGACTAGAATTTTTAGTTTTTTCATACCTTTAATTAAATATCATCCTGATCCGCCAGTTGGCGGAGAAGGATCCCATGGTCGAAGCGATGGATAATAAAGATATAAGGAAATAAGGATATAACAGGTTAGCTTCACACATCTTTATATCCCTATATCCTTATTTCTTAAATAGTGTTCATTCTCAACCGTGAAGTAAAAAATTTAGTAACCGCGAACATGATTGCTCCTATAATAAGATTGCTTAAAATTTGCAGCAAAACCCCAGACCAATTCCAAACAAAAGGAGAAGAAACATTAAAGAACCCCAGTAATATTTTTTCCAATTGTAAAAAAATCAAAAAAACCGAATTGACAATTAAAATTAAAATTACCATGGTGGAAAAAGCACGCTTGGTGAAAAAATGTTCCAACAAATATGTTCCGCCCAAAAACAACAAACAAAAAATAATCAGATGCGAACCAAAAGGCAAGGCTGAAAACAGGTCAAATAAAATCCCCGCCCCCAAAATCCATAATAATTGAATTTCACTTTCCGAAAACATTAGAAGATAAACCAAAATTACCAAAAACGGATTAAAATAGATGGCTCTGGAAGAAAAAAAAGTAAACGAGAGCCAAAAGACAAAAAATAAAAGAATTAAATTTATGATAATTTTTTTCAGCATAATCAAAATAAAATTACACTCACAATATCCGTATTGGCAACATCAACCGGCTGCGTCAAACGAGCGGATTTAAAAATTTCCCGCTCATCTTCAAAAACCTGGTCAATTTCTCCGATTAAAAGTCCGGCCGGTATCAAATCTTTCTCGCCGGAAGTTATGATGATATCGCCTTTAGTTATTTTTTTCTCTTTCAAAACATAATTAAGGCGCAAGCTTAAATCTTTATTGCCTTTAACAACGCCCAAAAGCCCGCCATCAACATCTGCCGCGCCCATCTCCACGCTTGTATCGGTTAAAAGTAAAATCTGGGCGCTGGTGTCTTCAACTCTTGTCACCCTGCCAACCACCACTCCGCCCCGGCCCAAAATTACCAAACCATTTTTAATCCCATCACGCGCGCCCTTATCGATAATCAGCTGGTTAGGATTATTTTCCACGCCTCGAGTAATCACCCGCGCCAAAACCGCTTTTAATTTTTCTTGCTTTAAAAATTCCAATTGCTCATCGGTTATGCCTTTCTGGCGCAGGGCTTCCTTCAGAGAAATTATTTCTCCATCCAAAACCGCTGTTCGTTCTTTTAGATCTTGGTTTTCTTTTTTTAGATCGGCGTTATTTTGGAAACGGCCAAAAAAAGAAAAAAAATCACGGCCCCAGGAATAGCCGGCGGTTAAAGGATAACTCAAAGCTCTGGTCGCCAGCCGCTCAATTGGCCGCCACAAACCCAAATAGTGCCCGCCCAGGATAATAACTATTGCCAAAATAATGTAAAAAGTTCGACGGTGAGACATAAAAGCATTAAAACATTAAAACATGAAAACATTAAAACAATTACGTTATCGTCGTGACTGCCGCCTTAAAAAAGTTTTGGTATAAAAGCGAGCTGAGTCGGAACGATTTTTGACCGCAGTCAAAAAAATTTTGCTTCTGTCTGACGCAGTTCCGCCGAGTTGAGCGCAACGAGGCGGAACAAGGAGTTAACAAAATTAGTGACGACGAGGCCGCTTTTGTCAAAACTTTTTTACAGCGGCGCTTTTGGCGCCACCTTTATAAAAAGGTGGCAAAAAATCTTTGTCCAAAGAAAGTGGCATAAAAAGATTATTCATTTATTGTCGGCACTAAAATATTCTTCAAATTCTCCATATCTTCCAAAATAATGCTCGTGCCCCGGACCACGGAGGTAACCGGATCATCCATGACGGTGGTTGGAATTTGAGTTTCCGATTTAATCAATTCCGGCAGTCCGCGCAATTGCGCCCCGCCGCCCGAAAGCAAAATGCCGCGTTCATAAATTTCCGACACCAATTCCGGCGGCGTATTTTCCACCACCGACTTAATATTATCAACGATCGTCCGGATGGTTTTGAAAACCGCCTCTTTAATGTGCAGACTGGAAATCTTGGCCACCCGAGGCAGTCCAGTCACCACATCGCGGCCGCGCACTTCCATTTCCAAAGTTTTGTCTTCATAGGCCACCGAACCGATTTTAATTTTAATATCTTCCGCTGTCGCCTCGCCAATATATAAATTAAATTTATCGCGCACATATTGGATTATATCGGAATCAAGCTCGTTGCCGGCCGTAGGCAATGTTCGGCTGGACACAATTCCGCCAAGAGAGATTACCGCGATTTCCGTGGTGCCGCCGCCAATATCAATCACCAAATTACCCACCGCTTCTTGGATTGGCAGCCGGGCGCCAATCGCCGCCGCCATCGGTTCTTCCACTAAAAAAACTTCCCGCGCGCCAGCCGACAAGGCCGCGTCTTCCACCGCTTTGCGCTCCACGCCAGTGACATTTAAAGGAATGCCAATCACCACTCGCGGCCGTGGAATCAGACTGTATGATTTGCGGTGTACCTGGTCAATAAAATATTTCAGCATTTTTTCTGTGACTTCAAAATCGGAAATGATGCCATTGACCAGGGGACGACTGACCTGAATGTAGGGCGGCGTTTTGCCCAGCATTTTTCTGGCTTCGTCGCCCACTGCCAAAATCGTATCGGTTCTGGTATTAATCGCCACCACCGATGGCTCATTAATCACAATCCCCCGTCCGCGCACGTAAACCAAGGTCTTGGTGGTGCCAAGATCAATGCCGAGGTCATGGGAGAATTTGGAGAAAAGGTTGTTGAACATAAAAGCATTTTAGCTTTTTAGCATCTTAACATTTTAGCATAAAGCACAAATTACTCTGCTTATAGCTTATCATTTGGGTGATTTTTTGTCTATACGAGACCGGGTAATAAGTAACTAGTAATAGGTAATAAGGGTGACGCAAAGCTCCCCTCCTTTAGAAGTTTATCCGCCTTTGGCGGAGAGGGGGTTGGGGGAGGTAATTTATTTCGCCGCTAGGCGCGTTCGTCATTCCAAGTTCCATCAGCAGACAGAATGATGGAATCTTTAAGCCGAAAGATCCCATCGCTCCAAACGGCCATAGAGGCCGCTCGGGATGACAAACACCAAGCAAATAAAAAACCCTTCTCCGCGTGTGCGTGAAGGGTTTACAATATTTGGTTATTTGTCAGAAATACTGAAGACGGCCACGGTAATAATTAAACCCATAACCAACAAGACAATATACAAAAATAGGTTTCTACCGGCCTGTGTGCCCCCAATTAGCCAAAGAAGCATGGCGATAAATACAAGTAACATTTTTACTGCAATCCTTTTGGACATAATTGACTTACCTCCTTTGTTGTTTCCATTTTGGATGGGAAAATAATTTATAAATAATGTTCTAAAATCCTTGCTTTTACTACAATGGTTTCTATTTGGGAGCCGGTTGCTTTTTCCGCATCTTTTAAAATTTTTCCTGATAATATAATTGGCGTGTCATTGGTCCCGGAGTTAATAGAAAGTATTATTAGATCTTCTGGTCTTGCTCTAAGAAACTCTGCAATGGAAAAATAGAGTTTAATACGCGAATCTTCCTGAGGTCCTGAAGTCAATTCTGGGTGTGTCTCTCTGTAATCTTTGTTACTCATGAGAGTTTGTATTTTTTGCATTTCCTGACTTAAAAAGCGTAGTTGTTCTACTAATTGTTGTAATAGTTTTTTCACAACATCCTCCTTTTGCCTCCGCTTTTGACGGGGGCGGGTTGATTGCTCTAATTGAAATCAGGTTTTAAAGCGAGAAAAACAGCTGATGTACCAAAAAAAGCTAAACCACCTGTTTCATCTGGTGATATAGAACCAATAACAATCTTCCCAAAATGGTTTGTCAGGCAATAATGACGCCCCTCGTATGCTTCCTCTTCCGCCACATGAAGATAAAAACGAGAAAAATCATCTTTTTTATTTATAAGATACAAGGAAATATTTATTTCCGAAAAAACTGCCAACTCAGCCCGTTTAAATTTAGGCCCGAGTTCCTTAATTTTTGCTCCTTGTTCGTGCCAGTTGAAATTTTTAAATCTTGGTTTCAAATTCACAATATAATACCCTGTCAAATTTCTTCTACCTAAATAATTTGAATCCGGTGTAACCTCAATTTCAATTAAAAAAGCTGGCAGATATGACGCACACTCGTTACCGATTTCCCAAAGCTGATCATGGACTGACGTGCCTGTATAGGCATAAACAACCCATCGCTCGCCCTTTTTATTTTCCTCGGCCATCCACATCAGGGTGGCTAAAGAATAATTAAAAAGCGATAGAGAACTTGGGGCTTTTTTATTCCAGAGTGGAAATGTTTTTGCCGCTTCATAAAACTCAATTTTGTTTCTCTGGCACCATTGTTGGGCTGATGCTACCAGAAAACGTTTCTTATTCAAAAGAAATTGCTGCTTATCCTCTTCAAGCGAATCGGCGGTCATCTGCTCGCGCACCCGGCGCGGCAAAATCTGGCTCTGCAGAGGAAACACGGTCATGGCCAAAGCCACAACCAAAAACATTCTGCTCAACAAATTATTTCTCATGGCTTTTTCCTCCTTTTGCCTCCGCTTTTGACGGGGGTGGGTTTGGATGTTGTTTTTTTTTTACCTTTGCCCTTTTCTCGAAATTTTTCCTTTTACAAGACCTTTAAATTGGTCTTTACGGCCAAAAGCTCCAGGTGGCGACGGCGGAACATTCTTTATTTCCGCCAAATCCACAGGCTTGGGTTGAGGGTAAATTAAATAAATCGTGTTTTCATCTTCGGGTATTTCCATTGCCCTCAAAATGCCTAAAAGGATAGCCGCGTCAGTTTTTTCCATTTTTTTCTCTCCTATTTTTGTTTGTAAAAGAAATTATCTTTCTCATTTCACTTCCCTATTTTCAAATATGGAAGTCAAATGAAAAGGCCTGTAAGTGCGAGGAAACACTCGCAGGCCATGTGAATTTTGATACCGTAGCGGTATTATTTTTTTTCTTTCAAAACCGCGGCCAGCGCAAGAATGGCATTGGCGACGCCTTTGGCGGCTGATACCAATGCTCTGGTCTCGTGAGTAACGAGGTCTTCGTCCATGGCTGATATGAATGCGCCTTTTGATTGGTCGGCGTAATCATCGGGTTTTAACAAGCCTGTACGAGCCATAAAAACTCCTCCTTTTGTTCCGTTTTTACTGGAACGGTTTTGGGTTTTTGGTTTTGAAAAAAATTATTTTCCTCGTCGCGCCTTCCTATTTTTTATCAATAAGAAGGCAAACATGAAAAAAATAAATTAAATTATACCCCAGCTCTTTTGAGTAAAAACAATTCCCAAATACCAAGCTTATCCTTGACTGCCACGCTCGTCATATAAAGATGGCTGATGCGGTCAATGATGTCATTCCAGTTATAATAAATCTTAACGTAATTTCTGGCTTTAGCGCCAACTTTGCGCACGATTTCCGGATGCTGCCACAAAAGCTCCAGCTTGGCCGCCAAATCCGCGATATTTTTATTGGCAAAAGTAAAGCCCACGCTGCCGAGTTCCGTATCGCCTTTAATCAAATCCAAATTGGCGGAAATATCGGAAACCAACGGCGCCTTGCCATAACTCATGGCTTCCAGACAAGAAATGGATAAACCTTCGGATTCTGAAGGCGAAACATAAAGATAGGCGTTTTGGTAAAGTTGTTCCAAAACCGCGCCGCGTTTGGCCCCGGCAAAAATAATATCAGTGCGGCCATCAACTAATTTTTTCAAAAATTCAAAGTAAGCCTCGGTAAAAAAAGTCTGACCCACAATTACCAATTTAAAATCAGCAAAAGCCGGATTTCTTTTCTTCGCTTCTTTGAAGGCCTCAATTAAATAATGAACGCCTTTGTGGCGAATCAAGCGCGAAACAGTAAAAATATATTTTTCACGCTCCAAACCATAATTAACAATCAAATTCTCCTCGCTGTTTTTATTTTCCCTTAAAGGCACGCCATTAGGAATCAAAGTGATGCTGCGGTTAAAATTAGTTAAATAATATTTCTGCAAACGGCGGGAAACAGTCAGAACTTCATGCGCAAAAAGCGCGGAAAATCTGGCGCCCAATTTTAAAGCCGTCCGGGCAAACCAGTTCCATTTTTGATGTTCCCAGTCCTCGCTGTGCGCGGTGACAATAACTTTAGTTTTCGGCGCCAAAATTCGCGGCATAAAAGACAACAGAGACGGACCCACGCCATGAATATGAATAATATCAACCTGGCGGCGCACCGCGTCACAGATGGCTAAAAAAGTATGGGAAATGGCATCCAAATGTTTGGTATGCAAACACGGCAAAGACACCAAAGTCACGTCTTCAAATTTTTGGTATTCTTTCGGCGTATAATAAGGACGGGTGTATAAAAGCACCTCATAACCCTTTTTGGCCATGCGCGCGGAAAGCTCTTCCACATGCGTTTCCACTCCGCCGCCCAGCGGGTTTAAAATTCCTTTTTGTCCGATATAAGCGATTTTTAACATACGAGTAATAAGTAACTAGTAATAAGTAATAAGAGAATTATTTTTCCTCTTTTCTAAAATCCTAATAATAGAATTTCAGGAAAGAAATGGCGGTTTGAACTCCGTGATGTTACGGAACACAAACTGCCATGATGCGTAACGGTTAAAATTAATAGCGGCGGTTTAAACTAGCCGTTGTCCAAGTTGCCACTCCGATCGCCGTGATCAGGGCGGAGTAAAAAATATGGCCCTGGGCGGGCAGATGAAAACACCCAATGCCGATGAAAAAATATCCCACTCCACCCAACGTCAACGCAATTCCAATATTTCTCATCTTCATAAAGATTACTCCTTTTGAATTTTGGGCTTTTCGCCCGGTTTGGCCGTTATTGGCCCGGTCTTTTTCCTCTCTTCCCAACCCCACAAAATATAATTTGTGTGGCTCGGAAGAAAGGGCAGTGCGCATCGTAATGATGTAGCGCAAACTGCCGATATAAATCATCGAATATGTCTTTTTTAATTTTTTCTCTTTCTCTTTCCTTCTTCAATCGCTTGATTGACTTTGCGAGGGTTTCTTATCATATCAAAACCAAAATAGCAAAATATGGCGCCGATCGCAACTCTTAATAATTCTACTCCCCCAATTGTAAGTCCCTCAAAAAGTGCTACACACCCAAGGACCACAATTACTTTGGTTTTAAATTTATCGCTTGTAAAAAAATTAGGTAGTCTCAATTTTTCCTCCCTCTTTTGAATTTTGGGCTTTTGGTCAGGTTTGACCTGATTTTAGCTCATTTTAAGCCATTTTAGGCCTATTTGGGGACAACCTATTTGACTTTGTCTCGCAATAGGTTATTATAGCAAAAATAAAATAAAGTGTCAATTAGAGTTATCCACAACTGGGAAGTCCCCTGTTTTTCGGATATTTTGCGCGTGGATTTACTACAAATTACCTGCCTCGCCTGATGCGAGTCAAGGCGGGCGAATCTGTACGAATATACGAATAATCGCATCGCCTATCGGCGAAATAAATAACCACCCCCAACCCCCTCCTTGAAAAGGAGGGGAGTTTCTGGATCCCGGGTCTCGGCCCGGGATGACACACAAAAACAAACAAAAAAAAGGCGGGTTTGAAACCCACCATCGCATGTCATTCCCGCGAAAGCGGGAATCTTGCCCTGGAAATATTGTAAGATCCCCGCCTGCGCGGGGATGACATAAAAAAACTATTCTTCATAATACTTCTTCCCTACCAATTCTTCCGGCAAATAATCCTGTTTCCCGTCTTCTTTGGAATAATTATGGCTGTATTTATAATCTTTTCCATACCCCAAATCTTTCATCAAATCAGTGCTGGCATTGCGCAAATGCAATGGCACCGGCAAATTCAGGGTATTTTTGACATCTTCTTTGGCGCGCATCAAACCCATGTAGCTGGCATTTGATTTTGGCGCTTTGGCCAAATAGACCACGCCTTGCGCCAAATTAATTTGACATTCAGGTAAACCAATTTTTTCCACTGCCGAAAATACGGCATTGGCTACAACCAGGGCATTGGGGTCGGCATTACTGATGTCTTCCGATGCCAAAATTATCATCCGCCGCGCGATAAATTTTGGGTCCTCTCCAGCTTCAATCATCCGCGCCAGCCAATATAATCCAGCGTCCGCATCACTACCGCGCATAGATTTAATGAAAGCGGAAATTACATTATAATGTTCATCGCCGCCTTTATCATACATTAAGGCCTTGTGCTGCAGTGCTTCTTCAATTAATTTTTTGGTGATTATCCGTGTTTTATCTGTATGTTTAACCGCCACCTCCAAGGCATTCAAAATTATCCGCGCGTCGCCATTCCCAGTTTTAATTAAAAAATCCTCCGCGGTTTTTTCGATTTGCGCGCCAAATTTTCCCAAACCCTTTTCTTGATTATTTAAAGCATTTTTTATCACTACTTTTAGATTCACCGGCGACAGCGGCTTCAAAACATAAACTCTTGTCCGCGACAGTAAGGGCGAGATTACTTCAAAAGAAGGATTTTCCGTAGTGGCGCCAATCAAAGTAATCACTCCCCTTTCCACAAACGGCAAAAGCCCGTCCTGTTGCGCTTTGTTCCAGCGATGAATTTCATCCACAAAAAGAATGGTGCGGCGATTGTGGAGTTTGCGCGTTTCTTTGGCTTTTTCAATAATCTCGCGCAAATCTTTCACTCCGGCCGTGATGGCGGAAATTTCTATAAATTCGGATTTGGTTAAATTGGCGATAATTTTTGCCAAAGTTGTTTTGCCCGAACCAGGCGGACCCCAAAAAATAATAGACGGAACTTCGTCCGCCTCAATTGCTTTTCTTAAAAGCGTGCCTGGCCCGATAATTTCTTCCTGCCCCACAAAATCATCCAAAGTTGTGGGTCGAATGCGGTCAGCCAAAGGCGCGCCAGCTTTCAAGTTTGCTTGGTAGTTTTGATCAAAAAGGTCAGTCATAAAATTAAGTTTTCCCGCCTTCGTTCCCTTAAGTCCTTTAACACTCCGGCGGGTAAACTCCTATTTTTTTACAGAATTAAACACAGAACAGATTCTATCTGTTTGAAATTTATATGAGCCTGTCCGCCGGAGCGATAATGGGTCGCTACAAAGCGTAGGCGGACAAAATCTATTTGCCCTTGCAACCGCACTCGCAGTCCTCGGCGCATTCACAGCACTTGCAGCACAGTTCGCGCTGGCAAGTGCATTTGTTGCTCTCGTCGAGTGGCATGAGGCAAGTTTTGCAAAATTCTACTTCCATATATTTACTACGAATTATGAATCCCGAGTACTCGGGACGAATATACGAGTAATACAAATCAGCTCGATTTGTACATTTGTATATTTGTATTTGATTTGTAATTTGTATTAAATTCATTTTTTTCTCGGGGTACTGGGACTCGAACCCGGAATCTCACGCACCCGACATCCATTTTTTTTCGGGCTGCCGGGACTCGAACCCGGAGTCTCACGCACCCGAAGCGTGCGCCTTACCAATTAGGCCACAACCCGAAAAAAAATGTGCGCCAGCCGGGGCCATGCCGGTCCGATATTTCATCAGACATCGTCATGCCCGTCTCGCGGCTCGCCACACAAGCAGTTGTGTGGCTTTCCGCCGCTCGACCCAATTAGGCCATACCCCGATTTATGAAATAATTATAGCGAAAAGATGGCCTTTTGGCAAATAAAAAAGACCGGTTGGAATGCCCAACCGATCCTGTTGTGTTACTCGCTTAATCCAAAAAGATGTGAGTAATTTCGCCGTGTAGTCAGTCTTAACTCCCTAGCTGTGTGTAAAAATTCCCCAGGGCTATCAATGGTTTCATCAGGAATCATCAAATGATAACCATCGGGCCGATTTTCTTCCTTTTCTTTACAAAAAAGCGAGGAAAATAGACCGGTGATTCTATCCCGGAATGTAATCCGAGCGGAAATTGTTTTCTTCTTCATCTTTTTCCTCTCCTTTTCTGTCTTGCCTTCTTTTCTTCTTTTTCCAATTTACGAAAAAATTTATCCACATTCCGCCGGTTTTTTATTACTTTCTCGGCCGTAAGAATCTTTATTCTCCGCCGTCCCTTCCTTTTCAAAAATTCCTTCATCTGTTTCTCTGAAATTGGCTTAATGCCGTGTTTCTTTTCAAATTCCTCAAAAGACATGTCTGCCAAATCCGCTTTTTTCTTATTCATTTTTTCCTCCCTATTTCATATTTTCAACCAAGCCGGCGGCCATTTGATTTTACAAATCCGCGCGACTTCTTTGTCTAAAGCTACCCTTGCCCGCCCTATGTCCTTAGATGAAATCCAAAAACCCGGCCAGCTCTTTTTTATTATTTTGTGCGTAACACTTCTTTCCAAGCGCCTTCTATTTCTTTGAGCGCTTAAAAACAGAAATCTGCGTATTTTTCTTTTAAGCCAATTCTTCTTTTTCATTTTTTCCTCCAATCATTCATTCAAGTGAAGTTTTAAAAGATGGATATTATATTGTACTTCCCCGGTTTCTTCACCGTTTTTTTGCGCGTCAGTAACTTCGGCAATGTCGCCAAATTTGGTGGTTGGTTCCAATTCATCCATATAATTTGTATCTGCTATTATATAGCTCTCCCCTGATCGTGTTTTTGGATGTTTTTTTGACTTGAATAAAGATTTTAAAAAATTATAAACCATCCTCAAAAAAGTATCGGTCTTCATTTTTCCTCCTTCTAAAAAATACTATTTTTTGTCAACTTTTTCCTCAACTCCACAAAACATATCTTCAACCCATGAATTTATCATAAGTTCTTCTCCTATTGCCGCTTTTGAAAAAACACGGCACTTTGTTGGCCGGGCACTACCATGGCCCAGCCGTCTGAAAAACTTTCGCCGTTCCATGGTTCCTCCTTCTTTTATTTAAATTCTACGGTTAAAGAAAGAAATATTTTACCATAATCATACTTGAAGGATTTATCGGCTTCCATAAAATAGGCGCACCAGCGTTCGTTTTGACAGATGATAAATTTAGTTGCTCTGATTTTCTGAACATTCTGATTTATTTCGTAAAACCAAAGCATCGCATCAATGACTGACTGTGGCAGGCCAAATTCTTTTGCTAATATCACTAAGCGCTCTGTTTCGGTAATATCACTGGCTCCCTTAAGTAAAGAGTAATTTACTTTTAAGACTTTGGTCTGGCCAGACAAAGAGTTGGATCGTTGCTTTGTCAGTGCCCTTCTAATATCTCGCCAGGGATAAAAACTTTCTTTAGAATTTTGCGCGGCGTTAAGATTGGAGAAAAATAAAAATATAAAAACTATATGATATTTCTTCATTTTTTTTCCTCCCTGCCTCGACCCAAAGGGACGGGCTTGTTTTTAGTTTTAAAAGTACAACACATTATTCATTTTTCATTATTCATTATTCATTGTTTTGCCGAATTCCCAATAACTCCAATCCCCCTGTTTCTGCCCCAGCCACCACCACCATTCTACACCCCAAAGGTAGATTTCGTCAAAACCGGTGTGTTTGGCGAACTTAACGCTGTTTTTTACGCCGATTAAGTCCATGGCATAACGCTGGTCCACCAAAGGCATTTTGGTCAAATCGCCGTCTTGCGCCCAAGGTTCCACCTGCAATTCGGTATTAATGATTTTCTTGACACCAGATAATAATTTCACGATTTTTGCTTTGTAATAATAAAAAGCCGGCGGCAGTGGATATTGAAACCAGCCCCAATTGGGATTCCAAGTCTTACGATAAAGAGAAACGCCCAAAACATCCGCCAATTTGGCGCCTTTCATCCAGCTGGAAAGTTCGCCCGACTCCGTGATAACAATGGGGCGGCTGTCCAGTGAACGCACCAGCTCCACTTCTTTTTGTACCAATAAATCTTTACCCACCGGACATTCGCCAAAAACGTCCAAAAACGGTTCATTATCAACTTGCCAGCGAATTACATTTGGATATTTTTTTAAAGCTTCCACTTCCGCCCTCACAAAATTTAAAATTAACTGCTCTTTTTCTGCTTCACTTTTTAAACCATAAAACCAGGGTTCGTGGCACTCTGGCCAGCGCGGCACGCGGCGCCCCAAAACTGGAATAACACTGATATTTTTTTTGGCCGCTTCTTCAATCATCCAGGTATAATCCATAAAAACGTATTTGCCCGCGGCTTGTTCCACCTCATCCCAATAAATCGGCATCCTGATTATTTTTATAAATTTATATTCATCCAGCATTTTCCAATAGACCAGTTTCCAATTCACGCCTAAATTGTCTGCCTGTTTTTTGCTGAAATTCACGCCCCAAATAATTTCCTGGTCATCGCCAAAATTCCAACTGGAGATAATAATGATCGCCACAAAAACTGCCACCACGACAAAAAAAATAGTGTAATGAGTTTTAGTAGGTTTGAATTTCATACTTTGTATTTTTTCCAGAAATAATATTTTATTCGCCAAAAATCTATTGATTGGCGCCACGGTCTCCCCATTCCACCACGCGCCACGCCGGAAGCCCGCAAAGAAAAGATAAAAGATATTTTTCCGCATCTCCTGAATCTTTCCGTCAAAAAATTATCACTGTACGGATAATCAAGATGTAGGGCGGAAAAAAATATATTATAACCGTTAAAACCAGAAATATTTTTATAGATATTTTTTCTAAAGATACTGTTGCATCCCCATAAGATTAGGGACTTATTTATAATCTTATAAAGAAAAAAATTTAACATGAGGCGAATTTTTGACACCAAACCACGATTGGAAAAAAATAATGGTCCGCCACAACCGACTATCTCTAAATTATTAAAAAAATAATTCTTCGCGGTTTTTACCCAATTTCTGTCTATTATTGTATCTATGTCTATTGAACCAATTAAATCATTTTCTACCGCTCCATAACCGACAATTCTTGCTGGCACAATTCCCTGCTCCGCCACATCAAAAATTTGAAAATTTATTCCTTTTTCTTGAAACTTCGGCATAAAACTTTCCGCCACGGCGCGCGAATTATCGGTGGAATTATTATTTACAAAAATCACCTCTTCCGGCGGCTCCGTTTGCCCCAAAATCGCTACCAAACACGGCGGAATATTTTCTTCTTCGTTGTAACAAGGAATAACGATGGAGATGGTCATAGTAATATTATTTGTCTTTTACAACCACCCCGGCCGATTGCTATCGGCCACCCCTCCTTCGAAAGGAGGGGATAACGCCGTCACTATCCTCCCCTTTCGAAGGGGAGGTGTCCCGTAGCAACGGGACGGAGGGGTTGTTTGGGAAACTATCTAATCAAATAAAGTCCCGCGGCAATAATAATAATCGCCAAAACTTTCTGAATCACCACCTCCCGTGTCAATTTTTCTTTCAAGAGCTTCGGCGCGGTTTTGGTTAAAATGATAACCAAAATGAAAACTATGGCATACTGCACGCCGGAAACAGCATTGACCAAGGCCACTGAACCCAAAAAAATGGCATACTGTTGTAAAAGTGCGGAGGCCCCGCCGCAGGCCTGACCAAAAAGAAAACGCAAGCCGGACTTTTTTTGTTCCGCGCTGGACTTTCCTTTTTTATTTCTTTTCAAACTATTCTTCAGATCACGGCGATTTTTAACAGAAAATAAAAGCAAAAGCACCACCACGAAAGAACCCAGGCGCGTCCAAATGAAACCATTTAAAAAAGTAGTATTATTATAAACAAATTTGGTCAAAATATGAGAAACGCCGAAAAGAGCGGCCGAAGGCAGCGCCAACCAAAGCGCTTTGCGAATGTGCGGCAAAATCAATCCTTGGCTTAAACCCAATTTCTTTTTAAGCCAAGACAGGGCGCCATGGGTTTGAAAATCCAGTGACATCAAAAAAGCGCCGGCAATTAAAAGTACGGCGGCAATTATTTGGCGCGTGGAAAACGCTTCTTCCAAAACAAACCAGGCCAAAATAAAAACAAAAACCGGCACCAGTCCGCCAATGGCCGCGGTCACGCGCGTGGCGTCATCTTTGCCTAAAGCGTCAAACATTAAAATCAAGGCCCAAGCAAAAACCGCGCCGGAAATAAGCGCCGCGATGGCAGTTATAACTGCTGGCACAAAAAAACCAAAAGGAATTACAAAAAGCATCAAAACCGAACCCAAAGCGGCGATATAAAAAGTATAAACGACAGGATTTTTAATCCCGCCTTTTTTTAAAAGCGTTTTATCCACCGTCATGGCAACGGCGTTTAGAAAGTAAGCGATGAGGGCGACGAGAAACCAACTCATAAAAGAGTAAATGACAAATTACAAGCACCAAATTACAAACGGTTGGCGCGGAGCGCCAATTTATTTAGAATTTGAAATTTGATATTTGAAATTTGTTTGTATTTTGTAATTTGGGATTTGGTGCTTATAAAAATTACTGATATTTCTTCACCAATTCCTCCGCAATGCAATTATTCTTAGCGATTTCGCCATATAAAATTCCGCTGGGTTTAAGTTTGCGCTCAAAAGTTTTATGGTCAACGCTGGCTAAACCGAATTTTGGACTAAAGCCTTTTTCCCATTCAAAATTATCAAGTAGCGACCAGTGAAAATAACCGCGCACATCCACCCCGCCTTTGATGGCGTGATAAATTTCCGCCAGATGATTGACTATAAATTTTTCACGCTTAGTATCATCTTCCGCCGCGATACCGTTTTCGGTGATATAAATCGGCTCTTTAAAATCGGCCAAATCCATTAAAACATCATAAAGCCCATGCGGATAAATCAGCCAGCCGACATCGGAAAGTTCGCGTTCGCCTTCGGTCACGTCTTCCACTTCTGGCACCAAACTGTGGCCTTTTTGTTTGAGACGCACGCGAAAATAATAGTTAATACCTAAAAAATCATGCTTGTGTTTGGTTAAATCATAAAAAGAATGGTTAACAAAGCGGTCGGCAAAATGGACAAAAAGAAGTTCCATCAGCTTGTGTTTGCGGTAAGAAGCAAAAGACATCACATTCATGGCCAAACCCACTTGCGCGTTTCGAATTTTCTTATGAATCAGGCGATAGACCAAGCGATGAGCGAACGCCATATTAACATAACACAAAAATGCCTTCCAGTAATTAACCTGCATGGGTGGCCAGATGCCCTTATCATAACCCTGGTCGGTATAAACCCCCGGTTCGTTGATGGTTACCCAAAAATCAACCAAACCGCCGACATTTTCCAAAACAAATTTGGCATAACGCCGAAAATAATAAATAGCCACAAAATGATTGGCCCAGCCGCCCAAAGCGGCGATCCAGGTGGGACTGGAAAAATGATGCAACGTCAGCATGACTTTTATCTCGCGTTTCTTCAAATCAGAAAGAACTTCCACGTAATGTTTCATCGCCTCATGATCAAATTTTCCCTTTTCCGGTTCAATCCGCGCCCATTCAATTGACAAGCGATAAACATTATTATTCATTTTTTCAATCAAATCATGATCGTCTTTAAAACGATTATAACTGTCACAGGCACGCCCAGAGCGATAAAGTATTTTTCCCTGTTCTTCATATTGCCACCAATCGGAATTGATATTATTTCCCTCCACCTGATGAGCGGCGGTGGCCGTACCCCAAAGAAAACCTTTGGGAAATCTTAAGGTTGCGTCTTTTGTTTTATTTTTAAGCATAGATATTCACAATTATTTACTTTATTATACCATGAAAGCATTAAAACATAAAAACATTAAAACAAAACTCAAAACACAATTAACAAAACACGAGAAATAAACCGTCGTTGCGACTGCCGCCTCAAAAAAGGTTCCAGACAAAATCGAGCTAAGTCGGAGCGATTCAGTGCCGCAGCGCTGAAAAACCCGCTTCTGTCTGACGAAGTTCCGCCGATCCGCCAGCCGGCGGAGAGGCGGAACAAGGAGTTAACGGGTTTAGCGAGGACGCAGCCGATTTTGTGGAAGCTTTTTTGCCAGCGGCGCTTTTTTGGTTCTTTTTTCTAAAAAAAGAACGAAAGAAAATCTTTGTCCAAAGAAAGTGGCGTCTGCAATTATAAAAAGTTGGGCAAAAACTACTTTACAATTTTATTATTAAAATAAAATTGTAAAGTATCCTTCACCACTGGCGCCGCCGTCACGCTTCCCTCCACTCCATTCTCAATCAAAACCGTCAAAACAATTTCTGGATTATCAAATGGCGCAAACGAAGTAAACCAAGCGTGTGGATTTTTATTACCACCAACTTGGGCCGTGCCGGTTTTAGCCGCTGCCTTAACCGGTAAATCCAAAAGAATTTTAGCGGAGCCACTGGTCACGGCTTGGCGCATGCCCCGCCGCACAATCTCAATATTTTCTTGATCAATAATATCATTTTCCAAAATCATCGGTTTAACTTCTTGTTTTTCTCCGCGCTCCAATAAAAATTCTTTGACCAGGTGTGGTTGATAGAGCCTTCCGCCATTGGCAAAAAAAGAAGTCATGGCGGCAACCTGAAGCGGTGTCACGGTCAAATCGCCCTGTCCGATTGCTAGATGATAAGTGTCACCAATATACCATTCTTCGCCCTTAGTCTGAAATTTCCAATCACGACTGGGTAAAAATCCTTCCTTTTCACCAGGCAAATCAATGCCTAATTTTTGATTAAAATGAAATTTTTTGGCATATTCAATAATTTTATCCACACCCAAACCGCTAAACTTATCAAACCCTCCGCCCACGTAATAGAAAAAAGTATTAATAGACTCGGCAATGGCTTTAGTAACATTAGTTATTCCATGCCCGCCAGCTTTCCAATCAGGAAAAAACCATTGATCAATTTTTAATCCGCCAATCGATAAAACCGTTGTCAAAGAAGTAATAATTTTTTCCTGCAGTCCCGCCGCCGCTATCACCAGTTTGAAAACCGAACCAGCCGGATATTCACCCTGAATCGGTCGATTAAAAAATGGCTGTTTGGCGTCATTTAAAAGCACTTCTATTTTTTCACTGTTAATTTTGGTGTTACTGAATAAATTATTGTCAAACACCGGGCAGGAAACCAAAGCTAAAATTTCTCCGTTTTGGGGATTAAGCGCCACGGCCGCGGCTTTGCCACCGTAAGGCACGGCCGCCGCGCACAGACGCCTTGTTAAAAACTGATTTAAATTTCCATCCAAAGCCAAGACCAAATTGGCGCCTTTTTTCGGCTCGCTCTCGCTGATTATTTTTTTAATATTGCCCTTAACATCCACTTCTATCTTTTTTTCACCTGGGTTACCGCGCAATTCTTTTTCATAAATACGCTCCAAACCGGTTTTTCCCACGCGCTCAATCAAAAGATAGCCCTGATTTTTTAAGCCTGGCCACTCTTCCGGTCCAATTTTTCCCAAATAACCCAAAACATTGGAAAGTCCATAATCAGCCGCCACATAATTTCGGCTGGAAAAATATGACAATCTCAACTCCGGCCAAATTTTTATTTTCATCATCAAACTGAGCGCCCGTTCATAAGGAATGTTATCCAAAATTTCTTCGTCTTCGCCCGAATATTGTTTGGCTTGGCTAATTTCGTCTTTAACTTCATTAACATTAACTTCCGGTATCTCTGTTGTTAAAAATTTCAAAAAGGGTTCCACTTCCGAATTTTGATTGATAAATTCAGCCGGTATAAAAGACAACACAAAATTCGGTTTATTTTTTACCAACGGTTCCATCTCTCTGTCAAAAATTATGCCGCGCGGCGCCAAAGTTTCCTCCACTCGAATGCGGTTGCCCTCGGCAATTTGAAACCAATAATCGCCCCGGATGATTTGCAAATAAAAAACACGCCCCAAAAACACCGCCCCAACTACCGCGGCCAATAGAAAAAAATAAGCCACTCGCCGATTACTGATAGAGGCTTTCAGCCCCTCTTTGGCGCCGCTGTAATCAAAAATTTCGCCGCCAGAACCTCTGCCAAAACGGCTCAAATGGTGATTCTTAATTTTTCTCGGGCTGGCTTCAATTTGAAAGGGATTAGAAGGCATATTTATATACGAATTATTGGCAAATTACCTGCGAATTATGCGAATAAACACGAAATATTATGTTCGCAAAATTCGCACGAAATTTGTACTAATTCGCATTCTAAATTTAGCATAAAATCCGCCATTTGACAAAAAAATTCAACCATGCTAAAATGAACATACTTGAACCTCTTCAACACAAATAAACGTTCCAAAAAAACCAAAAGAGGTATCAAAAATGGAACGAAAAAAAAGATATTATGTTTATGACTCACGCCACAAAATCGTCAGGTTATTTACTACCAGGTATTTATATCATACTACAATAATCTCACAAAATCCTTTGCCAGAATCCAAACACAATTATCCGAATCTTTTGGAAAAATCTGCTTATGGAAAAATCGCGACTTATGATAGACGCAAGATTGCCGTTAATGATGGGTGTTTTATACCAGGCAAAAGTTTTTTGGTATCTACCAGCACAAATCTCAATGGGACACCGCTGGAAATCAAAAAAATATGTAGCAAAATTCCCTGGCGTGTAAAACATTATATAGAAGAACGCGAGAATGAAAATTGGTGGCTTTGGTTCCTGTCAGATAAATCATGGCTTTTTGCCCGTATCAGATATACCGCTCTGGCCAAAAATCTGTGTTAACAATATTTCAATAATAAACCGCTCTCATTTGAGCGGTTTTTTTATAAACAAAAAGCGGTCCAATGACCATTGAACCGCCTCTATAATTTTTATATTCCTTAATCCCTATTCCTTAATCCTTACCACTTCCCCCGGCTTCACACTTTTTCCTGTTCCACCGCGCCGATTATTAAAACCAACTACGCGATTATCATCTTTTAAATTCGCTAAACTCACCCCTTCCGCTTCTTCCCTTTTATCCGCCATAAAATTCGCCTTGGCGGTTTTTTTTGGCGCCGGCTCCGGTGTAATTTCTTTCTTTTTAATTTCTATTTTCTTTTCACTCTTCTCTATTCTCTCTTCACTAATTGCAACGACTGGTTTCTGATTTCCAATTTCTGTTTTCTGATTTCCAGTTTCCGGTTTACTCACTGATGAAGCGGGTTCGCTCTTCTCTCTTCCCTCTTCACTATTCGCTGTCACTAAGCTCTTCTGATATTTCTCAATCTCCGCCTTCAGATGCGGATTTTTTGATTTCAATTTCCGAGGATCAATGGCGCCGCGCTTAAATTCCGGCAGACAATTCTTGCAAAAAATCGCCTTGCTTAAATCCGGAATAAAATTAATCGCCGTGGTGGCGCCGCAATTATCGCAATAGGCCTTAAAACTCGGCCCGCTGGGTTTTTCTTTCTTAACTTTGCCTTCTTTAAAAACAAGTTCTTCTTCGTCGATATATTCTTCTTCCGCCGTGCCTTTAAACATTTTTTCCATGCCGCTCCAGCGCACGATTCTTTCTTCCACTTCCGCGCGCGGATTGGAATAGCGTTCGCGCGAAACCGCGATAATTTTATCACGATTATCATTTTCTTTACCCTGCGACAATGGCGGCAAGGTCTTGGCCGTAAAGGGCGAAGTGGCCATGCCATTAATCATTAATTTCAAAAAAATCTCATGCTTGCCGATGTTAACCAGATCATTTTCTTCAAAAGTCGGCTCAAATTCAGTCACCAACTCTTCCGCGTCAGCCGCGCCGACCCGAAAACAAACCAAGGTGCCCACGTTGCCAAACACCGCTTCTTTCACTTTTTTGGAATCCGGCGAAATCAACTGGTTGATGTATTGATGCGCGATTAGCAAATTCAAATGATATTTTCTCGCCTCCGACAAAATGTCGGCAAAAGATTCGGTGGCAAAATTCTGGAATTCATCAACATAGAGATAAAAATCCAACCGCTCTTTTTCTGGAATATCCACCCGCGACATCGCCGCGAGCCACAACTTGGTTACCATCATCGCGCCCAGTAGTGCCGAATTATCTTCGCCAATTTTTCCTTTAGACAAATCCAAAAGCAAAATCTTGCCCTCATCAATAATTTTTCGCGGGTCAATGGTGGACTTGGGCTGGCCGACAATATTTCGAATAATAGAAGAAGACAAAAACTGGCCAACCTTATTTTGGATTGGCGCGATGGCTTCCTGCCGGAATTTATCGCTGTAATTGGCGTATTCATTAATCCAAAAAGATTTCACCACCGGATCATTGATGTTATCCACAATTTTTCTGCGAAAATCCTTGTCCGAAAGCATGCGCATAATTCCGAGGAGCGTATTGCCCGGAGAATCCAAAAGAGCCAAAATAGTATTATTCAAAATATATTCCATTCTGGCCGACCACAGATTGGCCCAAATCTTTTTAAAAACACTCATCAGTCCCGAAGCCACCAGATGTTTATGGTCCGGATTGACGTTTTCCAAAACATTAAAGGCAATGGGGTGTTCGGTGTCTGAAGGATTAAAATAGACCACATCGTTGACGCGATTGCTCGGAATAAAATCCAAAAGCGAATTCAAAACATCGCCATGTGGGTCAGTGATGGCGACTCCGTGGCCGCGTTCAATATCCTGCAGGGCCATGTTGGCCAAGAGGGTGGTTTTACCTGAACCGGTTTTACCCAAAACATACATATGCCGCCGGCGGTCATCGGTTTTAATGCCAAATTTCTTCATCTGGTTTCTGAAGTTAGTCGCGGCAAAATATGTTACTTCATTTTCATGGTCGTGGTTATATATTGGCATAAAATGCGTTTTTATCATTCCGAGTCCCGAATACTCGGGACGAGGAATCTTGTAGTCTTATAGAAAAGATATAGGGATATAAAGATATAAAGAAATACATAAACAAAGCCTTTTATATCCTTATTTCCTTATATCTTTATTATTTACATTTTCAGCCACGGGATCCTTCCTCCCCCGAGGCCTCGGGGTCGTCAGGATGACAACCGATTACATCGGTAAATTCGTCGGTGGTGCCACCTTAACCGAATGTGTTTTTTCTTCTTTCTCTTCCTTTGTTTCTTCTTTTTCTTCACTGCTCGCAAGCACATGTGGTCCGACCTGTTTTTTCTCTTCCCCTTCTTCCGTTGGCAACTCCCAAGGCACACCCATCGGCGCCGCCACTTTCCGGCTCTGTGAACTTTTAATAGCGGTGGTAAAGACCTCAATGGTCGGAAAATGATAAAGCGAAGCCAGCTCTTCTGTATTTAAAAGATAACCGTCTTCTTTCGCGCCACCGGGCAGGCTTCTAAATTTATACCAATTCAAAATTTTGCGCTGGCGCTTATAAGTTTTTTTGCCGGTAAAATCAAAATCAACTTTGGTGGAAATTTTACTTACTGGCTTAAAACCATTCATCCAAGAAAATTGCTTCAAGGCGCCCACAAACGGCGACACACCGCGTGGCCGGGAAAAATCATCGCCCTTGCCCCAATAAATCATTCTCATTTTGGTTTTGTAGCCGGGTTTGGTAGATTTTATTTCAATGGAATTAGCTGTTTCTATTTCACCCTTAGACATATAAAGCATGTTGGAAGGAAATTTATTTTCTTCTTCTTTTTCCGGCTGGTGTAAAGGAAACATAAAACCAAAAGTGGTATAAAGTTTATCCAAAGTTTTGTCCACGTGAGCGTCAATGCCTTCTTGTTTTTCTTTGCTTTTAACACCAATTAATTTTTTTACCATTTTAGTGGCATCTTTTTTCCAATCATCATTGGTCGGCCGTGCCACAATCTGAAACCAGAGTTGCTCATTTGGTCCGATTTTAGCCATCATTTCCAGCATCGCTGACAACGGGTCAATAATTTTTTGAGCAATCATGTGTTCAAAAAGCGGATAAGTGCGAATGGGGAAAAGTTCATCAGCCGTCATTTCAAATTGAGTGCCCCATAAATTCCAGCCTTTTTCCTTAAAATTATCCGGTGTAAAATCGGCCGTGTAATCTTCGATCTCGGAAATCTCCGCGTCCGGATATTGGGCATAAACCGCCGCCTCCAACAAGTCGCGAAAATTTTTGGTCACGCGAATTACAAACTGCACATAACCGCCAATGGAAACGATTTCAAAACTAAACGCCGGCACAAACATCCCTTTCCACCATTTCTCCCACCAATTGAGACCGCTCAGATAGCCAGAAATTTGATTAAAAATTTGTTCCACCGCCTTGGGCGACTGCTCATTGTTTTTGGGCACATCAATGGCCAAACAGACCCATTTCAAGCTTTTAACATATTTTAAAGAACGGGCCTTGAGCCAAAATTGATGCAATCCCCAAATAATCACCCAAACGAAAAAAATCCAGCCGCCATTCACAAAAAAGAACCACATCAAAGACAGCGGATCTTTGTTTCCGAGATTATTAAGATAATTTACGGCGTAGCTTAAATATTCAAAAACCGTATTCATAGGTCTTGTTGATAAATATATTATACCATAAAAAATAACAAAAGAGTAATCAGTAATAAGTAACTAGTAATAAGGGTATCAAAACCGCCTACTTTTTAAGAAAAGGGTTGGGGAATGGTTATTTACTTCTGCTGATAGGCGCCATGATTATTCGTACATTCGTACGATTCGTAATTCGTAGTTGTCCGCCAAAGGCGGACAAATAAAAAAGGCCGTTCCGAAAACCAGAACGGTCTTTTGACTTATGTGCATTACTCTTTGGGATGATAATTAATTTTACCCACGCAGATTTCTTTCTTCCAAAAAACATGGTAATTAATTTCCAACTCGTCATTTACTATTAATTTTCCTTTTTTCCAAAAATACGGTATAAGTGTCTTGGTTAAAAGATCGCAATGATCTTGACATGCATAATTAGCTAGACTTTTTTCATCGGCTAAATCCATCGGAGGTATAAATACTTCATCGCAAGGCTGCCAGCCAACCATCTTAATTTCTATACACCATTCGCCAGCCATATTTAAAGCTTTTTGAACCGTATAATTGTTTTGCTGATAAATGGTTTGGGGTGGAAGAGCTCCCCGGCTTTTCATCTCTTGCTCCGCCATAAAAAAACCAAGTGGAAAAGCAATAATCATAAGGATGGTAAGGATGCCGCCGCCGCCCAAACTAACCACTGTCTGCTTCGAATTTTCTTTCACCATCGTTTTGTTCCTCCTTTTTTGCTGGTTTATTCTCTAAAAGAAATTATTTTTCTCGTCACGCTCCCCTATCTTTATAAGGAAGCGGTGATGAAAAGATAATTTGGTTCATTAAATTATCAGATTATCAAATTATTAAATTATTTTTTGATTCTATATTTTCCCTCCACTTTCTCAAACGCCTCTTTATCGCTTAAGGCCAGAAGGATGGTGTTGGTTTTGACATCGCGCTGTTTCAAAACTTCCGTAATCACTTCTTCGCGGGAAAGCGGGCCTTTTTCATTCAAAACACGCTCCACGATGTCCGCCACCGTGCCGCCTTCATAGCCCCATTCTTTCAGGGCGTAAACTCCGCGGCCGATTAAAACAAAGCGTTCATCAGAAATCAAATCATTATGGACAGTGGCCGGGTGCGACGGCTTGTCGTTTTTATAAACCTCGTTAATCTTTTGAGCAATTTCCCGAAAATGCATCGGCTTTTTATACCAGTCTAAAATCAAATAAATTTTATCATTCACCCGTCTCGGTCTGACATGGCGCCAATCGGTCAATCCCCATTGCTGAAACGGGGTTTTGTCCAAACCGCGCGCCAAATCCAAATAGGATAAAAATACTTTATTCAAATCACCCTGATTTTTCTCCACCAAAGCGTCTATCTTTTCTTTATTATTGGCATAACTCGGCAGCTTGGTCATTTCTTTAAGCAAGTCTTCCTCCATCATCAGTTTGTTGCGTTCGGCCACTAATTTTTTTGTTTCTTCAATCAGTCCGGCCGCCAAACTTAAATTTTCTTCATTCAAATACCAGCCGTCCAAAAAATGCTCGTGTTTAATGTCTTTAATTTCATCCACAAAATTATCAATTAAAAATTCCAAAAATTTACGATTCTTGTTAATTTCTTCTTCCAAAATAACCGAACGCGCCACGCGATCGCGGCTGGAAACGCCGCCCTGTTCTTCCAGAGCGCTCACCATGACATCTTTAACTGGATCAATCAATCCTTGAAAATCTTTATGTTTAATGACATTGGCACGGGCGTTGTTTTCAATTTGGCGCACGCGCTCGCGGGTCAAACCCATTTTCTGGCCGATGCTTTCCAAGGTTTGCTCTTCCCCATCCAAACCAAAACGCAGGCGCAAAATTTCCGCCTCGCGAGTCTTAATTAAAGACAAGAGATTGGTGACGATTTCTTCCCATTTAATTTGGGATAATTTTTCCTTTTTGTTTTCGGTCATAAAAATATATAGCTTACTAAATTTAAATTTTTCCGCATAAACCGCCTAAAAACGCTTTACACTGATAAATTGAAATTTAGTAAAATTGGCTAAAATAAGCCATTTTTGTAGCTTATTTTAGTTTTTATTAATAATACTAATAGTAAGTATACCAGATATAGTTTTTGGTGTCAAATAAAATCATTTTAACATTAAAGCATAAAAGCATTAAAACATAAAAATACAAAACCGAAAAAAAGCTAAAAAGTGTTATATCATATGCGACGATCAACGCATTATAGTATAACAAAAATAATGGTATTTTTGGAAAATAAAAAAAGCCACCATAAAACGGTGACTAATTAAATAATAAAATAAAAATAACTTTATTTCCTTATATCCCTATTTCCTTATTTTCGTTATTTTTTATTACTTATTACTAGTTACTTATTACCCCTTCGTCCTAACTGATACCAAACCACGAGTAATGTTGAAGCTACAAAAATTGACGAGTAAGTTCCGAAAACCACGCCGATTAAAAGCGCCAGCACAAAATTGCTGATGGAAGCGCCGCCCAAAACGTAAAGCGCCAAAAGCACGATAAACACCGTCAAAGAAGTGTTGATGGAACGCGTCATAGTGTCATTGGTCGCCTTATTGACTGTGTCTTCAAAAGTTTTTTGCGGATTATAAATTAAATTTTCGCGCGTACGGTCATAAACCACGATGGTGTCATGGACGGAAAAACCCAAAACAGTTAAAAGTGCCGAGACAAAAAGCAAATCAACTTCAAAACCGAAAAAGTGTCCAAACACTGAAAAACAACCAGTCACAATCAAAAGATCATGGAGCACGGCAATGACCGCGCCCAAGCCGTATTTCCAAGAAGCCACTGGTTTAGAAACCTTGCGAAAAGCGTAAGCAATGTAAAGAATAATGAAAAGTGAAGCCAAACCCACGGCCCAAAAAGCCTTCACGCGCAATTCCCCGCCGATGACCGGCCCGATGCTTTCAAATCTTTTTTCTTCCACCTGGCTTTTTTCCACTCCGGCAGATGAAGCAATATTTGCTAAAAGATTTTGATGTTCTGTCTCGCTTAAATGCCGGGTCCGCAAAAGATAGCCGTCGGTCCCCACCGGCTGCACGCGAATTTCACCCAAAGCCGAATTTTGTTTAACAAGTTTATCACTCAACTCCGGCGCGGAAATTTTCATCTCGCCCGAAATTCTCACTTCCATCAAAGCCCCGCCGGTAAAATCAATGCTTGGTTTTAATCCCCAAATAGACAAACTGACAATACTCAAAACCACCAGCACGCCGGAAAAGATGAAAAATTTATTGCGATTTTTTACGATTTGTAAATGCATAAAATTTATAATTTACTTTTTTACTCCAAACAACCGATGGCTTTCTCTGACTCTTTTTATATTAATAATTGTTTTCAAGAATGTGCGCGTCACGGTGATGGCCGAAAACATGGAAGTCAAAACGCCAATGGCAAGGGTTAAAGCAAAACCTTTCACGACCGAAGTGCCGATGAAATACAAAACCGCGCAAGTAATTAAAGAAGAAACATTGGAATCGCGAATGGAAGTCCAAGCGCGTTTGAAACCTTCTTCCGTGGCTGAAGTCAATTCACGGCCCGCGCGAATCTCTTCTTTCATGCGTTCAAAAATCAAAACGTTCGCGTCCACGGCCATGCCGACAGAGAGAATAAAGCCAGCTATGCCGGCCAAAGACAAAGTAATTCCAAAAATTTGATAAATCGCCAAGTTGATCAAAGTATAAACTATTAAAGCCAAAACTGAAAAAATACCAGGTAAACGATAAAAAATAATCATAAATAGGGCCACGGCCAAAATACCAATCAAGCCAGCAAATAAACTTTTATCCAGTGATTCTTGACCAAGCGATGCTCCGACTGTTTCCTGCGACATTAAAGTAATTGGCACGGGCAGAGCGCCAGCGCTTAAATTATTCACCAATTGCTTGGCTTCTTTGACATCAAAGCGTCCGGTAATCACGGCCTTGCCTTCCGTAATCGGTTCGTTGACTGTGGGCACGGAGATGGCGGTACCATCCAAAAATATCGCCACTGGTTTGCCCACATTGCGTTCGGTAATGGCGGCAAAAAGCGCTTTACCCTCGTCATTAAATTCCAAAGCCACCTGCGGCTCGCCAGTTTGCTGGTCAAATTGCAACTCCGCGCGCTTCAAATGACGGCCGGAAAGCTGCGTGTTGACCCAAGCATCTTTTGCTTGTTTCACCGCTTCCGCGTTTTCGGTTTTAATTAAAATATGTTCGCTGTGGACTTCCAAATTTTCACCCTCGCCCCGTGATTCAATTCTTTTGATAATATGATAGCCAAAAGAAGTTTTGACCAAAGTCCGGCCAATTTGTCCGTCCTTTAAAACATCAAAAAGTTCATTATTAAATTCGGTCACAAACTGTCCGCGCTTGGCAAAACCCAAATCGCCACCTGAATCTTTGGAACCGGCGTCTTCAGAATATTGTTTAGCATAATTTTCAAAATTGGCGCCCGGTACTAAAACCTTGCGTAAAATATCCTGCGCGCGTTTTTCCGCGTCTTTATTGTAATCATCAATTTGTTTTTGTTCCGCCGGTGTTAGATCCGGATTATAGTTTGGGTTTTGTTCCTTAAATTCCAAAAGTGGCGTCTTGCCAATCATGTCAATTGCCTGTTTGACGTCTTTAACGCCAGCCAACTCCACAATCACGCGATATTCACCGCCGACATTATTGGTTTGCACCACCGGCTCGGACACGCCAAAGGCATTGACGCGGCGCTCAATCACGTCGCGCACGCCTTCTACCGCCGAAGCCTGATCGCGGGCTTCAATTTTAGAAGTATCTGCCTGATAAACAAGGTGTGTGCCGCCTTGCAAATCCAGGCCCAATTTGTATTTAGTGCTGTTCCAAAATTTTTCCAAAGGCGTGCCCGCGGGCATATCCTTATAATAAGCAACTAAACCGCAAAAGACGGCCAAAACGATGATGGCCGTTAATTTATAGCGATTTTTAGCTGATGTAGATAAAGCCATAAAAACTTTTTAGCATTTTAACATGTTGGCATTAAATTGTATTCTATTATTCATTTTAATACATCTGTATTTAGGTGTCAAATAAATAAAAAACCCTTGCCTGTTTAGCAAGGGATAAATATTTTTTTGTTGTCTATTTCTGCTTGGCTAAAATTTCAAAATCTATTCTTCTGGTCATGTAATATATGGTGTCGTTATCAAAAGTTTCTACGGCAAAAGTGTCTTGAATATTTTTTATTACTGCCTGATGATTTCGTCTTTTCCACATAGCAAGTTCGGTGTCCATTGCTTCACACAAAATACTAAGTCTATGCGCCTGCTTCCATAATGTTTCGCTTTCCATCTTTTCTCCTTCTTTCTTATTTTTAAAAATATCTGTGTTCTACCAAAAAATTATAGACCAAATTCCTTAATTTTTTGATCTCCCCTTCCTCCATTTGCTTTTTACCGCCGCGTTTTTTGTCTATACTTTTATCAATTGATATTCTCACTAAGGGAAAACCACGGCTACCTTCTTTACCTTTAAAAATCTTTGCTTCCCAATTCACCAGACGACCAATTGCACCATTAATTAACACCACATCACAAACAGGGCGATAAATTATTCGTGGTGGATAGATCGCCTTGCCATTGATCCGTCTTATAGTCACTCGTTGAGTAATTGTTTCGTTGGAAATACTGCTAACAAAAAATTCGTTTGGATTTTTGGAATACTTTTTTGCCTTCTTGATCATTTTTCCTCCTCATTATTTGTTTGAAAAGAATATTTCTATTTTTTATTTTTTCCAATATTCGGTTCTTGGCCATATTTCGGCAAAACTTGCTTAAAACCGCGTATTTTTGCCAGTTTAGCCGCGCCTTTTTTGATTAAATCCTTGTCATGATTAAAATCATGATTTAAATCATGATTACATTCTATACCAATTATCGGAATTTGGCAAGCCCAAGCCAAAGCATTAGCTGTGGCGATGCCAATCCGAAGCGAAGTAAAACCGCCCGGACCAGAAACAATAATAACTCCGGATAATTTAACCCGCTTCGACCGCGTCCGCCTCGGCGAGCCGAAGGCGAGACAGGAAGCGAGGCGAGTAATCTGATAATTTAATAACTTTTCTATCGCAAATAATAATTTCTCCGACTGCTGATGCGGCGCTTTAATTTTTTTAAATTTCAAAACCGAGCCGGTTTTATCAGCCAACGCTAAAATAATTTTATCAGATGCAGTGGTATTAATATATAAAATCATTATTTTATGAAAAAGATATAAGGATATAGAGATATAAAGATATAGGCGACCAGCCTTTTATATCCTTATTTCCTTATATCTTTATTATTTATTACTTTAACTACGAGATCCTTCGTCGCTCTCGCTCCTCAGGATGACACCCATTAATCTTGCGAAACTTACCTTCGCGTAAATTTCCAAGCCTCCACTTCCCCACCCTCACCCTCACCAAATCAATCGTCCGATACCCCAAACTTTCGCACATTCTTCTAATCTGCCTTTTCCAGCCCTGATGCAAAGTTAAAGAAAATTTCTTATCTCCGAGCTGGCGGATTTTGTCGGCGCGCGCCAACCCTTCGGAAAGTGCCACGCCTTTTTGCATTCGGCGAAAAAAATCATTAGTCAATGGTTTATTCACCAATACTTCATATTCTTTTTCGTGTTCAAATTTCGGGTGCGTCAATTCTTCAGTCAGTTTGCCGTCATTAGTTAAAATGAGTAGTCCGCGGCTATTTTTATCCAGCCGGCCAACCGTCCAAACTCTGGGAAATTTCGGCACCAAATCCACTGCCAATTTATCGCCGTGGCGAGCTACCAAAGAACATTCATAACCGCGTGGCTTATTAAGTAAATAGTATACAAAATTTGAATTTCCATTATTTTTCATTTTTCGTTTTTCATTTTTCATTAGCTTCTTCCCATCCACCTCAATTTCATCCTCTTCCTCATCATATTTTTCTCCTATTTTTGCTATCCTGCCATTCACCTTAATTTTTCCAGCCAAAATCAGCTCCTCCGCCCCGCGGCGAGAAGCAATCCCCTGACGAGCTAAAATTTTTTGCAGGCGTTCTAACATAATAAAAGTTTTACACACAAATCTACACAAATATGAACACAAATTTACGCGAATTACACCGCGATTATCCTCCCCTTTCGAAGGGGAGGTGTTCCGTAGCAACGGAACGGAGGGGTTGTAAAAAAATACAAACCACAACCACCCCACTCGCCTGCTGGCTCGCACCCCTCCTTCGAAAGGAGGGGATAACCAACGGACATTTGACACAAAAAAATAAACATGCTATAATTGAAATAGATAATAAAATTTATCCACAAACGACCAACCAAATCTGGCTTATTTAGACCAAAAAACAACAAAATAAGGGGAGGTGAAAGATGTACAAATATGTAATTCAACCACAAAAATGGCGTTGGAAAGGTCTTTGGTTCAGTCCCTCTGAACGCGGGGGTTTCCTCTTAAACAGCGAACGGCCATTATCGGTCGGGGAAACACTTTTCTGTACATTACGACAAACACCCGATATTCACTATACCATTTGCCAAATACTTCATCATTTAAATCGAGAAGATAACCCCTCGTCTAAAGCAAAAGTAAACAACTGGTCAACAACTGTGTATGTTTTGCCTCTCAAATACAGGTTTTCTTCGTTTATACTTAAAAAGTTTTCTATTTTCCTCTTTCATAGATAAGGGGTGTATAATATCAATACCCCAAGTCCCGCCATCGTATGTCGGGACTTTTTTATTTCTGACACTTCCCGCAAAAAACCGTGGCGCGGGAACCCTGGCGGATTTCATGCAAAAGCGCGCCACAGCGGAAACATTTTTTCCCTTTCCGTCCATAGACTTTCAAGTAGTTTATCATATTACCTTGCCGGCCGAAAGCGTCAACATAATTGTCAGCGGAAGTGCCTTTTTTGGCAATGGCCAGCTTTAAAATTTTTTTAATGCAATTATAAAGTTTTTTTATTTCCTTTGGTTTTATTTTATTAGCAGAGCGCTTGGGAGAAATTCCGGCGCAAAAACAGGCTTCGGCGGCATAAATATTGCCAAGGCCGGCAATAAATTTTTGTTCCATCAAAAGCGGTTTAATGGCCGTGGCTCGCCGTGCTAAAAAATCACTGAAATATTCAGGCGTAAAATTTTTCTCCAAAGGTTCTGGCCCGTATTCGGCACTCATATTAGCCAATTCTTTTTCCTCAACCAATTTTACCCAGCCGAATTGGCGCGTGTCATTAAAAAATAAATGCGAGCCATCGCTGAAATTAAAAATCACGTGCGAAAATTTGTTTGGTAAATTTTTTAAGTCTTGCTTAATCGGATGCCCGCCGCCATAAAGTTTTCCTCCCTGATCTCCCTGATCTCCCTGATCTCCCCGATTTCCCTGATAAATAAGTTGCCCGGTCATTTTCAAATGAAATATTAAATATTTTTTATTTTTTAGAGTAATAATTAAAGTCTTAGCCCGCCGTCCCACCGCCTTAATTTTCGCGCCAACAACGACTTTCAAAAACTTCTTTCTGTCGCCATGAACTTGCTTGGGCAAATTCAAAACCACGGCTTTAATTTTTTTATTCCTTAAAACCTTGTTTAATTCCAGTTTAATTGTTTCTACTTCGGGTAATTCAGGCATAGAAAAGTAACAAGTAATAAGTAACTAGTAATAAGGGAAAAACAATCAATACTTGACAAAATTTTCCACCGGCACTATAATACTCTTAACACCAGGATGCCTATTGGACAAGCCAATTGGTCTAATCTTAGTGAAATTCACAACAATAATTCAGGGGGGTACAAATGACGCGGAAGAAAAAAATATGCTTATTTTTAGTGCTTCTCACTGTGTTATTTCTGATGAGCTGCGCCGGCCCCAATCCTTCCGTGAATACGCCTTCAGCAAAAGGAAGCGTCGCCGGATTTTGGACCGGCTATTGGCATGGTCTGATTGCACCAATCGCTTTCCTCGCGTCTCTTTCCGACCATAGCGTGCATTTCTACGAAGTGCACAACAATGGTGACTGGTACAATTTGGGGTTTTTAATAGGTATCAGCGTCATCATCAGATTGAGTTGGCAAATTGATAGACGAATTGATAGACTAAGACTAAAAAGTAAACGAAGTTAAATTCAAAAATTATTTTAAACGCACGCGCGGCCAACAAACACGTGCGTTTTTTATTTTACCAAACATTGCCACTTCCCCATCGCCTTAACCAAACTATCCGCGCTGACCACAACTTTTTTGGCAGAAATTGTATCGGTGATTAAAGAATTCTCCGGCACGATATAAAAAATTTCGCCAATGCCGCGCTGTGGCAAAAGCCCCATGCCATACAAATCCAAATTAGAAAGTTTAATTTTCTGGTTCACATAAGTTTGTGTGAAAGTACCGTCACCGTTATCCCTCCAGCCATAACCGCCTAAGGGAGATACAAAATTAACATAATTTGACCAATGTTTGAGTTTTTCATTATACAACGAAGTATCTTCTTCTTTTTTATCATTCAAAAAAGTAAACACCCCGCTCCACTGGTGAAGCATTTCATGAATTATGTTGTTAAGGGTGATATTTTGTTCGCTGTCACTGCCGAAAAGATGGCTGTTAACACTAAACATTTTTATCACGCCTTTTAATTTTCCCAAACTGCCATACTGCACTTCGGCTTTCAGAATCGGCTTTTGAATGCCGGCAATTTGGTTGGTCACGGCATAATATTCGGCGATAATTTTGCTTGGCTCGCTGAAATTATCAAAAATGAAAAGAAAATCATAAACATCGGAATGTTGCTTATAAAAATCAAAAGCCAGCTGCGACAAACTCAATTTACTCTCAAAAATATGATAATTTTCTTTTTTTATCAAAAAAATATCATTATCCAAAGTTAATTGCGACAAGCCGTCCGTCGTCCAATTAAAATATTCCGGCAATCGATTTTTAATGGCTTTCATTTTTTCCACTTCTTCCAAATTATACGTGCCGTCATAAACAAAAATAAAAGCGGCTCTTAAATTTTTATTCTCACAATCATATCTGGCCAGATTATTTTCTGCCGCTAAATTATTAATATTTTCATCATAACCCTCGATTTCCGCGCCGTGCAAAAAGAAACTAGTAATGTTTTCCACCACATCGTTTTGATTATAGCCATTAGCCAAAACATCCTGCCAAGAAGCAAATTTCTGCAAATGACCGGCTGTTTTGTAGTAATAATTATTTTTATTAATAAGTTTATAAACCACGCCGTCAGGAATCTGATGGCCGAATTTAATCGGCGCGCCCAAAACATAATCGTCAAAAAAAACTTCCGACAAATCAATCAATTTTTGTTGCCAATTCTTTCCATAAATTGTTTCCATCGCTTCCGCGCTTTCAATATGCCGCAAGGTTCCGCCCGGTTCCACCGCGTAAACATCTGGGGCCGAAGGAATTTTTACTAAATATTTTCCCGCTTTCAAAACCACGTTTTTACCCAAAGGCAGTTTTGCCAAAGCTTCTTCCGAAACAAAACTAATTTTTTTGAAATCATTACCAAACCAACTTTCGTAAATTTTTTGGTTGGGAAAAGCATGGCGAACGTTACTGGCATCCACAAAATACACCGCCGTATTGCTCGGCGTCCGAACTAAATTTACCGCCGCCTGCGTGGGCAACGGTAAAAACAAGAAAATATATAAAAACAAGAGAAAAGTAACGATTTTTTTAAGCATATTCTTTATGATTGTCATCCTGAACGAAGTCCCGGGTATTCGGGACGAAGTGAAGGATCTCGTGACTGAAAAGGTAAATAATAAAGATATAAGGAAATAAGGATATAAAAGGCTTTGTTTATGTATTTCTTTATGTCTTTATATCCCTATATCTGTTCTATATATCTGTTCTATAAAATTACGAGATTCTTCTCCGCCTAGGGCGGATCAGAATGACACTTGCTTGTTACACCAAACTCCGTCCTGTCATCTCCTTCGGCTGCTCCAATCCCATAATTTTCAAAATCGTCGGCGCCACATCAGCCAAAACTCCAGCCGGCGTCAACAGCGACAAATTAATCACTCCCCCTTCCGAATGTGTTTTATAATTTTCACCAACTAAAACAAACGGCACCGGCGAGCATGAATGCTCTTTATCAATTTCCCCGGTCTTAGTATTAATCAATTCTTCCGCGTTGCCATGGTCAGCAGTAACAATTAAAATACCGCCAGCCGCTAAAGTTGCCGCTGCCAATTCACCCAAACATTTATCAACTATTTCCGTCGCCTTAATGGTCGCTTTCATATCGCCGGTGTGCCCCACCATATCCAGATTGGCAAAATTAAGCGTGATCAGATCAAAATTTTTGGCATTTATCTCTTTCAGCGCCCGTTCTTTAATGGTGAGGGCCGACATTTCTGGTTTTTCCGCGTATGACTCCACGCGCAAAGACGGGATCATTTCTCTTTCCTCGCCAACCAATTTTTCCTCTTTTCCGCCATTAAAAAAATAGGTGACATGCGCGTATTTTTCCGTTTCTGCCAGGCGCAGCTGTTTCAAACCCTGCTCGCTTAAAACCTGCGCCAAGGTTTCTTTCACCGTCTCCGGCGGATAAGCCACTTCCGAAGGCAATTGTTTTTCATATTGTGTCAAGGTTACAAAATACAGATCCGGCAGATAAATCCTGGTGAATTTTTCCCAGCCAGGCAAAACGAAAGCCTTGGTCAATTGCCGCGCGCGATCTGGCCGAAAATTAAAAAAAATAACCGCGTCTTTATTCTCAACTTTGCCAATTGGCTCATCATTTTCATTAACCACCACAATCGGTTTCATTTCTTCATCATAAATTTTAGTATCATAAAATTCCTGCACCGACTGCAAAACATCTTTGGTTCTTTTTTCCGCCGACCCGTCGGTTAAAAGCCGGTAAGCAATTTCCGTTCTTTCAAAATGATTGTCGCGGTCCATGGCATAAAATCGGCCAACGACCGAAGCAATCTCGCCCACCCCGATTTCTTTCATTTTATTTTTTAATTCTTGCAACAATCCCTGGCCCGAATTATAGGCCATGTCACGACCATCCAAAATACAATGAACAAAAACTTTCTCTATCTTCTGTTTTTTAGCCAATTCCAAAAGCGCGTAAAGATGGTCAAGCGAGGCGTGCACGCCACCAGTGGAAATTAGTCCCAAAAGATGCAATTTGCTTTTTTGTTTTTTAACTTGCGCCAAAGCTTTCAAAAAAATAACATTATCAAAAAACTCACCGTCCAAAATGGCGCGATTGATGCGCGGCAAATTTTGATAAACAATTTTGCCCGCGCCCAAATTCAAATGGCCCACTTCCGAATTGCCCATTTCACCATAAGGCAGACCTACGGAAAGACCCGAGGCCTGAAGGGTGGTACAAAAATAATTGGCGGTCAATTTATCAAAATTCGGCGTCTTGGCCTGTGAAATGGCATTGCTCACCGACGGCGCCGCAATGCCCCAGCCGTCAAGAATGGCTAGCACCACTGGCTTGGGAAATTTAGGTTGTAAATTGTCGTTCATATTAGCATTTTAACATTAAAGCATTAAAACAAAACTCAAGGAATTACTGCGATTATTGCGACTTCGTAGCTGCGAGCCTAGCGGAGCGTTAGCAAGAAAATCAAGGCGAGACGGAGCGGTTTTCTACCGCAGTAGAAAAAATTTCCGCCTGTTTGAAGCCGAAAGAATAATCAGCAGATTATTCTCTTCGGCTGAGTTCGGAAATTAGCGAGGGCGAGCCTTAGATTTTCTCTAACGCGCAGCTCGCTCGCCAGTTTCTTTCAGCCACTTTCTTTGTCCAAAGAAAGTGGCGTAGGAATCACTTTTTTGCTGGCGGCGCTTTTTGGCGCCACCTTTTACTAAAAAAGGTGGCGAAAGAAAAACTACAAAACCAAAGAACCCTCCGTCATTTCCTTTGGTTTCTTTTTATTTAGCAAATCCAAAATTGTCGGCGCCACGTTGCCCAAAATTCCATCCTTTCTTAATTTATATCTTTTCACGCCATCACGCAGATCAGCAATAATAAACGGCACCGGATAAGAGGAGTGCTGGGTATCAATCTCGCCGGTTTTTTCATCAATCATTTCTTCCGCGTTGCCATGGTCCGCCACCACCAAAAGCATCCCTTTTTTATTTTTAATTTCTTCATAAAGTTTCCCTAAACAACCATCAACAAAGCCGCAGGCTTTAATCCCGGCAGCCAAATTGCCGGTGTGGCCAACCATATCGGGGTTGGCATAATTTACCAAAATGAAATCATATTTATTATTCTTCAAATCATTTAAAATTATATCGGTAATTTCTTTAGCTGACATTTCTGGTATTTTATCATAAGAAGAAACATCGGGCGAGGATACCATTAAACGTTCTTCCTTGTTAACCGGTTCGGCATAACCACCATTAAAGAAATAAGTCACGTGAACATATTTTTCCGTCTCCGCGATGTAGAGCTGGCGCAAACCAGTCAGCGCCATGGGCAAAGTTTCTTTAACATCCTGCGAGGGTGAAATAGAAAGAATGGTGTCCAAATCCGGGCCAAAATCAGTCATGGCAACAAAAAGTAAATTCTTCAAAACCTTGGTGCGTTTGAAAGCACCGGGGTTCAGATCATTAAAATTCTTTTGGACAAAAACTTTGGACAATTGCCGCGAACGGTCGGACCGCAAATTGAAAAACACCACCGCGTCATTGTCTTCGATTTTGGCGATTGGTTCGCCGCTGATGCAAATTCCTCTTTTGTCACATTTGCCATCTTTAACAATCACGGTCGGCAAAATGAATTCATCGGTCTCGTCGCGGTCATAGGCCCGTTTGATGGCTTCTTCCGCGCTTTTGGCATAATATTGCCCTTTGCCCAAAACCAGCGCATTGTAAGCCGCCTCCGTGCGTTCCCATTTTTTCGTCCGGTCCATGGCGTAATAACGGCCCGTGACGCTCGCGATCACCTCCCCGTCTTTAAATTCATTTTCTAATTGTTTTAAAAATTTTAAGGCGCCATATTGAAAAGAATCGCGACCATCGGTGAAAAGATGCAAATAAACCTTTTTTATTCCTTCTTGGCGATAAAAAGTTAACAGCGCCAAAAGATGATCAGGGTCAGTATGGGCGGATTCCCAGCCCGAAAGCAAGCCCATGAGATGGACCTTGCTTTTATACTTTTTCACCTGTTTGATGCTCGCTTTCAGTGCCGGATTCTTAAAAAAAGTTCCGGCGGTAATCAATTTTGAGATAATGACCGTATCCTGCTCCACCACCCGACCAGCGCCCAAATTCAGGTGCCCTGCTTCCGAATTGCCGTCTTGAGTTGGCGGCAAACCAACTGCTCGGCCCGAAGCGCGCAGTTTGGTATTGGGAAATTTCTCCAAAAGCATTTTATAGGTCGGGGTTTTGGCGCGCGTAATGGCGTTACCAATGTAATCATGATTAATTCCCCAGCCATCCAAAATCGCCAAAACTACCGGCGGCTGCTTTTTTCCTCCTCTCCTTTTTAAGGAGAGGGTCCGCCAGCTGGCGGAGGGGTGGTTATTTTTGTCTTTTATTTTTTTCTTCATAATTTTGTGTTATTTTCTTCCTTTAATTATAGCACGCTCAAATGAAAATAGAAAATCCAAAAAAATATCATAAAAGTTATCCACTTGACAAAATCTGTGGTTTTGCTATAATGAATTAATTGGTTCTTTTAAACCTAAAATCATCTAAATTAAGGAGAAAATCATGAATTCAGCTCTAGCTGAAGCTCTGCAAAAAGTCTCTGACAAGCTTCCGCCTAAAATGCGAGAAGTGGTTGAACAACAGCCGGAAACGGCACAACCCCAACCAGGCAGCGATGAATTTAACATGTTGTATCTCATCGCCCAAGAAACTTCACCAAACCATGAAACCGAATAAAAAGGAGGAAAAACCATGGCCGGAGATCTGGCCGAAGCATTTGCGGCAGTAAAAGATAAACTGCCGAAAAATCTGGGCATCGTAGCGTCACAAAAGATGGAACGCGAAAAAAGCAACATGGAAACGGAGATATTGATTCTCGCCCACTCGCGTGCCGGCCAAAAATCCGAACCGGTTCTTTCGGACGATGAAAAATTAATCGTCCATGCGGTGGTGGAAAAATACATCGCGCCGGTAAAGGGATCGCCCTTCCTGGTTAAAGGGAAGATAGCGACGCTGGAGCAAGAAATTGTTTTCCAGCGTAAAAAGGGGCACAAAAAGATGGTTATTGCTCTGGAAGCGACTCTCAATTGTTTCCGGACAGTCAACATGTTTTTAATCATCCATAACCATTGGGTCAAAGAAGGACGGGAAAGCGACAATCTGGAATGGTGGAAAGAAGCGATTGTGGAAAAAGCAATCAAATTTCCACATTTCGGATACATCTTCCACCCGGAATACAGTTGATCACGTTTATAACACCTCCGCCGAGCGCTTCGCGCTCGGCGGCTTTTTATTTTATTATTTATTTTATAAAAATTATACAAAACGTACGGTCGCACGTTTTGTATAATTTTATTTTTCCACGTATACCACGATCGTGATATTTATAGAAAAAATAAAATCGCCTGGCGGCGAAAATATTTTTATTAGATTATTGAATTATTCTATTTGATTTTTTCCGAAATCCTTCTCCGCTAGCCGGCGGATCAGAATAACACTACTGAAAAAATCTCCAACAGCCGATTATACTTCGTTACCCTCTCCCCCCTCGACAGCGACCCGAATTTTACAAACTCAGAACTAATCGCCACCGCCAAATCCGCAATAAAATCATCGCAGGTTTCACCGGAACGGTGGCTCACCACAATCGTATAATTATTTTCTCTGGCAACTTTGGCAAACTCAATCGCCTCTGACAAAGTCCCAATCTGGTTTGGTTTCAAAATTACCGCGTTGCCCGCGCTTCTTTTTACGCCGGCTTCCAGCCGTTTGGCATTGGTAGTAAAAAAATCATCGCCCACGAGTAACATTTTATCAAAACTGGCGTGCGGTTTGAAACGCGCAAATTCTTTGGTCAATTCCTCCCAATCTTCCCAAGAATTTTCCGCGAGCCCGTCTTCAATGGAAATAATCGGATATTTTGTCGCCCAATCGCGATAAAGGGAAATTAATTGCGAAGCCATAAGATAATAATCATCTAAATCAAAAGTATAAAGCCGTTTTTCTTCATCATATAATTCCGAAGCGCCCACATCCAGCGCCAGTGCCACTTCCGCGCCAGGTTTATAGCCGGCCTTTACAATCGCTTCCATAATTAAATCAAACGCCTGCATAGTGTTATCAATGTTTGGCGCGTAACCACCCTCATTGCCCACATCAGTATCCAGATGGTTTTTTTTCAAGACCTCGCCCAAAGCATGAAAAATTTCCGCCCCCGCGCGAAGTTGCTCGGAAAAATTCTTAAGGCCAATCGGCACGATCATGAATTCCTGCAAATTCAAATTTGTGTCCGCGTGTTTGCCGCCGTTAAAAATGTTGAACATTGGGATTGGTAATTCGTAATTCGTAATTCGTAATTCGTAAATCTTCCGCAAATATTCATAAAGTTCTACTCCCGCCACCAGTGCTCCGGCGCGGGCGCAAGCCAATGATACTGATAAGATTGCGTTGGCGCCGAATTTAGATTTATTATCCGTACCATCAAGTTCAATCATGGCTTCGTCAATTTTTTTCTGCTCCAAAATATTCATGCCTTTTAATTTACGGCTGATTTTTTCCACGCTGGCGCACGCTTTCAAAACTCCCAATCCGCCGTATCTTTTTTTGTCATTATCGCGCAATTCAAACGCTTCATGCTCCCCAGTGGAAGCGCCGGAAGGCACCGAGGCTTTAGTCTTAATTCCGCAATCCAAAATCACCGTGGTTTCCACTGTCGGGTTGCCGCGCGAATCAAGAATTTCACGAGCGGTGATTTTTTCTATAACAAATTTTTTCATATAAAGTAGTTGTCATCCCGAACGGCCTTTAGGGTCGCTTAGAGCCAAGGGATCCCTTCGCCTATCTCATATGGGAAATATAAGGGATTCCTCCCCGCCCGACTGAACAACGTCAGTCGTTCGGGCGGGCACTCCGCCCTCTCTATCGTTCTGGCTTCGGTCGGAATGACAAAACTATTTAATTAATTTATCCAATCCGGGTAATTTTTTACCTCCAAGATACTCTAGCATGGCGCCACCACCAATGGAAATAAAAATATTTTTCCTAATTTCTGATTTCTGATTTCTGATTATTTTTTGTATTACTTCCCCTGTTTCACCACCACCAATTATTCTTTGCGCTTTTTTATTAGCCAAAATTACTTCAGCTATTTTCTCTGTGCCCGTTGCAAATTTTTTGTCTTCAAAATAGCCCATGGGACCGTTCCAGACAATCGTCTTGGCTTTCTTAATTATACCACTAAACAACCAAATTGTTTTCGGCCCGATATCCAAAATTTTTGGAGTTTTTCCGCCTGCGCTCCCCGGCGTCCCTTTAGACGCTCCGGCGGATAAACTCCTGATTTTATTGTCAGACCAAACAACATCTATTGGCAAAATTAACTTTGCTTCTCCTGATTTCTGATTTCCGATTTCTGATTTCTTTAATATTTTACCGGCTTCATTTATATAATCATCGTCCACCAACGACCCATAAATCTCATAACCCCTTGCTTTCAAAAAATCATTCGCCACTCCCCCGCCGATTAAAATGTAATCCGCGGATTTCAAAAATTGTTTGATCATTGGCAGTTTAGTTTCAATCTTCGCGCCGCCGATGATGGCCACCATTGGTTTTTGCGGTTTGTTTAGAACCGCCGACAGATGTAAAATTTCCTGCTCCAAATTCAAACCGGCATAAGATGGCAAAAACTTTTTTATGGCGTCCACCGAAGCCGCGCTTCGGTGCGAGACGGCAAAGGCCTCATTAACATAAATATCGCCCAATTTCGCCAATTTCTTGGCAAATTTAGGGTCATTTTTCTCCTCGCCGGGATTGAAGCGCAGATTTTCCAACATTATCAACCGACCGTCATCCCGAGCGAGCGTAGCGAGCGATGGGATCTCGTCAGATATAAAACTTATTTTCTCACCAAGTAATTTTCCCAATCGATTTTTCACCGGCAAAAGTGACAATTCCTTTTTCACCACTCCGCCCGGTCTGCCAAGGTGTCCCATCAAAACCACTCTCGCGCCTTTTGATAAAAGATATTTTATCGTCGGAGTTGCCGCCCGCAGCCGCGAGTCGTCAGCAACCGACAACTTACAACTTACAACTGACGACTTTTTTGTCGTTTGTTGTTTGTTGTTTGTTGTTTGTTGTTTCAACGGAACATCAAAATCACAGCGCACAAGCACTGTTTTATTTTTCAGATTTTTAATTGCTTTTATGGACTTAATTTTCGGATTTGACATAAAAAATTAAACATGCTATACTTAAAAATCACAACCATATAAACAACTCACAATAACGGCTCAATTGAGCCAAAAAAGGAAGGAGCTGTAAATGAAAAGCTTTTCGTGTGTCTATGAAAATCAAACAAAAGAGTCTCAGGAACAATGCTTGCGTGAACTTGAACAAGAAAATTTTCCCGGAGCTCAGGTTACGGCAACCCTTGCTTTATCCCAGGCAATTCTCACCCTTGCTGCCAGTCTTGAAGGCAATTTTACAAAATTAACAGCAGTCACCGAACTTGAAATTAAAAATGGCTTTAAAAATTTAATAGAAGCAGTGCGGATAAAATAATTTACACAACATTTTGATAACCGGAGACATCCTTACTCCGGTTTTTTTATTCCTTCAAAATTCGCGCTATTCGCCCTCATTAGCATTATTCGTGGATTTCAACTTCGCCACCAATTTACCAATGCGCATGGAAAGTATAACCACCAAAACCGTGACCAAAACCGCGTAGCCGAACATGGCGATTAAATTGGACTGGCTGCCGAAGATTTTTTCAAACATTTTCTTAATGGCTTCGTTCCAGGCCAAAGCCGCCACCAACCCTAGTCCGGCGGTGACAAGACCAGACATTTGCTCCAAAATTTGGAGTTTGAGATTTTTGTCCATAGAATTTAATTTCTAACCCCCTTTAGGGGAGGTCAAAACCTTGCCTAAAGGCAGTTAGAATTTTGATTATTTTTTTAAAATTTTCAAAACCACAAACGCTAAAATTCCACCAATAAGCGCGGTATAAAACTGGGGCCAGCTCATCATTTGTGCCACGGGGAGCGCGAGCTTTTGATTCAACAGTAATTTTATCACGATACCGGAAGTTAGGAAAAGGAAAAGAAATTTCAGGCCGGCGGCAAAAAGTAAACCAAGCCAGTATTTTTTATTCGTCATCCCGAGCGAAGCGATGGGGTCTTCAACCGAGATTCCATCGGTCGGTCCGATATTCATCGGACCTCCCTCGGAATGACGGAAAAAAGAAATACAAAATACTAAAATTATATTTGAAATAATAATAAAAGGCACCATGGGTGCGAGCGCCGCTGGCAAAAGTCCCGTGCCAAGTGCGATGGTGGAAGGCAAAAGCCCGATTAAAACCGCCCCGCGCACGCCGACCAAAAACACGCTTAAAATTAAAGCCATATTAACAATCGGTCCGGTAAGCCACTGCGAATGAATCCCCAAAATCGGCGCGCCAGTAGCCAGCGCCAGAAGTAAAATAAATTTAATCAGATAACCAACTCGAATTTTGGATAAAGTTGTAGCTATTGACATAAAATTTTAAACTGCGCTATAATTAGTCTGTAATTATCGAACCTTCATAAATCACACAAAATGGCCTAAAAAGTCAGAAAGGGAGAAAGGAATGTCAAAAGTTTGCGAAAATCGAGCTTGCACAAGGTATGGCGATACGTTATTTGGTCTTGGTGCTATTTTCTGTAATCGCTGTGGCAGAAGGCTTAAAGAAATAATTTATCCAAAATGTAAAACTTGCGGAAAAGAATTAAGACCCGAAGACAAATATTGTACTCATTGTGCGACCGAAGTATTAGAAACCTAATTTTTCAAAACTACAAAAAACATTCGCTCTTATCGCTTCAGTTGCAAACTGGGGCGATTTTATTTTTTTGTCGCCCTTATTACTTATTACTAGTTACTTATTACCTTCAACCGAGATCCCTCGGCTCCCCCAAGTACTTTGGATCGCTCGGGATAAACCACTGGCTACACCTCTTTGTAACCTTCGCGCTCCTTTACTTTAAACTTAGAATGCAAAACATGCTCAATTAATTCTTCATCGCCTTTGAAATATTTGTTATAAACCTCCAAAACACTGGGATTTTCATGCGCCGTGCGCACTGGCAAATTTTTATCAATTTCATATAAAGCCGCCGCTCGCTTCGCTCTGATTTCCGCGTTGGTCGGAATCGGCTGTCCTCCGCCGCCAATACAGCCGCCGGGACAGGCCATCACCTCCACATAATCATATTTGACGCGGCCGGCTTTCAAATCTTCCAAAATTTTCTTGGCATTACCCAAGCCATTGGCCACCGCGATATTTAACTTTCTGCCCCCAACTTTCACGCGTGCGGTTTTAATTCCCGCCTGTCCCCGCGCTTCTCTGAATTCAATCCGGCTTTGAGAAATTTTAGAAAATCTTTTCTTCTTTAATTTATAATTTTCACCCTTAATGACCGGGTCAAGTGAACCGGTTTCGTCTAAAACACGGAAAAAATAATCGGCGCTGCGGAGCGCGGACTCCATGACCCCGCCCGAAGCGCCATAAATCGCGCCGGCGCCGGAAGACACGCCGAGTGGCCTGTCCAAATCAATTGGTTTCAAATTTGGCAAATCAATTTTATTTTTATGCAAAAGAAATGCGTATTCGCGCGTGGTCAAAATATGGTCCACCGCCGGCACTTTAATCCCCGCCAATCCGCCGCGGCTTTGGCAAACACTGGCGATATTTGGCAAGTCCAGCCGTTCCAGACACCAGCCCAAATCAATTCGATGCTTTTCTAAACCAATTTCGTGTTTTTTGGAAGTACAAGGCATAATGGAAACAATTTCAATATCGCGCGGGTCTTTTTTCAAATAATCGGCAAAAAAAGTTTTAATCACCGGGCCGGAACACATGTGAGGGGAATTGGCAGAAGTTAAATGCGAAATAAATTCGGGATAGAAAAATTCCACGAATTTCACCCAAGCTGGACAGCAGGAAGTGAACATCGGCCGCGGTTTATCTTCGGTAATCCATTTAACCAATTCTTTAGCTTCTTCATAGGTGGTAAAATCCGCGCCCAAATTAACATCAAAAGCATAATCAAAACCAAGCGCTTTCATGGAAGCGGCCAATTGTCCCGTCATAATTTTGCCGTAATCTTGTCCGAATTCTTCGCCAATGGAAACACGAATTGACGGCGCGATTTCCGCTATCAAAACCTTGCCATTTTTATTTTGTAATAATTTTTCCACTGCCTGCCAGTGCGACACACCGGCAATGGCGCCGACCGGACAATGCGTCACGCACTGCCCGCAATAGGTGCAGTCAAATTTATTCGGATCGTTTTTTAACAAGTCTACCCCCTGATTTCTGGTTTCTAATTTCTGATTTCCGTTTGCTTCCCCTTTGGGTTTTATAATTTGGTCTTCCCCCTTATCTTCCGTAATTTCATAAAAACTGCACGCTTGTTTTTCGCGGCAAACCTCTTCGCAATTGCGGCAATCAATACATTTGGAAGAATCAAATTGGATGGAATCGGAAAACTGCCAAACCGGAAAATTTTTCTTGCGGTCTTCAAACCGCGCGATTTTTACATTATATTTGGCGGCATATTTTAAAATTGTGCAATTGTCTTGGTAAAGGCAGGTCGGACATTTTTCAATGTGTTCGGAAAAAATCAATTCCAAATTTATTTTTCGTCCGCGCTCCACTTCTTTAGTGTTGGTTTTGATTGTCAAATCGGGCAGAACTTCGGTGGAACAAGCGGTGGTAATTTGGCCGCCTGCCTCCACCAAGCACATCCGGCAGTTGCCTTTGATTTTCAGATCCGGATGCTTGCACAAATGTGGAATTTCAATTTTTTCGCGCAAAGCCACATCCAAAACCGTCTCGCCTTTTTTCGCGAAATATTCTTTGCCGTTGATTGTGAATTTTATTTTTTTCATTTCTTTATAATCGCGATTCCACGCGAGTTTATACGCGATTTTACGCAAATTACAACCACCCCGGCCGATTGCTATCGGCCACCCCTCCTTCGAAAGGAGGGGATAACCGCGTCGCTATCCTCCCCTTTCGAAGGGGAGGTGTTCCGCAACAGCGGAACAGAGGGGTTGTAATTATTCGCAAAATTCGCCCTAAATTCGCATTAATTCGTGGCTAAATTTCCGCTAATCTTAGCCAAAATTTGGCATTTTCCGAAAATTATCCCCAAAAATCGCTTGACAATAATTTTTAAATATGATATACTAAACACACAATCACAAACAAGGAGAAAAACAAAAATGAAAACAAGAGAAAAGGTTGCAGTCTGGGTCACAGCCATCGCCGTATGGGGCCTGTTAATTCTTACAAAAGGAGCGGCCGCCCCGTTCGTCGTGGGAACATCCCCTCTTCTCATCACATGGATGGCAACAAACTGTCCGGCGGAAACTGTCTCATAGGAGACAGTTTTTTATTTCCTCACGTTTTTCAAATAACTCAAAACCGCATTGGTGGAAACTTTGCCCAACGCGCAAAAGGAAGTATTTTCCAAAGTGAAAACCAAATCGTCAAAAATTTCTTTATCTAAATTTTCTGTTTCAAAATATTTTCTCATCAAATTCCTCAAACGATAGGTTCCTTCGCGGCAGGGCACGCACTGTCCGCAGGATTCGTCTTCAAAAAAATTCAGCCACTTCATCACCACATTTTTAGGCGATTCTTCCATACTATAAATTATAACTGAAGCCAAGCCGTCAAATTTTCTATTCAATTGCTTGAAATTATAGCAAGTGCCAGCCGCTCCTCCGCCGACTTGATAGAAATATTTTTCACTCGGCTCGTGGTCGAATTCCTGGAGCATTTTTTTAACAGTAATGTCCACCGGCAATTCTTTTACCGCTGTTTCCACGCCCGCGCCGGACAGAGAATAAAATTTGGTATTTTTGTATTTGTTTTCAGCAATCAAACTTATGGCATAAAAAGTTTCACAATTATTAATCAAGGTGGGTTTGCCCTCCAAACCAAAATTCACCGGATAGGGCGGTTTCAATCTCGGCTCCACCCGCTTGCCTTCCAGCGAATTCAAAAGCGCGGTTTCATCCCCGCCGATGTAGTCGTGAAAAGGTTTTTCAAAAAGTTCAATCATGCCGATTCCACCGATTTTCAAATCAATTATTTCTCGCAGTTTGGCATTAAATTCGGTAAAATATTCCGGATTTAAATAAATAAATCCATTTTTCGCGCCAACAGTATCCATAGCCAAAATCATGCCGTCAATTACTCTTTCTGGGTGATGGCGCAAAATATGGCGGTCCTTAAAAACCCCGGGTTCGGACTCGGAAATATTGCAGATCACAAACTTCTCTTTGCCCCGGGCCTTTCTTACTGCTTCCCATTTTCTCGCCACGGGAAAGTTGTTGCACCCGCGGCCGATTAAGCCCGCTTTCTCAATTTTTTTAATAATTTTGGGAGTAAACCACATAATATTTATTATCTATATTATACCACACTTCACTTATCCACTTAAATTTGACATTTTTTTAGTTTGGGTATAAATTTAATTTGATCAAAAAACATCATATCAAAAGGAGGAAAACACGAGAACCTTGGTGAACATCCTGATAATAACGATTTTCATCCTAATGGCCGCTTATCCCGCGCTCGACCTGCGAGGACAAAAAAGAACTCGTTGGGAAGAAAAAATCTTCCAAGCCATACGTAAATTTGGCGACAAATATCTTTGTTGGGTGGACGCTTTTGATCCGCCTTCCTGGCACAATCAATGAAAACGCACACTCCAACCAACCGCTTCCAAGTAAGCTGGTTGGTTTTTTATTTAACTGAAAATTTGACTAAAAAACTTTTTAGATTTAAGATTAATTTATCAATAATTGCACCTTAAAAATTAAAAATAGGAGAAAAACATGTTTACAACCAAGCAACTCATCTGCGCTCTGATTATTTTATTGTCATTACCAGCCACCCTTATCCTTTTAGCCACCTTCTGGCCATTGGGGATTATCGCGGGCCTTATCTGCGGAAAAGCGCTTGAAAATTTTTTTGCCACAGCCAAACAAATTACTTTTTAAAGGAGGAAAAAATGAAAAACATTGAAGAAAGAATGCGGGAAATAAACCTGCCCGAGAAAAAAATAAAAGAGGTAAGAAGAGTTGAATGGCTAAGAAAAAGAACCAAATTAGGTATCATCATCACTGCGTTTTCCGGTATTTTAACGATTGCTTCCCTTGTCTTTATCGCCTTTAAACCAGGGGAAAGAATGGGCTATCTGGCACTAACTCTTGTCTTATTATTTATAACCTGTGTCTTGGGTGGTTCTGATATTTTTTTACCAAACCCAATCAAAAGATACAAAAATGATTAAAAGACTCCTGCTCGTTCTCGCCTGCTTGGCTTTGCCTGTCGGCATCATTCTTTCGGCCGCCGAATCTTGGTTCGGTTTAGTTCTACTTTTTCTTTGTATGTATACTCTTTGGAAACTTCATTTTTCCAAATCCGATCTAAGTGTTGAATTGACAAAAAAAGAATAAAAACATTTTCATAACCAAATACCCAGCTTTATCATCAGCTGGGTATTTTTATTTTCTATATTTTCCTCACTTCTTAAAAATTTATTTTTATTTCTCGATCAATACTCAAATCCGTCGTTAATTTATAGGAATTGTTTCCCCACTCTGTTTTGGCTTCCGCCGGCACGGCGTCTTTAATTTTATTTGGGAAAACCAAATTCAAAACCAAACCATGGCCAGTAGTGCCGGCCTGCTTTTGCGCCAGTAAGCTGTAATGTCCGTCCAAAATTAATTCTTTCAGGCGCTCCGGCAATTGATATTCAAAAGTCAGAGTACCGCTTGCGCCCGGTTCAATGGAAATGAAAGCGCCAAAAACCGTTTTTCCCAATTCATTATAAACATCGGTTTTGCCCGCGGTAACGGACTTGTCCGCCGCCATTGATCCTTCGGTTTTAATTAATTTTGAGCCCTCAGGCACATACAATCTGGTATAAGTCCGGTAACGGGTTGATTTCCAAGTGAAAGTTCCGAAGTTATTATAATTCATGGACGCCCGCGCAATTAAATCACCTTTATTATTAAAGCCAATTTGATAACTGACAGCGCGTTTCACATATTGGTCGGTTTTTAAAGCCGCCAAATTGGCATCAATAAACATAAAATAATCCATTGGTGTGTTTCTCACTTCCCCGCCCCAATTCTGCCGATTAATTTCTTCTTGTAAAAGAGGGTCGTGAAAAGACAAAAGCATTTGTTTTTCGCTTAAATTTTTTTGTAAAATTCCAAAGAGTTCCACCCATTGATCCATCTTCAAATTTTGGAAGCGCTTGATCATTTCCAAGCCCAAAAGCCCAATAATGTTTTTGCGCGTGCTGTATGATTCGCCAATTTTATCATAACCAACTTCCACCAAGTATTCCAAACGTTCGGTAAAATTTTCACTGCTGAAAACAAAACCACGAATTTCAATGGCGCCGGAAACTTTTAGAAAATCTTCCAGCATATTAGGCGTAATGGCGATCACGCCATCCAAATTCTGCGGCGAAAAAGGACTGCCGGACAATCGCGCTTCGCGCTGAAAAAGTTTTTCAATCTGATTGACGGCTGTTGGAAAATCCGGCGACCAATTGGCGTCGCGCAAATACCAGCCCTTAACTTTCAAATATTTGGCAATCGGGTTTGGCGGCGTAATTTTTTCAATTTTCTCCGCGTTCACGTCCATTTCATAAACATTTCTGGTTTCAAAAGAAACCACTTCCGCGTCTTTGATTTTGGCAATGCCCACCGTGCCGATGAATCCGCCCGTCGGCCGCAGTTCATCATTATTTTGCAATAAAAACAAATATATCTTTTCGCCTGGATAACCAAGTAATGTCGGCACGGTCCGCGCCATCACCGCTGCCTGGCTTAACATTAAATCTACCTCATTAAGTTTAGTGCGCAAATCTTTGACATAACTCAAAAGCGTCGGATGCAACCCCTCGGTGTCAATTTGGTCCATCTGTAATTTAGCCAATTCCACCTCTGCTTTGGCGCCCTGAATATCTGGCGCCGCTTCATAAACTTTTTTCAAAATATTTCTTTTTTCCGCCGCGGTTAGGTCGCTGAATTTCTTGCTCTGCGGCCCCACGAGTGGCAGCATAATTTGATTGGTCAAATTGGTCACTAGGCGCAGTCCCGAACTTAAATTTTGCCCGGAAACCGCAATAGCTTTCAAGGCCTGCCTTTGTTTTTCCAAAGGTCCAAACCGCGCCATCATACCAAGAGCGTCAATCCCCTTTTCTACCGCCTTAAGAGCCACGCCAGCTTGCTCCAACTGGTCAGAAGCGCCTTTAAATTCTCCCTGCAATAAATATTTCTGCGCCAATTGAAATGACGCTTGCGCTTTGTTTGACTGGCTCATGATGGAATTAAACGGCAGCCAATATTTTACATAGCCAAAGCCTAAGAGTGCCACGACCACGATAAAAATAATCAACGGCAAAACCCACATCTTTTTAAACGGATGCTGTCGGATTTGTTTCAATTCTTTATCTTCCTGCACTTCGTCCAAAAGCTCTTCCCCTTCTTCCATGAGTTTTTTGAGGGTGGAGTTGTCCATAAAGTTAATTTGTAATTTTCAATTTTCAATTTCTAATAATCATCTTGTGATTATTGTGATTTGGTCAGCGCGAGCTTAGCGGAGCGTTAGTTAGAAAATCAAGGCGAGCAGGAGCGGTTCTTGACCGCAGTTAAGAAAATTTCCGCCTGTTTGAGGTCTCAATTCTGGAGTCAGCAGACGACAGAATCGGACCGAGTTCGGAAATTAGCGACGGCGAGCCTGATTTTCTCTAACGCGCAGCTCGCGAGCCAGTTTCTTTCAGCTACTTTCTTTGTCTAAAGAAAGTAGCATAAATTCCACTTGACTCCTTTTTCACCTCATGCTACGCTTAAATTACAAATAAAGAAACTAACAATTTAATCTAAAAAGGAGGCACCGTGGCACAAAATGCAGACAAAAACCTTTCTAATATTGCCAACGCTCTCACGTCTTTATTTCTTGTACTCGGTGGTTTTATGTTAATACAAAAAAATACTGGCCTGGCCGGCTTATTTTTCATTTTAGCCGGATCTATATTTGGTCTGTCTAAACACAAGGACGTATTCGGCCGAAGCATATTTGGTCCGTCTGGAAACAAAAAATAAAAAGGAGGCAAACATGTCGGGAAAAGCTCGTGCCTATAATTTTGTTGGCCACCTATTTCTTATGTCTGCAGGCATCTTACTGGCCTTTCAACATTTTCCGGAAGTTGGTATATTGATCGTAATGGCCAGTGGCTTTCTTTGTATTTCGAAAATCACAAGATAACAACCGACATCGCTCCAACTAATTTTATCTGGTTGGAGCTTTTTTATTTCCTCTTTATTATACAATTTTCCTTCTGACTATACAAATCGGCGTTTGCTCCAAGCCCTGCCCAATCGGATTATCCAAAAAAGCCAAACGAAATTCAGCTGGCATGATTGATAAATTATCGCTCGTGCCGAGTATTGCCACGTCAATATTATTGGCATCCACAATCACCGCTTCCACGCCGAATTTTTTTGCCAAATTATTACAAACTCCGCGCGGATTTTCCGGCCCCAAAACCGCGTATTGGTCATACGGTGGAATTGTGCCCGGCGCAAAGCCATCAATTTCCGAAACTCCATGTCCGCAAATTCTATAAAATAAACCGCGAATGCCAAATGGCTTGGTTATGGCCGAAACAAATGCCGCCAAAAGCATGCGCGGCACCCCAATCATATTAATCGCCACCTGCATTTTTTTGGCATTCCGAAAACCCGGGTCATTGGGCCATTTTTTTACAAACTTCACCAAAAACTTTGCGAGTCCGCTTGCCTTGATTTCACTTTCATGGATTAATCTTCCCTGCGTCACTGCCACCATTCTTTCTGACATCGCTACAATATCCCCTTTTTCATAATGCGGCATCACATATTCTTTAATTACATCTTCCAATTTATCATCTTTGGTAATAATTTTTGTCTTAATCGGATAACGCCAAAAAACCTTGCCCCTAACTTCTATTTCTAAATTCTTGCCTGGATTTGGTTGAAGCATAAAAACATTTTAGCATGTTAGCATTAAAGCATAAAAACAAAATTACCACTTGACTCTCTTTTCGCCTCATGCTACGCTTAAATTACAAGAAAAAAAACAATTTAACCAAAAAGGAGGCTACAGGTGGAACCGGCAAATATACCCTACGGTTATGTAAAATTATTTGTTGCTGGCGCACAATTGGCTCTTGCCAAACCAGATGAATTTGTGCTCGTGCGCCAAGAATTTGACAAAGATTATTGGGGACATCGAACGGAAATAACCGTATCCCCGCTTATTTTTTTTGACGACTCAATTATTAAAGATGATCGAATGGGTTCTGATTATTTCAAAATCAAAAAAGAAAACTTGAGAAAATATCTTTTCAAAAATTAGAGCTTGTCTGTTGGCATATCCCCCGATCACCATGTCGGGGTTTTTTATTTTCTGGATCCCGGGTCAAGCCCGGGATGACAAAAAATTCGTTAATTCGTAATTCGTTAATAAATAATCCTTAAATCATAAATCGTAAATCTTAAATCAAAAACGAGATCCCTCGGCTCCTAATTTCTCTAAAGGCCGCTCGGGATAAACTACGGGGTTACCCATTTATCCCCACCAAATAAACCGCCAAGATTGCCAAAAGTATCTGCACTAAACTGGCGCCATAGGCGAAAAAGTAGGAAACAAACCTTTCTTTTTTAAATGCTAGCCCTGCCAAAATATAATTCGCCAAAAGCACGCCCAAACCAAAAAGCGGCAAAAAGAAAATTTGCCACCACGGGCCAATCAAACTGGGGCCAAAATAGATGTTATAGCGCAAAAAAATCGGGTCAACCTGCGGCTGCACCTGCCAGTACAAAAAAATCCAAACCGCCAGGTTGATTACCACCCCGCCGAGCAAGTTCCATTTGATGACTTTATTGCGAAAAAATATCGGTAGCATATATTTCTATTATATCACCCTTGATAAAAAAATGGTAATAAATGGGGTAATAAAAAGAACACCCGGCACATTAATCTTCTCGTCAAACAATAAAGTATGGTATAATTATATCAGAAATAAATCAAAATTTTTACCGGATAAAACTCGTGGTTAATTTTGAAGATTATGCCGCAAACTAAACTTGAAAAAAAAGTTAAAAAAATGGCAGCTACAAAAATTTTAAACGCGCTTTTGGAATGCGCCATTTTTGAAAATGCCTCCAACATCCATCTGGAACCGCGGGAAGACGAACTGGCGGTCCGTTACCGCGTAGACGGCGTTTTACGCGAAGTCATGACTCTGCCCCGCCAGTCTCTGGCCGGCCTTGTCGCCCGCATCAAAATTCTCGCCAACTTAAAACCAAGCGAACATCGCCGGCCTCAGGACGGCCATTTTCAAATGAAAACCAATGACCATCGAATTTCTTTCCATGTTTCCATCATTCCTGTTTCTGACGGCGAAAAAGTTGTTCTGCGCCTTTTAAACGAGTCCTCATCGACGCTCACTTTGGCACAATTGGGTTTCCAGCCGTCGATCCTGGAAACCATCAAACGCAACATTAAAAAACCCAGTGGCCTGATTTTAGTTACCGGTCCCGCTCACAGCGGTAAAACCACCGCGCTCTATGTTATTTTAAACCTTTTAAACAAACCAGGCGCCAAAATCGCTACCATTGAAGATCAGTCTGAATACTGTCTGCCGCGCGTCCAGCAATCGCAAATCAATCATAAAATCGGCTACACTTTTGCTTCCGGTCTCCGCGCTCTTCTCCGCCAAAACCCAAAAATTATTATGGTCGGTGAAATTGAAGACCAAAAAACAGCCGAGCTCGCTCTCCACGCCGCCATTACCGGGCACCAATTATTTTCTACTCTTCCTGCCAAAAATACCACCACTGCCCTGTCACATCTGATCAATATGAAAATTGAACCATTTCTGATTGCCTCCGCCACCAACGTCATCATTGCGGAGCGTTTAGTCAGAAAAATTTGCGAAAACTGCCGCGCTGCCCATAAACCTTCCAAAAAAATGATCGCGGAACTGGAGAAAAATTTTAAACACGATGAGTTGAAAAAGATTTCTCAACGTTTTTACATAGGCAAGGGTTGCCAGAAATGCGGGAAAACCGGCTATGTTGGCCGAATTGGTGTTTTTGAAGTTTTAGAAATTGACACCGCCATCGGTGAAATGATTATGAAAAATATTCCCGCGGAAAAAATCCGCCAAAAAGCGAAAGAAAAAGGCCTGCTGACTTTGGCCGAAGACGCTTTGCTTAAAGCCAAAGAAGGAATTACGACGCTGGAAGAAGTGATAAGGGTGGTGAAGGAATAATCTAATAATTCAATAATCTAGTAAAAATAAATAAAAAAAAATCCCCATCTCGGTTTGACCGAAACGGGGAAACGTAAAACTTATTTGCCAATAAAATGTTTGATATTCAAGAAAACACCGAGATTGGCAGCGATCTGCAAAACCATCGGTAAAACAATCTTCCAGCTCTTAATATCTGTTTTTTTCTTAATCTCAGAGATGAATAAGACCGCCAAAAATACAGATGAGACGGCCACCAAAAGCAAAGAAATATTTTCTAAAGAAACCAGCGGGATGATTATCCTTATTGGAATGGTGGAGAAAAATGCTGCTGAAGCTGCCGAAGCTCCCACCCAATCCTTACCCCGAGCTGAGACCAAGGCCACTAAAAAAGAAAGCAACATGAGCATCACCGTTGCTGCTCTGATGTCTTTTGTAAAATAAAACTCTACGACATAGACGATGGTGGCAAGAATAAAAAGCGACACATTCCACCTTACAATCTCTTTCACCATTCCTCCTTTTGGCCCAGAGGCCTTTACCTGGTTGTGAAATGAACAAATATAATTTAGCATACCTGATTTTTCATGTCAAGCGATAATAAAAATCCCCGTTCGGTTTGACCGAAACGGAGAGATACCGATTATGGTTTTGTAATAAGATATCCAAGACCCCAAAAAGCGCCAATGTTGGCAATCACCTGAACCATCATTGATAAAAAAACTTTCCCATATTTAACATTTTGTTGTTCTGCTGCTTCAAAAGCTGCCAAAAACATAAACACCAATGCTGCCCCTGAAAATACAAAAACAAACGGATCTACTCGATAAGTAACGTAGTTTATCATCAAAGCGGCGGAAAACACGGCTGAACAACTTGCCGCCAGACCCACTCCATCCTTCCGACAAACGGCTATAAAAATCATTATAGTCATTACTACAGCTATCGCCATATTCGCCACAAAAAACGACGAGAGATAATTTTTCATCAGATACATCACTACGCTATAAATAGCGATGGTCCAGACAAAAGTCCAAAAATTTCGTGAGTTAATCTCTTTCACCATTCCTCCTTTTGGCCCAGAGGCCTTTACCTGGTTGTGAAATGAACAAATATAATTTAGCATATCTAATTTTTCATGTCAATCAATAATAAAATCAAAAAACAGACCGTTGAAATTATGCCGCTCATAAAAAGAACTGTTGGCGGCCGCGAACCAATTCCCGCCAAAATTTATGGGCAGGTGTCTTTGGCGCAAAAAATCTATCTGGTTCAACACCTTGCCACCATGCTCAAAGCCGAACTGCCCTTGAAAAAAGCGCTCGCGGCTTTGGAAAAACAAACCCCCGCTCGCGCCCTTAAAAAAATTATAGCCGACGTCCTTAAAAACCTAGACGCCGGCAAACCTCTTTCTGGCACACTTAAAAACTATCCAAAAATTTTTGACGAAATTTTTATCAGCCTTATCGCGGCTGGTGAAGAAAATGATAATCTAAAAAACTCTTTCCAGCAATTGGCTCTACTTCTCCAAAAAGAACAACGGCTCAATTCGGCCAAACGCCGCGCCGCGCTTACTCGTTTTTTCAACAAACGCGCCGCCCAAAAAGAAAATTCCGCCCGCTTTTGGCGCGTTTTCTCTTGCCTCTTAAAAATGGGTGTTCCTCAAGTGTTCGCCCTAAACATTACTGCCAGAGCCGTAAAAAATCGCGCCTATCGCCAAACACTTTTTGACATGGCCAATCAAATAAAAAAAGGAGCGGGCTTTGGCGCTCTGCTCCAGGATTATCCAAAAATATTTTCTAAAACCGACCAACAAATGGTTTGGGTTGCCGAAAAATCCAACGCCCTGCCTGAAATCTCTTCCGAATTGGCCGACATGTATGAAGAAGAATTTAAACAGTTACTTAGCGCCTAGTAAATAGTCATTTATTATTGTGGAACTATTAATTATTTATTCCCTAATTCCTCTTTCCAATCATTCTGTTTTCGGCGCCATTTGCCTAAAACGCTCCACCAAGGGCGTTAATTTTTTTATCAATTCATCGCATTCGCTTTCATTGTTTTCTTCGCCCAAAGTAATCCGCAAACTGCCGTGCGCTTCCTCATGGCTTAAACCAATCGCCATCAAAACATGTGATGGCTCCAAGGACCCCGAAGAACAGGCCGAACCGGTGGAAATGGCAATGCCTTCCATATCCAGTCCAAGCAAAAGTGCCTCGCCTTCCACTCCCAAAATACTGACATTCAAATTACTGGGCACTCGGCGCACCATCTCGCCATTCAATTTAATTCCGGAAATATTTCTTTGCAATTTAGTCCAAAGATAATCGCGCGATTCCGCCACTTTCTTGGTGTTTCTTTTTTTAATTAATTCTACTGCCCGACCCATACCAGCAATTAACGGCGTATTCAAAGTTCCCGCGCGAAGTCCAAACTCGTGGTGCCCGCCAGTTTGGATTGGTTTTAATTTTACTGATTTTTTAACATACAAAACGCCAATGCCTTTCGGCCCGTAAATTTTATGTCCGGACATGGCAAGCAAATCCACGCCCAATTCCCCAACTTTCATCTCGCAATAAAGTGCCGCTTGCACCGCGTCGATGTGAAATAAAATTTTATTCGGCCGGCCCTCATTCATTCTTTTGATAACTTCGCTAATTTCTTTAATTGGCTGAATCGTTCCAATTTCATTATTCACATACATCACCGAAACTAAAATTGTGTTATCTCTGATTTCTTTCTCAATATCTTCAGTTTTCACTATTCCATCAGCGCCCGGCATCACATAGCTCGCTTCGATTAAACCAGATTTTTCCAAATCTTTCACCGTTTCTAAAACCGCCGGATGTTCAAACGCTGTAGTTATAACATGTAGTTTATTGTCTGTTCCTGATTTCTGATTTCTAATTTCTGATTTCAGTACCCCTCGTATTGCAAGGTTATTTGCCTCGGTCGCTCCGCTGGTAAAAATTACTTCTTCCCGGTCGCAATTCAAAAACTTAGCAACCTTGTTGCGCGCTTCGTCCACTGCTTTCATCGCTTCTTGGCCAAAAGAATGGAGTGAAGACGGGTTGCCAAAGACATCGCAAAAATACGGCTTCATCGCCTTCATTACTTTTTTATCAACCGGCGTCGTCGCCGCGTGGTCAAAATATATTCGTTTCATAATTTTTGTAGTTTATCCCGAGCGGCCTTTTGGGTCGCTGTGAGCCGAGAGATCTCGTCGCGTCGTTATCCCCTCCTTTTCAAGGAGGGGTGGTCCGACGTTATGTCGGACCGGGGTGGTTATACGATTTTTTTGTGTGTCATTTCCGTCTTAAGCGAAAATCCAACGCCGCTTGACACAAATTTTTAGGCATGATATAATTAAAACACAATCTATAATTCCACACACATAAAAAGGAGGGAGGTTCTATTATGTTAATAGCAGCCAGCGTGCTTTTAATTTGCGCGGGGGCCTTCATAGCTCCAATCAGCTTACAGACTGCGTTTTGTCTTATACTTGCCGGCGCCATGTTCTTTTTCAATCAAATCAAAAACGGGAAATAAAGGACATTAATCTGTACCGCCCTAACCATTACTACTGGTTGGGCGTTTTTATTTTTATCAATTTATTAAAAAGTTTTAAAATTATTGAATTATTTTTTTTACATCGCCACCACCTCTTTCACCTCCGGCACTTTTTCCTTAATCGCCCGGCCAACGCCATCTTGCAAAGTCATTTGGCTCATGGGGCAACCGATACAGGCACCGGTTAATTTCAATTTCAAAACGCCCGTGGCTTCGTCAAATTCCACGAATTCCACATCCCCGCCGTCCATTTGGAGATGCGGGCGAATGGCTTCTAATTCTTGTTTTATTTTTTCTGTAATCATAGTAGTAAATTGTCTGTCATCCCGAGCGCAACGATGGGATCTTTTCAGTAAAGATTCCATCGGTCGCTACGCTCCCTCGGAATGACGAATCGTTATTTTAATTGTTTTACCGCTTCCTCCAAAGCTTCAGTAGCTAAAACCGAACAATGAATCTTAACTGCCGGCAATCCACCCAACGCATCAGCTATTTCTTGCTTGGTCACTTTCAGTGCCGCGCCGATTGTTTTGCCTTTAACCAAATCTGTCAGCATGGAAGTGGAAGCAATCGCCGCCCCGCAACCAAGCGTTTCAAATTTAATATCTTCAATCACTCGCTCCTCCACCGGCTTATCTCTATCTTCCACGCGGATTTTCAAATACAATTTCATAATATCCCCGCACACGGGATTGCCAACCTGGCCGACGCAGTCGGCCTCTTCCATTTTCCCTTGATTGTGCGGATTTTGGAAATGTTCCAAAACGATTTTGGAATACATAAAAACATTAAAACATTAAAACATAAAAACATTAATTAAACGGCCATTTTTATCACTTTGTTTTAATGTTTTTATGCTTTAATGATATTATACTCCAAAACATCTTTTTTTGCAAACGCACAAATTTGACACTCTTTTAATCTTTTGCTACAATAAAAACAATCAAAAAAATAATTACCGGGAGCTAAGTTTGGCAAATTTTCGCACGAGGACTGTTTGAGCGAAGCGAGTTCCACAGAAGAAAATTTGGCAAACTTAGCGACCAAACCACACACCATATGGCACATCGTAAAGCACAGGGCTCCACCCGTTTAGGCCGCGATTCCGTTTCCAAACGTTTGGGGGTCAAATTATATGAAGGTGAAATCGCCAAATCCGGCGCCATTTTAGTGCGCCAGCGCGGCACCAAATTTCATCCGGGAGTTGGCGTGAAAAAAGGCGGTGATGACACTCTTTTCGCCGTTAAAGCCGGCAAGGTCCACTTCTTCCGCCGCAAGAAAATCAAATTTGACGGCAAGCTCACCTGGACCAAATTTATTTCTATTGTTTAATAAAAATAAAGATTAAAAAAAACAGCCAAAACCGGCTGTTTTTTATTTATTTAACACTATAAAAATCACTACATTTTTCACGATCGTGAAAAACGTAGTAGTATCATTATATTAAATTTTCTCAATTTTTGAACACTTCAAAATTTTTACATAATCATTCATTTTACTTTCTTTTATCAAATCCTTAATCAAAATAAACGCTTCTTCGCTCTCTATGGTGAAAACACTCTTTTGAAGTTTATCTGAACCAAAATTATACAAAACCCTCCGGAATAGGTCTCTAATTTTTCTCATGTTTTCAGGAATATCAAAAATTAAAATATAAAAATAACTCTTTGTATCTTTTTTTCTTATTTTTCTAGATTTATATAAAATCATCTTTATTCTCCCTTTTACTGATAATTTAATTATCTTATTATTATTCATTTCTATACAACCCATTCTCCTCAAGTGATATATGGTTTTTTGAATTTTTTCTTTTTCTTTTCTCGCAAATTTTATTCTTTTCTGATCGTTTTTTATTTTTTCAGTTAAATCAAAATAAACCGCTTCCATTAAAGAATGGGTGGTCAAAACCCTGCGAGATTCATAGATTATTTCCAAGACTAAATCGGTTAATCTTTCTTTGAAAGTAATCATGTTTTTAAATAATAATTTTTTAAACCCTACCACTACGTTTTTCACGATCGTGAAAAACGTAGTGGTGCTATTTATCTTAATTTTACCATATAATCTATTTTCTTCGCAAACACGCCCTCACAAATTCTCTAAAAAGCGGGTGTGCCTTAAGTGGCCGGGATTTGAATTCTGGATGAAACTGCACCCCGACCATCCACGGATGATTCTTAATTTCCACAATTTCCACCAATTTTTTGTCCGGCGAAACCCCGGCAATGGTCAAACCGCATTTCTCCAATTTCTCGCGGTAATCATTATTAAATTCATAACGATGGCGATGACGTTCGGAAACTTTTGGCGCTCCATACGCCGCGAAGGATTTGGAATTTTTTGCCAAAACGCAAGGATACGCACCAAGACGCATACTGGCGCCAAAATCGCTTTGCGCCATTTTCTTTTTCTGCTCTTTCATAATGTGAATCACCGGATTTTTTGTTTTCTCATCAAATTCCTCGCTGTTGGCGTCTTTGGTTTTTAAACACCAACGCGCGAATTCAATTGTCAAAATCTGCATCCCCAAACACAGCCCAAAATATGGAACACTATTTTCTCGCGCGAATTTGGCCGCCAAAATTTTCCCTTCCACTCCCCTTTTGCCAAATCCGCCCGGCACCAAAATTCCGTCCGCCTTTTTCAAAACCTGCCATTCATTTTCGTCATTTTCCTCCAACTTTTCCGAATCCACTGCTATAATTTTTATTTTTACATCGTTCGCAAATCCGGCCGCTTTCAGCGCCTCATCCACCGAAATATAGGCATCACCATGCGCCGTGTATTTGCCTACCTTAGCAATGGTAATTGTCTTTTTACCGCCGTTTTTAATTTTTTTCAGCAACTCTTCCCATGGTTTCAGGTTTGATTTTCTAATCGGCATTCCGAATTTTTTAAAAATAATTTCAGATATTTTTGCCTTTTCAAAATTCAATGGCACTTCATAAATACTCTCAATCGTCGGCGCCGGAATCACCGCTTCCGGTTTCACATCGCAAAACATAGCAATCTTATCCAAAAGCTCGCGGCCAATTTTATAATCCGCCCGCGCCAAAATCATATCCGGATGAATTCCCCGGCTTTGTAATTCTTTGACCGACATCTGTGTCGGTTTGGTTTTCAACTCATTGGATGCTTTCAAATATGGCAGCAGTGTCAAATGAATAAACATTACTTGCTCGTCGCCAAGCTCGTGGTGAATTTGCCGTCCAGCTTCCAAATACGGTTCACCTTCAATATCGCCAACCGTTCCGCCAATTTCCACTAAAAGAAAGTCTGTCTGTGATTTTTTTGCCGCGCGAAAAATAAACTCTTTAATTTTATCAGTCACGTGCGGCACCACCTGAATTGTTTTGCCCAAAAAATTTCCTTTTCTTTCTTCCGCTAAAATTTGCTGGTAAATTTGGCCGGTGGTTAAATTTGATTGGCGGCTCAAGGGTTCGTCAATAAATCTTTCATAATGTCCCAAGTCCAAATCCGCCTCATAGCCGTCATCGGTCACAAAAACTTCGCCATGCTGAAAAGGACTCATCGTGCCCGGATCCGGATTTAAATAGGGATCCATCTTGACCGTAAAAACTTTGTGTTCCGTGGCTTTTAAAATCGCGCCAATGGACGCCGAAGCAATCCCCTTGCCCAGTCCCGAGCAAACTCCGCCGGTAATGAAAATGAATTTGGTGTTTTTCATATTTTTAAAAATGAAATCCCCCGATATTTATCGGGGGACTTTTTGGTTATTTTAATTTTTTAGTGGTTTTGGCGGTTTTAGTAGCGGTGGTTTCTTCCTTGGCTTTAATTTCGACAGTGATACTAATTCTCTTACCACCGACTTGGAGTGGCACCTCATGGATGCCAACTTCTTTCAAGTGCTCTTTAATTTTAAAATGTTCCGAGTCTAAAGTCACGCCTAATTCTTTTTTAATCGCCATTAAAATTTCTTCCGCGCTGACGGAGGCAAAAAGCTTGCCTTTGGCCGAGGCCTCTTTTTCAATAATAATTTTTTTGCCATTCAACTTTCCGGCCGCGCTTTCCAATTCATCGTGGCGCACAACTTTTTCCGTTTCCGCTCTTTTTTGCCGCGCCACTGCCGCCGCGATTAATTCCGCCGTCGCCCGCACCGCCATTTTTTGCGGCAGCAAAAAGTTGAAAGCATAACTGTCATTTACTTCTTTTACTTCATCTTTTTTGCCAAGTTTAGAAATGTCTTTTAGTAAAATTATTTTCATAAAATTTTTTAAGCACCAAATCCCAAATAACAAACAAATTACAAATATTAAATTCCAAATTCTAAACCGCCGTGTTTGTAATTTGGTCATTGAAATTTGAAATTTGTTTGAAAATTGGTGCTTGAAGCTTGAAATTTACTTCGTTAGAAGTTCCATCGCCTTCTCCATTTGCGGATCCTTATTATTATTAAAATCATCTTCCGTCAATTCCACTTTAATATCCGGTGTAATCCCCTGTTTATCAATCGTGGTGCCGTTGGGAGTGAGCCAGCGCGCCACGGTTAATTTCACGGCCGAACCATCCGCATAATCTTCCAAATTTTGCACTGAACCCTTGCCAAAACTTTGTTCACCAATAATTGTGGCAATTTTATGATCCTGAAACGCCCCCGCTACGATTTCCGAAGCCGAAGCTGATCCGCCATTAATCAAAACCACTGTCTTATAATCTTTCAACTCCGCCTTGCCACTGGCCAAGTGTTGCTGTTTTTTATCATCGGCAAATCTTTCCGAAACCACGGTTTGTCCGGCTGGCAGCCAGTGTGAAGCCACCTCAATCGCCTGATCAATGTATCCGCCAGGATTGCCGCGTAAATCCAAAATAATTCCCCTAACATCAGAAGTCAAAATCTCATTAATAACTTTTATTAGTCGGCTGTTAGTGTCTTCATTAAAATTAGAAAGCTTGATGACCGCCACTTTTTCAGTTACTTTTTCTTCCACTGGCTGGCCGTCTTTTTGTACGGTTTTAGTTACCGTTTTTTCTTCCATTTTCCAAGAAGCGGAAACAATTTTAATAGTATCTCGAGTAATGGTAATTTTTCTTTCTTTCGGTTCATTGTCGCGCCAAATAGTCAAAGTCACTTGCGTGCCTTTGGGGCCGCGGATTTTCGCCACCGCCTCATTAACATCTAATCCTGCCGTGTTCAAATCATTAATATATAAAATTTTATCGCCCGCTTTCAGACCGGCTTTTTCCGCCGGTGATTCCACCAAAGGCGAAACAACCGTCAGTTGATTATTTTTTACCGCGATTTCCGCGCCAATGCCTTCAAAACTGCCTTTTAATTCCTGCTGAAAATCTTTGGACTCCTGCGGCTCCATAAAAATTGAATAAGGGTCGCCAAGCGAAGCTACCAATCCCATCAGCGCTCCATAAAAAAGTTTTTTCTCCGGCACGGGTTTATCCACAAATTCCGTTTGAATTTTATTCCACACAGCCCAAAATTGTTCAAAATCAATATCACCCTTGACCCAATCTGGTAATTTTTGACTTTTGCCATTAACTACTCCCAATTCCACGTTTTGTGTTTCATCTCCCGTTACTGAATTTTTATTATGATTTTGCCCGATATCCTTGCCCGCCAAAAAAATCGCCACGGCCAAAACAATTGCCAGCACAAAAAATAGCGCTTTTTTAAAAAACCGCCTCTTATCTTCGGCGTTTATATCTTGTTTCCGTAGTTGTGGAAAATTCATACCCCCTTATTATACCACCTCTAATTAAAAAACAAAAGTTTGATTTTTTAATTGAAAAGAGCTAAAATTTGTCTGTACTCCAATATTTCTCCGCCCCCACAAAAAGCCAAATTAATTGATTATTAAAAATTGAAAATTGCTCGCCTCGCTTCGCGGGCGAAGCTGGGAAATTGAAAATTTCACTCTTATGACTCTAACCCACCGCCGCCTTCTCTATCTTGTCTTCTTTTTAATCTTTTTTGCTTCTGCCCCCATCGTGCTCAAACTGGCCGAGGGCTACAAATTTGACTGGCGTCAGTTCGGCTGGCAAAAAGCCGGAGTTTTATTTTTGGAATCCAAACCGGAAAAAGCCACCGTCTATCTTAATAGTGAAAAAACATCTTACCAAACCACCACTCGTATTAAAACTCTTCTCCCCGGTGAATATCAAGTGGAAATTAAAAAAGATGGCTATTTAAGCTGGTCAAAAAAATTAAAAATTAATGCCGGCGAAACAACCTTTGCCCAATACATCCGCCTTTTTAAAGAAAATATCAACGCGGAAAAAATATTGGCTGATAAAATTTCGGCCGTCTCGGAAATGGCAGAAAATAAAATAGCTATTGCCACCAACAAAAACACTGGTGCCGAACTGTTTCTGCTTAATCTAAAAAATGATTCTCTAAAAAAAATCACCCTAATTAATTTTACTCCGGAATCGTTAATCCTCGACTCCAATGGCACCCATTTTCTTCTCAAAAATAATGGTGCCTGGCGGCTTTTAACGCAGGATATTTTCGGCGCGGACAAAACATATCAACTGCCCGCTTCTCAAAGCAGTCGCCAAAAAATCGCTTTTGACCCGGATAATTCTTTAATGGTTTATGCCCTCTCCAATTTGGGATTAGAAAAAATAGATGTCACTGCCAATCAAGCTCTTTTTATTACCACCGGCAAAATAGCTGATTTTTATCTGCCTCTTGGAGAAAACAATATCTATTATCTAAAAAATACCAATACTCAAACCGAACTTTTGATTACTTCTAAAAATGGTTCTGGCAGCGAAGCTGTGGCCGCCAATCTGCCCCTTTCCTCTGCCTACAATTTTTTTCCAGCTCCGCCGGGTATTGTTAATATCATTGATAAAGAAAAGAATAAACTTTATATTTTTGATATCAAACAAAAAATATTTTCTGAAAAAAATCTTGTCATTGATGATGTTAATAAAATTTCCTGGTACAACAACAGCGCTCCCCTCATCTATGGTAATGATAATGAAATTTGGACCTATGAAGGATTGGTGGAAGACAATCGCAAACAACTCATCGCCCGCCTCGGTACAAAAATTGAAAACTTTTGGTGGTATGGCGTGCCCACCCATCTTTTATATTTAACTTCTGACGGACTCTTTATCACCGAATTAATCACCAATAATTTCGCGCGCGACACCATCAACTTACCGGCGCTTAAAACCGCCAAGCAAATCTGGCTCACGGAAAAAGGTGATAAAATTTATTGGTTGAATGATGAACAAAATTTCTTTGTCAGTCAGATACAATAACAGTAATAAAAGTATTAAAAGTAATAATAGTAATAAAAAACGATCACGGATTGTGGTCGTTTTTACTTTTAATACTATAATACTTTTATTACTTCTATTCCTTAAATGCTTGCCGTATTTTCTCTCCCATCGCTTCAAATTCGCCTGGGCCGTATTCTTTCCCAACCCAATCAACTCTTCCATCGTTTTCAAAACGCGGAATAACGTGAATATGGGCATGTTTAATCATTTGTTCGGCCAACTCCCCATTATTAATGCGAATATTAACTCCGCCAGCGCCAAGTGCTTTCTTTAAAATCAGCCCCATCTTTTGCGCCGCCATTATAGCTGCTTCAATGTTTTCCTTGCTCGCGCCGAGCATATCTTCAGCGTGTTCTTTAGTAATAATCAAAACATCACCGGGATTCACCGGCTTAATATCCAAAATCGCCAGCACTTTTTCATCTTCATAGACCTTTTCGGCCGGAATTTCCCCGGCAATGATTTTGCAAAATAAACAATTGTCCATAAACTATGCGGTTGTCATTCCGAGGCCGATAACGCATCGGCCGAGGAATCTCGTAGCTGTTTGTCATTCCGGGCTTGACCCGGAATCCACGTCGTTGTTTTTTCTGGATCCCAGCTTTCGCTGGGATGACAACTAGTGAGATCCTTCGTCCCCCGAGTACTCGGGGTCCTCAGGATGACACCTTTTTAATATTAAACTCATTATACCAAAAATAACCACAATTAATAAAACTATATTTAAATCAAAATAATTTGACACAAACCCTTCTTTCACCAACTCCAAAGCAAAAAATACCAGAAAAAAAATCAAACCACCAATAAAAATTTTATTTATAAATTTAGACATAAATATTTATTGCTTTGTTGAGTTGGGCGGCTATGTTTTTATTTATTGATTTTAATAATATTTTCTTTTCATACAAATCCAATTCTTCGAAAATTCTTATAAATTGAGTTGTAAAAGCATGCTTTGATTCAAGAATTCTTTTTAAAAAAATAATTCCCTTTTTCTTAAAATAAAAATTATTCACTTCTTCTTCGGTATATCTCTTGTTTTTTAAATTAATTATTGAAAAAAACATTACATTTTTTGTGATTTTTTTCAGCTCATCAACAGAAGCTTTCAGCGATCTTCCGCTCACAATTGAATCATCTATCATCAAAACATCATAACCCCCGCGCAATTGTTTTTTACCATTTAGATGTGGTCTATGAATATTTCTATTATCCCGCTCCCAATCATCAGAATTATCATAAAAAGTTTCCTTATTATATGAATATTTATATTGCCCAACAATCAATTTTAGGTTTAAATATTTAGCAACCCGCTCTGACATAACAAAAGAACTTTGTCTGACATATTTGTTTAAAGGTGATTGACTTGTTGTATAAATAATATACTTTTTGCCATCTTTCAATTGTTTTTTTATAACAGTTGCCAACATTTTTGAATATTTTATAATCATTTTCTCGTCCCCAAACTTAAATCTAGAATATTCTCCAATTATTCTTTTATCCAATCTTTTGTATAAACTTATTTTTTTAACTTTCATACTTTAAAAAATTATCTAACTATCTTTCTTAAATAATCTTTCACCTGTTCGCCCAAATTGCCAAAATTAACTTTCTCTTTTTCAAAAGTAATTTTAATTTCACTGATAATAATCGGCTGGCCAACTTTTTCAATCTCCGGCGCGGAAATCAGCCAGCGCATCATGGGCGAGTTTTGATAAACTCCGCGCAAATCAAACTCCGCCCGGCCAATTTGCCATTCGCCTTCTTTCCCAATTTCTTTAATATCAATCAAAAGCCATTGCCATTCATTTTTAATCGTTTGCGGCCCAAACTGAAATTTTTGTCCGGCTGGATTTTTATATTTAACCTCCACCACCGCCCGGTCAAAATATTGCGGCGTTCGCACGTCAAAATACACCGGGCTTCCGGCAATTCTCTGCTGGCACCAACCATCAAATTTCTCAATTGGGAAAAGTCGGTCGCCCGGCGACAATTCGCTCACTTTGGCCTCTTTTTTGCAAAAACTATAATTGACTGAAAAATTTTTGCCCGGCACGAAGTCAAGATAAAACAACCAACAGAAAGTGACTAAAATTATAAGAATTAAAATTATTTTCCACAATTTCATAAAATAAAAATAATGTTTGTCATTCCAAGCGTAGCGAAGCGGAGTCGAGGAATCCCTTCGCTTTTCTCATTTGAAAGGTCTAAGGGATCCTTCGACTTCAGCCCCGCGATACGGGGCCTTCGCTCAGGATGACACACCGAGTTTTCTTTCAAATTCCTTAACTTTAAAAATCATTCCCCCGCCATTAAGTTCCTTTCCGTCATAAATCTCCAGTCCATATGGTTTAAATTTTTTCTCATTCAAAAAATCAGGGTTTGCTTCGGCTGAACGATAAAAAAACCAAACATTTGTAATCTCTAACAATGCTTTAACTGGTTTTAATTCGCCTCCGCCTTGCGGCACGATTATGTGTTTCCGTTCCGGAAAAATAATTTTATCCTGCGAAACATCAACCAAAATAATATCATTTTCTTTGGTAATTTTCAAAACATCAGCCGCTTGTTCGCGATACGATAGCAAACTATTTTTTACGCCCATCAGCGCCTCGGGCCCGCTCCAAAAAACCTGGCGATAACTAAAACACGGCAATAAACAAATAACAATTAACAATAAACAAAAAACGATTTTCTTATTGATTTTATCAAATTTATTGATCTTATTAGATAATTCTACTATTCCCCACGCCACCAAAGGCAAACCCAAAACAAAAGCCGGTAAAAAATATCTAACATAGGAAGAACCAATGCTTGTGAAACCGGCTAAATTATCAGAAAACTTCCAGGAACCATAATAAACAATCAACCAACAACTAACAACTAACGACGAAATAATAAATAACTTTTGCTCTTTATTTGGTTTGCTTTTCCAAAACCAAATTAATCCTGCCAGCCACAAGATCAGCCATGGCCAAAATAATTTCAAAATATAGTTATAAAAAACTTTAGCTATAATTATCGGATGGAAACCAAATGGTAAAAGCAGGGCTTGCACCAGACCAATTGGCCGCGCGGAAGAAACATCTTCCAAATCAGTCGTCACAGTAGAAGAATAACCAAAAGAAAAATACGAACCATAAAAAATTTTATTATTATGAAGTATGGGCAGAAAACACAACGCGCAGATAACAATACTAATCAACGCGTATGGCCAAAATTCTTTTATCTTTGGTTTTAAAACAGTTAAAAGTATTAAAACAATTAAAACCATCCAAACAACCTCTGAAGTTCTCGTAATCAACGCCAATCCAAAAAATAGCCCGCAAAAAATACTTATTAGAAATTTCCGCGTTCTTCCGCGTAGTATTCCGCGTTCTTCCGCGTCTTCACTATCTTTATTTGATTTTATTAATTTTACTAAAAAAAACAATCCTATAATAAGACACACCAAAAATAACACGTTATGAAACATGGTACGCGAGGCATAATACCAAAATCCCGGGAAAATAAACATTAAAAGCGCGGAGACAAAAGCCACGTTCTTTTCCCAAAATTCTTTTACTAAAAGATAAAAAAATATCACGCCGAGCGCGGCAAAAAAGGGGGTTAAAAAAGGAATTGTTGCTCGGCCGATAATTTTGGCAATATTGCCGTAAATTAAAATTATGCCCTGAAAAGTCCCAGGCGTAATTTTCTCATCAATCGTCCTGGCCCAGCGCGGAAAAATTATACCACCTACCAGCAAATTCAACGGCTCTTTATAAAACATTTGGCCACTGTCAGCATACAAATTAGTAAAATAATTATTTGTCACTTCATCCGGCGTATTAAAACGCATGGAAACTTCGCTCATTGGCACTGGACTTTGTGTCATCTGCGCCAATGGCAAAAAAGAATAAACCAAAAAGAAAACCACGCCCACAACAGCGAGGATGGTAATTTCTTTATTTTTTTCAAACCAATTCATATCTTAATCTTATCACTAAAAAACCAAATAAAAAAGGGCCCTGCCAATGCTGGCCAAGCCCATTTAAATTACTCGTAATAAATTTTCAACCGAGTTTTTCCAGTTCCTCGGCAATTCTCCGGTCGACATCCATGGTAGCCAACCGGCCTTTTTTGGCCAAATTCTCCACAGCTTTTTTTATTTTTGGCCACGACGGAGAGCCCTCAATCTCCGCGCAAATATACAACTTGTCGCCAGTGATTTTTATTTTTGTTCTGGTGGCTTCACCACCCTTTCCTCGAATCGGTTCCGTTTCTACGTGTAACGAACCGTCCATCGCTGAAAAATATCCCATCTTTTCACCTCCTGTTTGGGTTTAACCCGCTATCTCAGTTTTAAATCCCTTTGCGATTTCAGTAGCAAGCTTTCCGTTGCTATTCTGATTCTTGTTTAAAATTGCTTCTACCAAATCGCAATTATTTTTTGTTTCTTCAAATCGACCGCGAATAACAACCACAAAATCATCAAAAGCGGAACGAATGACAACTTTTGTGGCTCCCCTCCAAGCTTCCGCAAACCTAATATCAACCGTCATGTTTCTTTTCATACCGCCTCCTGTTTAATGGTTTGTTTTATCAGCCTTATTCCACTCTAAATCGTTTAAACATAATTGTTGTAAAACCTCTAATCTAAACTTCTTCCTACATTTGGGATGATATGGTTTAGGGTTTTCCAAATCATCGGCAATTGTGTAGTACTTTATCCGGCCGCCACTCTTTCTGCAATAGCGGCATCTCGTTTTTTGCTTCTTGTTTTTTCTCTCTTTCTTCATCTTCCAGTCCCCCTATCAAACATATTTGAAAAAGAGCCATTTTTCTTGTATTATAAGTATAGCGCATCTTATGAAATTTGTCAAGCATTTATTATCATTTCTTGTAGCCATACTCGCAGTAATTAATGTTTTATGGCTCAAAAGCCCGCTTCTTGGCGTCCCCATTGGACTTGCCTATCTTTTTTATTTTTCCTTTAAAACTGGCGGTTTATTGTCATTCCGAAGGAGTTCCGAAAATTCGGAACGACTGATGGAATCTTTATCCGAAAGATCCCATCGCTCGCCTCGCTTCGCGGTCGAAGCGGGCTTCGCTCGGGATGACGATTATTTTAAACCAATCCTCGGCTTTCTCTTTCTTTGCACCTATTTAATAATCACCGGCTCAATTTTTTATTACCTCATCGGCCTTCATGATTGGAACATCGCCATAATTTTGCTTTTACCAACGATTCTAATAAACAGTAAGCAATTAACAATTAACAATCAACAAAAAATACACTTTCCAAAATTTTCACTATCATCATTACTTATAGTACTTTTATTGCTTCTATTGCTTTTAATACTTATATTCCACCGCTCCACTTCCGTCATCGTCAGTCCTTGGCAAGTCATTCCCTCCTATTTTTTCGTTGTCTATTTTTTGTTATCATTAGTTCTTTTCTACAAAATTATCAAGCATCCAGAAAATAAAAACGGTCCCTTAATTTTTTTATACATTTTGCTTTCCAGCGCCGTGGCGCTTGTGGTTTATAAAATCGGCTATGGCTTTGATCCCTTTGTCCACCGCGCCGCCGAAAAAATAATTTCTCTGGAAGGTGTCGTGCTCCCCAAAACCCCCTATTACATCGGACAATATTCTCTGGTGATAATTTTTTCTAAACTTTTTGCCATCAATTTTTCTTTTTTTGATAAAATTTTGGCTCCCGCACTCGGTTCAATTCTAATTCCGACTCTCGCCTACTTCACCCTTGTCAAAAATAACTTTTCCAAATCCGCCGCCCAATTTTCCGCTGTCTTCGCTGGTCTCTTAACTCTTTTTTCTTTCTTCTTCACCACTCCACAGCATCTGGCAAATATTTTTCTTATCTGTTTTGTATTTTTTGCTTTTGCGTGGATGTCATCCCGAACCCCGATCCGCCAGTTGGCGGAGAGGGGTGATGGGATCTCGTCCGAGATTCCCTCGGTCGCTTCGCTCCCTCGGAATGACAATAAAAAAATCACTCCCTTTCTCTGGTTCCTCGCTCTGGCCATCACCTTCATTCATCCTCTCGCCGGAATTTCCGCTCTAACTTTTTGTCTTTTTTTATCCTTGCGTCAAAAAAATAAATTAGTTTTATTAATCCTATTAATTTTATCAATCGTTGCCGTTCCGCTCGCTTTTTTTCTCGCCTCCTTAATCCTCCCAAATTTTCAACTTTCTTTCCATTGGCAAAATCTGCGCGAACTTCTAATCTCTGCCAAAAACAGCGTTTTCTATCTTCCTTTTGATTCTTTTTTACATTCACTTTATCTTTTAAAAATAATTTTTTATCCGCTTGTTATTATTCTTTCCATCTTTGGTTTTTATAAGTTCAAAAAAACATCAAAATCATTTTTTATCCTCGCCTCTTTAATTCTACTTATAAATGCTTTGGCACTCAAACTTTTTACTTTTCAATCCGTCATCAATTACGAGCAAAATATTTTTCCCCTGCGCCTGGTTCACTCCGCCTATTTTTTCATTTTGCCTTTTGTTTTAATCGCTCTGGCCTACATTTTTGAAATCGCCATCAAAACAAAAAAAGGAGTTATTCTCCTTTTAATTGGCGCTGCTTTTTGTGCTGTTTCCATTTTATACTTGGTCTATCCGCGCTACGATACTATCATCAAAAACAAAGGTTTTGCCGTCTCCGCTGATGACTTGACTGCCGTGCGCCTTGTTGAGGGCCTTAGTGCTAATAAAAACTATCTTGTCCTGGCCAACCAGTCCACCGCCGCCGCTGCCCTGCAAGAGTTTGGTTTTAAAAAATATTATAATGGAACTTTTTATTATCCCCTACCAACCTCTTCCCCACTATACAAAATTTATTTAAATATTACCTATCAGGGCATTAAGCCGGAATTTATCAGTGAGGCAAAAAAAATAACCGGCGTTGACACGGTTTTTGTCATCTTCGCCGATTATTGGACCAATTTTAAAAAACTTATTCCAGCCGCCAAACAAAGTGCCAAAGTATATTTCGAAATCAATAACGGAAAGATCTGGGTTTTTGAATATTAATTTTTTCCAATAATTTCATCAATAAACTTTTTTATTCCTTCCTTAAACTTCTCACGCCCAAATTGCTCGGCGTGATTTTTTATTATTGCTGGATTAAATTTTTCCGCCTGAAAATGAATGATGGTGTTGGCTAAATCTTCCCATTCCTGATCATTAAAAAACACGCCCGTTTCCCTTTCTTTCACCGTCTCCAATGCCCCGCCAGCGCGATACGCGATCACCGGCCGGCCCGCGGCCATCGCCTCCACCGCGGTGATGCCAAAATCTTCTTCCTGCGGATTAATGAAAGCCAGGCATTCGGCATAAAGTTTGGCCTTGGCCGTTTCGCTAATTTCGCCTAAAAATTCTATATTTTTTTTGGCCATTGCCTTGAGACGATTTAATTCCGGCCCCACGCCAAAAATTTTAAGTGGAATATTTAATTTGTTAAAAGCGCGAATCGCCAAATCATAGCGCTTGTAGGGCACCAGTCGGCCGCCCATCAAATAATAATTGCCGATTTGGGGCGCGATAAAAAATTTTTGCGTGTCCACCGGCGGATAAATCACCTCGGCTTCGCGCGCGTAGTATCTTTTGATGCGTTCCTTAACTGTCTTGGAATTAGCCAAAAATTTGTCCACCCGTTGCGCCGCGCTCCAATCCCAGTGGCGTAGCTGCGAAAGATAAAATGGCAAAAATTTCTTAATGAAATCCGGGTAAGGCAGATCTTCCACATAACCCTGCCAATTGGACCACAAATACCGCGTGGGTGTGTGGCAGTAGCAAATATGAATTGTGCCAGGACCCGCGATCACGCCTTTGGCAAAAGAAGAACTGGAAGACAAAATCAAATCAAAACCGCCTAAATCATGGGCCTCCATGGCCGCAGACATCAGAGGCAAATACCATTGATATTTTTTTTCCACCCATGGAAAATTCTGCAAAAAACTGGGGCGAATATCTTTATCCGCGTAAAATTTTTCTTTTTTATCGCGGTCATAAATCAAAACAAAAGTCGGCGCTTCCGGAAACAATTCCTGGAGCGCTCTTAACACTCTTTCCTGTCCGCCCTCTTGGACCAGCATGTCATGGACTAAAGCGATTTTCATACCGATAGAAACTCCCCTCCTTTATAAGCCTGCCTCGCCAGTCAAGGCGGGGAGGGG
>JAQTPI010000001.1 GCA_028748975.1 Patescibacteria group bacterium | reverse complement strand
GTTTATCATCGGCTTCCTAGCTGACATCAGCCACTTTAATTTCAATGGGCTGTTCTTCCGCCACTACCTCTTCTTTAATTTCCTCTTTTTCCTTTTTTCCTTTTTTTACTTTTGCTGGTTTTTCTTCCATCGCTGGCATTAAAGCGGAAAACTGGTCAACCAAAATGCTGACGGCTTTGGCAAAAACCTCTTCGCAGTCGGAGGTACCGTCGGTTTCAATATTTAAAGTGACTCTGTCCCAGTTGGTCATTTCGCCCACGCGCATATTTTCAATTTCATAGCCAACGCGTTTAACCGGACTATAAAGCGCGTCAATGGCCATCACGCCCACTTCATAATCTTTTTTCTCTCTGGTTTCCACCGGATCATAACCGCGGCCAAATTCCACATAAGCTTCCAGTTCAAAACTGGCGGCCTTGTCGGTTAAAGTGACAATTTTTAAATCCGGATTTAAAATTTCCACGCCGGCCATTTTGCTAAAATCACCGGCCGTCACTTCTTTTTCGCCCTTGGCATTCAAAACTATTTTAATTGGCTCAGTCGGAATGTCCGCTAATTTAATCCGCACTTGTTTTAAATTTAAGATAATATCAACCACATCTTCTTTGACGTATTCCAGGGTGGAAAATTCATGATCCACGCCTTTGATTTTGATGGCCACAATGGCGGCGCCGGAGAGAGACGATAAAAGCACGCGGCGCAAGGCGTTGCCCACGGTTAAACCATAGCCCGGGTAAAGGGGCTCAATGATGAAAGAACCTTTTTGTCCTTTGCTTTTTTCCACTTCGTGGTATTCGACTTTTTTGGCAATGGGGATTATTTCCATATTTTTATTTTCGGCATTTTTAAATGCCAATTAAAATTATTAAATTAATTCATGATCGATATTACATTTCCGTTTTCATCTTTCATTTTTAAAGTTTTAATACTATTATCTAAAATTTCCCTTTTTCCATCGGAATGAACTATCTCAATTCCCTTGGGATTCTTCATGTTAATTTCTCTTAATTTATCACTGACCACATAAGTGGTCTGCTCTGGATTTTTGTCGTTTTCAAAGTTTTTTTCCATATATTTTTAATAAATTTACATAAATTTGAAAATAAATCTATATAAATTTTTATAAATTAAAAATTAACGAGAATAGTGTTCCACAATCAACTTGGTGTCCACGCCGACGTCCAAATCTTTGCCCGAAGGCATTTCAATAATCTGGCCTTTCTTTTCAACATCATTCCAAATTAACCAAGCCGGCGTTTCTTTTTTAGCAATCATTTTTAAATTTTCACTCATGGGGCCTTTTTCCATCATTTTGGCTTTTTTAATAGTGATGGCGTCGCCCTTTTTCACCAAATAGGAAGGGATATCCATTTTTTTGCCATTGATTAAGAAATGACCATGATTGACAAACTGGCGCGCCTGACGGCGGGAACTGGCGAGCCCCAGGCGGAAAACAACATTATCAAAACGACGCTCCAAGGTTTCAATCAATTTAAAGCTGGTATTGGATTTGAATCTTTTGGCTTCTTCAAAATATTTGCGCAACTGGCGCTCCATGATGCCATAAAGCACTTTCAATTTCTGTTTTTCTTTCAGATGCAAACCATAATCGGTCAGACGGCCATAGCCTTTTTGACCATGCACGCCCGGCGGATAGGCGCGGCGAACCAAGGCGCATTTAGCGCCCATGCCCCGCTCGCCTTTGGAGCAAAGTTTTACTCCAAGACGACGGCATAATCTGCATTTTGGTCCAAGAACTTTTGACATAAAAACTTTATACGAATTCTTACGAATTTTGTGCGAATTTTGCGAACAGATTATTTGGTAGCTATTTGCACAATTCGCAAGTAATTCGCCAATAATTCGCATTTATTAAATTCTTCGCGCTTTTTTAGCTCGAACTCCACCATGGGCAACTGGAGTAACATCTTTGATGGAAATAACCTGGATGCCATTAACTCCCAAAGCTCTAACCGCGGCTTCACGACCCATGCCGAGGCCCTTAACAAAAACTTCCGCTTCTTTAATACCAAAAGATTTAATATTATCAATTAAAGATTTAACAATCACGCCAGCGGCATAAGGCGTGGCTTTTTTAGGCCCTTTAAAGCCGCATTTGCCAGCCGAAGCCCAAACTAAAAGCGCGCCATTCAAATCGGTGACAGAAATTATGGTGTTATTGTAGGAAGATTTGATGTGCACCTGTCCCCGGCCACCGCGCAAAAACGGTTCCTTTTTCTTTTTCTTCTTGCCTTTAACGGTGACTGTTTTTTCTTTACCAGATTTTCCTTCTTCACTGTTTTCAACCAATTTCATTTCTTCCACTGGCAAGTTTTCAACAACTACTTCGCTGCCTTCTTTTTTTTCTTCATTAGCAACCACACCGGCTGTTTCCGGAGCTGTTTCTTCTTGATTTTTTTTCACCTCGTCTGACATACTTTTATTTTATTGAAAATTAAAAATTAACTTTAGGTTTTTTGTCCGGCTGGTTTGCGGCCCGAGCCCATGGTGTGACGCTTGTTGCCGCGCACGGTACGGGAATTGGTTTTGGTGCGCTGGCCCCTGACTGGTAAATTTTTGGAATGGCGGCTGCCGCGATAGCAACTAATTTCTTTCAAGCGTTTGATGTTGCCCAAAATTTCACGGCGCAATTCACCTTCCACGCGGTATTTTTTTTCAATTTCATTGCGCAAACCATTAACTTCGTCATCGGTTAATTCCTTGACGCGCTTATTTCTGTCAACTTTCATGTCGGCCAAAATTTTGAGCGCCAAAGTCAGACCAATGCCATAAAGGTAGGTCAAAGCGACATCAATTTTTTTATCATTGGGTAGGTTGACACCAGCGATACGAGCCATAAAATATTTAAATTACAAATTACAAGCACCAAGTTCCAAACGGTTGGCGCGGAGCGCCAATTGTTTGTATTTTGGAATTTGGGATTTGGTGCTTACTTAATTTATTAAGTTTAGCCTTGTCTCTGCTTATGCTTCGGGTTTTTTTTGCAAATCACAAATACGCGGTTTTTGCGCCGCAGGGTTTGACAGTCTTTGCAAATTTTTTTTACCGAAGATTGGACTTTCATAATTATTTCAAAACTCAAAACCCAATTAGCAAAACTCAAAAAATGGAATTGTTATCATATTCTGGGTTTTGTTGTCTGAGTTTTGAGTTTTTATTTTAGTACCTATACGTAATCCTCCCTTTATTCAAATCATAAGGTGTCATTTCCACGCGCACCCGGTCGCCAGGCAAAAGCATAATTTTATTCAGGCGCATGCGGCCGGAAAGACGGGCCAAAACTTCGTGGTCGTTTTCCAAGCGCACCTTAAAAGTGATGCTGGGCAGAGTTTCCACCACTTCGCCGTCAATTTCCATAAAACCCTTTTTATTGATTTTGAAACGGGAAAAATCTTCATTATTATCACCAGAAACAGGCGCCGTTGAACTAACCGGAGTTACAGGAGCGGGCGTGATTATTTCTTCTTCTTTTTTGATTGGTTCAGTCATTTATTTTGTTTGTCATGCTGAATTTATTTCAGCATCTACTTTTGAGATTCCGAAACAAGTTCGGAATGACAAAAAGCACTAAAAAAATACGAGCTTTCTTTTGTGGATAGCTCATATTTCTTACAAAACCTACCACCCAAAAGTCATATTTTTGGCTAAGGTTAGCCAAAACTTTCGGGTTTAGGAAGTATTCCATTGTAAGAATATAAGCCCCAAACATTAGGGTCTAGGGTAATTATAGAGCATGGGGAAAGGTTTGTCAAATGAAAATAACTTTCAAATAAAAAGGCGGAACCGATGATGGCTCCGCGATGTCTTACATACCTTATTTTTTGAAAGCAACTTGAAGCTCTTTATTGGCGTGCCAGAAGTGTTCCAGCGACCCCCGGTGTCTATTCCACCATTGAACTCCGTGCGCGTCACTTTCAATAAATTCCGGAAAAACAAACGGAATATGAATGGAACTGAGGGCGATGCCAATTACGTCATTACTGTCAGCACGGACGCGGATTAATCGTTCGCCCCCGAATTGGTGTCCATATTGTTTCATAATGATACGAATTGAAACATCCTCGTAGTGGGGCGCTTTGGCTTTTTGGATACTATAGTCTAATCCCGATTCAACGTCTGATTCATATTCTGTCCAAACTTCACAAGCCTGCTCAAATAATTTTGTCCACAGAAATCTGGTGTTAGGATTAAGGAAGTGTAGTTCATAACAAAGTTCATACAGCCGCAATGCTTCTGGTAGATTCAGTAGACGCGGTCCCAAGCGATGCCGAATGCGCCAGTTTCCCGCGCCGTAGTCTTGGTCAAAATGAGCCAACATATCATTTTTTGCTTCACCAAACCATCCTGGTTTGGCAACGGTCTTCCAGTCGCCTTGTTGTGGCACTCCCATTTTTACCTCCTTTTTGTTTGATAATTTGTGAATATATTTCTATCTTAACGCCGATAAAAAAGTTTGTCAAATGAAAATAAAAAGCCAGTCGGAACAACTGGCTTTTGTTATTTTTACTCTATAAAAATTAGATCTTCTCTAAGAGTACTTTAGCGGAAGTTGGCATTCTACTTAAAGATAATATATCCAGCTCACAAAAAATATCTTTTGGTAAAATCCATTTAATTGCTTCTAAATCTCCATTGGGCTTGGCATTCAAAATTGCAGCTCGTTCTTTTTCTGTTTTCGCTTCTAATTTTGTATACAACCAAAGAATATTTACGAATTCATCTTGGTCGGGTTTAAGAAAACCAATCACATCAATCTGCCGTATTTTTTTTGAATCAATTTTAAGGCCGGTTTCCTCAGATATTTCTCTGCATGCGCCTGTTAAAAGTTTTTCTCCTGATTTTAAATCTCCACCAGGAATATGCCATTTACCAGCAAACGATTTTGAAGAATCAGAACGTTTTTTACCAATAAGTATCCGGCCTTCAAAAAAGACCATGACCACAACAGCTATTCTAATTTTCATAACAATCCTCCATGTTTTTTGAGTTTTTATTATTCCTTGTGTAAAAAAACGCACTATTTGTTCCCCACCTTGATTTTTATTTTATTGACATTGGTCGGCAGTTTGTTCCAAAGATTGAAAGAAAAACTGAAATGAACATCGCGGATGTTTTCCGTGCCTAAAATTAGGCGGCGGGCGTCCACTTCCGAGAGGCCTTTGATTTTATCGCGGAGCGAACTCAAATCGGTTTTGGGGAAAGTTTTATAGGTCGCTTTGACTTTCAATTTAGCCACGCCCAAACTGAAATCGGCCTGATCAACCGCGATTTGCAGTTCACCCAAATCATCTTCCGCGATCATTTTGTCCGAAGGCAAATCGGTTAGACTGCGGGTTTTGAGAAAATTCTTCAATTCGGTTTCATTAAAGGCGAGGGTTTTGAGTTTGCCCGTAATTTTCATATCAAAGTCCTTGGCTTCTTTGTCCAGCTCCACGCTTTTTTCCGAGCTCAAAATTTCAAAATTGGTGAGTTCATCGCGCATCATTTCTTCATTCTTTTTTAGGCGATCCCTAATTTTTGTTTTCAATTTCAAAGTCAGGGTATTGCTTAATTCATTTTGAGCATTGTCCAAATCTTCCTGCGAAATTACGGACACTAATTTACTGGTGCCGCCGCTGATTGCCCCAACATCGGCGTAAACTTTGCTTTGCAGTTCCGGTGTTAAAATGGAAAGATTAAGACGGCCGGCGGCTTGGTTGAAAGAATCGCCGGCATCCTTGCCTTCCACATCGCCTTGAATTTTTCCGGGCACAATTTCACCAGTATCGGAAACGGTGGCAGCGGGAATGGTTAATTCGCTTTTTAAAATATAAATCTTTCCGGATGAATGATTTAATTCCACGGTCGGAGTCAAAGGATAGGGCCGGCCGGTATAGTTGAAAAAAGTGGCCGAGCCGGAGGCCTTGTCGCCCATATCTTTTTTGCCGGTGGTTTGAAATTTTTTCTGTTCCTCCCCTGTTTCTTCATAGACCCGCGCCGGGAGTGACAGCCGCGCGGAATCAGGACTGTTTAAATTTTGGTCCAAAACAACTTCATAGTCCTTGCTCAAATCCGTGGAAGAAAAATAGACAGTCACTTCCGCGGTCGGCAAAACAAAACCAAAAAGCACCACGATGACCGCGGCAATCAGAACCAGAAAAAACAACCGGCCAAGCCATTTGGCCTTTTTGCTTTTTTTGGCTTTTTCCGGAGGTTGGTAATTATGGGTTGGTTGGTAGGTTTTGGGGTCCATAAAGTTTTAGTGGGGTGTCATCCCGAGGAGTCACGGGCGCGGGACGACGAGGGATCTCGTCGTTATCCTCCCCTTTCGAAGGGGAGGTGTTCCGCCGCAGCGGAACGGAGGGGTTGTAAAAATATTCTACCACAACCACCCCGCTCGCTCTCGCTCGCACCCCTCCTTCGAAAGGAGGGGATATTTACGAGATCCTTCCTCCCCCGAGGCCTCGGGGTCGTCAGGATGACACTAGGAGAGAACTGCTTTTATTCTACGTACACCAGCGGAACTCGCTTCTTCTTTCAAAATTTTAAAGTGGCCAAGCTCGCTGGTATTTTCCACGTGCGGCCCGCCGCAGATTTCTTTGGAAAAACAAACATCGCCCGCGCCGACAGAATAAACTTTTACTCTTTCACCATATTTGTTTTCAAAAATTCCCATGGCGCCGGAATTTTTTGCCTCGTCCACATTCATTTCTTCGCATTCCACGGGCAGGTTTTTTTGGATTTGTTCATTAACAATGTTTTCCACTTGCTTGATTTGTTCCGGAGTCATTTTTTCGCCATGAGAAAAATCCAGGCGCATTCTTTCGTCGGTGATATTTGATCCGCGCTGGAAAACATGTTCGCCTAAAACTTTTCGTAATGCCGCCAGAGTCAGGTGCGTGGCAGTGTGATATTTTATCGCCATTTCGCTTTGATTGGCAAGGCCACCTTTGAATTTCCCGGCCGAAGCAGTGCGGGAAAGATCTTGGTGTTTTTTCATCTCTTCTTCAAACTCATTTTTAATTCTCTCTAAATCAAATTTATTAATTTTTTGTTCCTTTTGTATTTCCTCTAATGATAATTCCAGAGGAAAACCAAGTTTCTGATAAATATCAAATAACCAATCCCCCGTTATTACCGGTGGAACATATCCCTTGACTCCGTCTACCGGTGAACAATTTGGAATATTTTCTTGATTTATTATATCTCCCTTATCTCTTGCTCTCATATGAGTGGTCAAAACCTTCAATCCTTTTTCTAACGTTTTTCTAAATTTTTCTTCCTCCTCTTTCATATTAGAAATCACAAATTCTTTATTCTTTTCTAACTCCGAATAGACACCTTTCATTAAATTGATAATTATTTCCGCGATTTCGGAGCAGAAGTTTTTATCAATTCCAATTAATTTACCGTGTCTAATAGCGCGGCGAATGAGTTTGCGCACGACATAACCCTGATCCAAGTTAGATGACGCCACACCAAGATTATCGCCCATAATAAATGTAGCGGCACGCAGGTGGTCGGCGATGATGCGCATAGAACGCACAGTGTCGCTGGTCCCCCTCTCCTTTACAAGGAGAGGGTCGGGGGTGAGGTCGTAGGTTTTACCAGAAAGCTCTTCAATTTTCTGTATTATCGGCCAAAATAAATCAGTGCGGTAGTCGTCATCCAAACCATTCATCACGGCCAGCAAACGCTCCAAGCCGGTGCCGTTATCAATATTTTTTTGCTTGGCAATTTTATATTTATTCTCCCCCACTTTTTCATACTGCATCAAAACATCATTGCCGATTTCTACCCAATTTTTATCGGCCGGGTCAAAAACATCGGGCACGAATTTTTTGTCGCCGGTCCAATAGAACATTTCAGTACAGGGGCCGCAGGGGCCATTATCGCCTGTTGGCTCCCACCAATTACTGTCTTTGGGTAGCGGTTTTATTCTTTTTTCATCAATACCCAACTTTTTCCAAACCTCAATGGATTCATCGTCGCGCGGCGCGTTTTTGTCGCCTTCAAAAACAGAAACGGCCAGATATTTTTTATCCAGGCCAAGTTCTTTGGTCACAAATTCAAAACTCATTTTCAGCGCTTCATCTTTCCAATAATCATCAAATGACCAGTGGCCGAGCATTTCAAAAAAGGTGTGGTGAAAACCATCGCCGACTTCGTCAATGTCGCCGGTGCGGATGCATTTTTGGGAATTGACCAAACGCGCGCCAGCCGGGTGTTTTTCACCAAGCAAAAACGGCACCAAGGGGCTCATGCCGGCAGTGGTAAAAAGCACGGAAGGATCATTTTCCGGAAGTAAAGAAGCCGAAGGAATTTCGACGTGACCTTTGGCTTTAAAAAATTCAATGTATTTGCGACGCAAATCTTTTGACTTCATAAAAGCATTTTAACTTTTTAACATATTAACATAAATAATGGTACCAAAAATATACCAAAAAAGCAAACGGAAATAATACGCGCCTATCGGCGAGTTTACCTCCCCTTTCCCCTCCTTATTAAGGAGGGGATAACCGTCATTCGTATATTCGTCCCGAGTACTCGGGATTCGTAATTCGTAGGAGGCCATTAGGCCAAATAAAAAAACCCGGAGTCATGAGACTTCGGGTTGGCTAAACCTATTAAGGTTTAGCCAAATAGTCTTGTTCAAAATTTCCTTCCAGATCGGCCAAGGAGCGGGCGATGTGATTGGGGGTGATATTCATCGCCTGGCCACCACAAAGGCAGCAATAACGCCAATATCCGATTTTGTGAAAGATTATTTTTCTTCGGACTTTCCGATCATTAAGGATTGGGTCAAACTTTGGTTGGATCTGATTTTTAGGAACCCTAAAAATAATAAAATAAGAATATACCGTATCATAATTAGTCATAAAAGATATAAACGGCATTCGGTTATTTGATCGCCGATAATCAAAGTTTAAGAAATATGATTTTTCATAACCAGGCCAGATATCCCATTTTTTCCAGGGCTGCGGCGGATTAGTGGGTGGTAGAGCACCAGGCGTCAAAGATTTGGCAAAATTTATCACGACGCTGTCGGGAATGTCCAAAAAAATCGGAATGTTTTGAGATGTAGAAACAGAGCTACTCTGTGATAACGCCAATTTTGTCTGAAAAATGGCTATAAAAATCATCAACAGTACCAGCCAGCTACTTTTTTTCATTTTTTCCTCCTTGCCTTGACTCTGTTTGGTAGAGACGGGCTTTTTTAGGTTTTGAATTTTCTTTTGGTTTGATAATTCCATTTTATCATGAAAAAAGATTGGTGTCAAACTGAGGAGTAATAAGTAATTAGTAATCAGTAATTAGGGATAAAATTAAAAACAAATAAAAAAGGCCGCTGCATATGATGCAACGGCCTGACAGACAAACTGTCAAAATTTACACGGGATACTCGGTGACGCCCGCCTTGTCCCAGACCTCCATCAGGTTTCCGGCGCCAGTATAGGCCAGTTTCCAGGCGACGTTGTTGTCTTTAACGAAGTATTGATATACTTCGTTTTTGGACATTTTTTTCGCCCGTTTGGCCATCTCGGCTAAGACGAGGTCGGCGATCTTTCCACCATGGGGACTTTTGGTCCAACTGGCGACGGCGCCAATGTCGGATACCAGTTCCCGCAGATCACCGGCGGAAACATTGATCAATTCCAGCCGCACCCTGGCTTCCCAGAGAAAATATTTCTCCGAAAGGCCGGTGATTGACTTGTCGCGGTCAAGCGTTGCCAAAACGGCGATGGCCTGACGGGTTTTTTCCAAAGCGGCGGCGGAGTTGGAAGCGGATTGCGACCGCGCCGGCTTGGAACGGCAGACAAGGGCAAAGGCCGCCATGATTACAAAAATCCAAAATAATTTGTTCAGGTGCTTTTCCATGACTATTTCCTCCTCTTGTCTCTGCTTTTGGCAGAAGACGGTCTATGAATTATGAAAGTTTTTTTATATTGGAAAAAATTTTATTTTCTTCCTATTTATTCCCCACCAGATGTGAGGGACAAAAGTGGAAGGATCAGCCGAAATTTTCCTTCGGGAAAATTTCGGCTGATCAGTTTTCAGTTTTTTTTGCCTGTCAGTCCGATGAAAAAAAGAATCACGCCGATAAGAAAAGATATGACCTGAAATACCAGCGCGTTCGGGTCATTGTGGAGCCATGTCTTCAATGACGGCGTCAATGAAAAGATGGCGCAACAGAGACCGGTCACGGACAGACATTTCTTGTTGCCCCCGGCAAAAAAATGAAGGAGGGCAAAAAGAATTCCAATTAGCATCACGATGATTCCAAAAGCTATCATTGATCTTCCTCCTAAAAATTTGTAATGTAATTTTTTACATTCCCCCTAAGGCCAGGAGGAAAATGGGTCGTTTGCCCATTTTTCTAACCACTAGTTTATCACTACCGATTAGGAAAATGGGCTGGCGCGGACTATTCTGTTAAGAATAGGCGCGCCAGTATTGATTGTTAACGAAATTTTTACTTTCCACTCAGTCTTTCTAATTCTTCTTTTGCCTTAGCGAGTTTTTCCTCCAGATCTTTGATTTCGTTTTGTTTCTTTTCAACCGCGATTTCGTTTTGTTTCTTTTCAACCGCGGTAAAACCATCACGAAAACAAAGAAAAAAAATATCTCCGATGTTTAATGCATCTGAAGGGCCAAGCCAAGAATCGAAAGCGGGATGGTATTCATTAGGGGGTCCAAATTTAAACAGCTTCAATTCCATTGTGTGTCCTTCGATGTCTCGCCAGAGGTGTTCTTTCTGATCAAAAGAAGTGATACACCCTATGGGAAGTTGATCACGCTTTTGTTCAAAGGTCAAGGCCAAGCCCTGAGCTCCAACGAGAAAGGCATTATTGGCTTTCAGAAATGTTATGATTTCTTGTCTTGAAATTGTCCAGGACTTCACCAAGTAGACCGTAACCGCGAGTTTTTGATTCGGCAAAAGCTTGGTTGTGACCTGACTGAATTTGTCAGCAGTCACGCCAGAGCTACGGTAGTTGGGAAATTCTGAACTATATTTTTTACCAAACGACTCCATGTAGGTGTCGTGATGGTAATCCGCAGGAACAATAATCAAAAACGGCTCACCAATTTGCTCGAATTTTTCACTGCTACCGGCAAGACAAATCACGGGGGTCAAAATAACGACCGCCATTAAAACCACAAACAACTTCTTCATTTCTTCCTCCTTGATATTTCCTGGACACGCCAGGCGCGTTTTAGATTTTGAAACTTCTGGGTCGTTTGCCCATTTTTCTAACCACTAGTTTATCACTACCGATTAGGAAAATGGGCTGGCGGGCGTCTACGATGTTTCGCAGACGCGCCGCCAGGTTGATGTTGGGGCGAATCAGTTTCGGACGAGTTTCATTTTTTTCTTGGGAAGCGTATTGACCGACAATCCCGCAAGATAAATAATCAAACCCAGCCAGATGAATATTGGCTGTAACCGAAATATGTGACCAACATCCCCTATGGTCACATTGACGCCCAAAAGCAAAAGAAGTCTGGGTAAGGCGCTGGTCGTTCCAAAAATGAAAAGAACGAAACCAACCGTGGCCACAATTTTTTTTCCTCCACGGGGATTCATCAAAATCAGAAGCCCCATCAGAGAGAAGAAATAAATTGTGAACAAAGTTCCTGCGCTTATTCCCGTATTCATACATCACCTCCTTATTTAATTTTGCCTGGACACGCCAGGTGCGTTTTAAATTCTGAAACTTCTGGGTCGTTTGCCCATTTTTCTAACCACTAGTTTATCACTACCGATTAGGAAAATGGTGCGGAGCAAATGTTGAATGCTCCGCGGCCGGATGATGAATTTTGGTGCGGGTCAGAAAAATTAAATCTTTTCCTGCCCAACAGAAGTGGTTTGTCTTTTTGATTAGAATTCTCTTAAAACTACTCGGCCGTCACGACGACTTCAATCGTCGTGGAGTGCTCGGTTTTCTCCTTACTGGCGGAGAAAAGCGAGCTGATGGACATGGCCATGGCGACCATAACCACCACAAATAATCCTACGCAGCTACTTTTAGTCATTTTTCCCTCTTATTTAGGTGCTTTTATTTTTATTTTACCTATCTCTATTATAGCGCACTTTGGGAAACTTGTCAAGAGCAAAAAGTGGATAACTTTAAAATAATTCATTTTTTTGGCTAATCTTAGCCAAAAATTAACTGCTAATAAATGCGAATTTAGAGCCCGCCTCGCGTCGATGAGCGACCGCGAGTTGAGGCGGGCGAATTTTGCGAATAAAAAAAGAGCAAGTTAAAAACTCGCTCCTACTGTAAATCACAATAAATTTTCACGAGATCCCTCGACTCCTAAATTCCCTAGGAGGCCGCTCGGGATAAACTGCTAAAAAAACAAAAAACACTACTCCACTGTCTCGGTCCAGCCGGTGGAAGTCGGGTTTTCCAAATCAAGCTCTTCCGCTGCGGGAGCGGCCAGCATTTCTTTGCCGTCATCATTGAGGCAAAAATCACAAAGGTCAGCTTCGGCATCGCTTTTAAGAGGCATGCCGCAAAAAGAACATTCTTTCATAACTTTATTCTTTAAAATCCAGCTTAGGCCTTTTAAGACACGGCTGGTTTTTATTTTTATTTTATATATATTCTATTATAGACAAATTAAAAAAGGTGTCAAATTTTGTAATTATTCGAATTAGTGCGAATTACCGGCGAATTTTGCGAATATACGGGTTGTGGTTATACGACGTCGCCACCCGTATCGTTTTACGATTTAATTAAACGTAAAACCTTTAACGACTGACGAAACGGGCCGCGACGCCGTTAAACAACAACGAGATCCTTCGCCCCGCATTTGCGGGGCTCAGGATGACACTGTCGTGTCACTTTCTCATCCACTCCTCGTCTTGACGCACCAAAAGTTCTTTGGCGCGTTCCGGCTCAGCCATGACTTCTTTAACAATTTTTTCCATGCGCGCGCCCTGCGAGCCTTTAATTAAAACCAAATCACCCGGTTCCATTTTATCCTGCAAAAATTGGCCGGCGGCGGAAACATTGTCAAAATGAAAAATTTTATTTTTATCAAAGCCGAGAGCTAGAGCGCCCACAATAAAATTGCGCGCGCGTTCGCCCACGGCCAAAAGTAAATCCAAATTTAATTCCGCAACTTTTCTACCGACTGTTTGGTGTTCCGTTTCCGTTTCCGCGCCCAATTCCAGCATGTCGCCGAGGACGGCGATTTTTCTTTTGGCAGTCATTTTTGATAAAACAGCCAAAGCAGCCAGCGCGGCGCTCGGGGAAGAATTATAAGTATCGTCAATCAGCTCGGTGTGTTTGATGCCGGATAAAAGATTCATGCGGCCACGCGGCGGTTGAAAATCTTTCAATAATTCAATCATGGCCAAGGTGCTAAAACCCATCTCCGTGCCGATGGCGACGGCAAAAAGAAAAGAATAAACGTGAGTGGCGGCCAAACATTTGGTAAGTTTGACCGGCACAAGGGAGCCAGCATGATGGAGCTTGAAAGTGAGATAGGGTTTTTTGGTCTTTTCATCCAAACCAAAACTGGTGTCGGTGACGCGAATGTCAGCTCCGTCGCCAAAACCCACGGTGATAACTTTGGCCAGGGTTTTCTTTTTCATGGCCATGACCAATTCATCGTCAAAATTCAAAATGGCAACGGCGGTGGGTTTTTGGTGGGCCACAATGTTTTCTTTTTCTTTTTTTACGTTTTCCACCGAGCCAAAAAATTCCAGATGGGTGGGGCCGATGGAAGTGACGATGGCCAAATCGCAAGGAGCAATTTTGACCAGATGCTGAATGTCGCCTGGATGGTCAGCGCCCATTTCCAAAATTAAAACTGACGGATATTTCTGATCTTTAATGATTAATAAAAACAAGGCGCGTCCAAAAACAGACAGCCATTTAAAAAAGTTCTTGCCGCCGGATTTGGCGCCGATGATGGTTAAGGGCAGGCCAATTTCAGTATTATAGTTTTTGATATTTTGGCGGACATTAAATTTGTCTTTCAAAACAGTGAAAACCGCCTCCTTAGCCGAGGTCTTGCCCATGGAACCAGTGATGCCGATTATTTTGGGGCGGTATTTCTTTAGTATGGCTTTAGCTAAAACGGCTAAAGTTTTATCAAGAAGTTTTTTCATAGGTTTTACTAAGTCTATCCTGAGCCATCGCCCAAGCATGGGCGAGGCGAAGGATCCCGTGGCCGAAGCGGTGAATAATAAAGTAACAAAGTAACGGAGTAACAAAGGGATTTTTTGATGGTTCTAGCGATTTTAATATTGCCTCCCCAAAATTCGGCTGGTGCCCTTCGCTAGCGCTCAGGGCAGGCTATAAAAAAATTATTACCGTTCCGTCGGAACCTGGTAATAGTTTAGCAGAAATTTCATGATTTCCGCAAATGCGGGCGCGGCCGTACTTTCGGCAAAACGCATTTTAGGATTGGTTATTTTGACAAAAACAGTGAAACGCGGACTCCCAGCCGGCGCAAAACCAACAAAAGAATGATTGAAAGCGTTAAGATAGCCGCCGGCAGGCGAAGGAATTTCGGCAGTACCGGTTTTGCCGCCGACATAATAACCTTTGACCGCGGCGGGTTTGCCGTGCCCATTTTCAATCACCGACACCAACATGGCCTTCAAAACATTGGCGGTGCGTTCGGAAATTACCCGGCGGACTATTTTTGGCTCGATCTCTTTGTTGCGGCCATCCGCGGAAATAATTTTTTTGACAACAAAAGGCTGATAGAGATTGCCGCCATTCGCGATGGCAGAAAAAGCATTTAAAATTTGAATGGGCGTGACCGCAATGCCTTGGCCAAAAGAAGAAGTAGCCAAATAAATGGCACTTTTATTTTTAAGAGAAGAAATATCGCCTTTGGCTTCGCTTTTAAATTCAATTCCGGTCTTGACGCCAAAACCAAAATTCTCCAGATATTTTTTCATATTTTCGCGGCCGGCGCTCTCGGCAGCGAAAACTGCGCCAGTGTTGATGGAATATTCCAAGACTTTGGTCATGCTGGAGAGACCATAGACTTTATCAGCGGCATTGCGGACAGTTTCTTTGCCAAAAACCAAAACACCCTTGTCTTCATAGGTGGTTTCCGGCGTAACCGCGCCAACATCAAGCGCGACGGCCATGGTAAAAGCTTTAAAAATTGAACCGGGTTCAAATTGGGAAGCAATGGCCTGATTAGTATAGACGCTGGCGCTGGCAACTTGATTATAATTATTGGGATCAAAATCGGGGTTATTGCAGAGCGCCAAAATCGCGCCAGTGTTGGGATCTTGCACCAAAGCCGAACCGCCCTCGGCTTCAAATTTTTTGATTGTCTCCGCCAAAACCGAACAAGTTTTGAATTGCACTTGGCGGTCAATGGTTAAATATAAATCCGCGCCATTAACAGCCGGAGTGATTTCAAAGTCACCCACGCCGATTAAACGGCCGGCTGGGTCTTTTTCCAGTTTCACTTCCCCACTCTGGCCTTTTAATTCACTTTCAAAAAATTCTTCCAAACCATAACTGCCCACCTGGCTGTCGCCGACAAAACCCACAAAACCGGTCAGGTGCGAAAAAATATTTTTTTCCGGATAATATCTCTTGGTTTCCGGAGAAAAATTCAAACCAGCTATTTGCAAGTCGAAAATTTTATTTTTTTCTTCCACAGTCAAATAATGCCGCAGGGGCTCGTAGGGGTCATTTACTTTTTGGAGTTGGCGCCAAATTTTTTCCCGTTCGGTTTGCGTCAGGGGCCAAATTTTATTGAGCGCATCCACGGTGGCGGTGGCGTTTTTAATTTGCGGCGGCACGGCGAAAAGCAGATATAATTCTTTATTATCGGCCACCAATGGATTATCACCAGCTTGATCGGCGGCATAAATTAAACCACGGCTAGGTATGATTTTTTTTAAAGACCCACGCTGTTCATCGCTTTGATTTTGAAAAGAGCCATGGCGCCAGACCTGCAAATAAAAAAGGCGGAGTCCAATTAAAACCGCCAAAAAGAAAAACAGCGCGGCAACAATTGTTATCCGCGCCGCCGAATTTTCCTTATGGCTATTTTTGATGATGCCGTGACGGTGAAACATAGATATTTCAAAACACAAAACACAATAAACAAAAAGCAAGAAGCAAGGGCCATAGATTGTAATCAGAAATCAGAAATTAGTAATCAGGATTTCCCTGTTTTCTGATTTCTAATTTCTGTTTTCCTTTCCTTGAGTTTTGAGTTTTTATTTTGCCATCGCCACTGGTCCACTAACATCCAGATATTCTATGTTGGAAACCGCCACCATTTGGAGTGTTTTAACTTTATCTTCCAGAGTGGAAAGGGATTTGGTGGCCTGCACTTGGTCAGTTAATTTTTGATTTTGAAGTTGCAGCTCATTAAGCTGGCTCTCCAAACGGGAAATTTCAAAACCCTTGACCGAACCGTTGTTGACGGTTAAAACATAGGCAAAAACACCAAAACAAACCAAGCCCAAAAGAAAAAGGCGCGAAGTTAAATTCAAGTTTAAACATTTGGCGCGGCGTGTTTTTTTGCCCATATTTAACCTTTTCTGCTTATCATTGCAAAATGAAAAATACTTGGACATTTTTATTTTTGTTTTTACCGTCAGTTCGACGGCTTACGCTTTCCCTATATATTTCTATTAACCCTACTATTTATTAAATTTATTCATTTTTCACCCGCTCGTTGTTTTTTACCGTGTCTTATGCGAATTAATGGCGAATTACCTGCGAATTGTGCGAATAAACATCAAATAATCTGTTCGTAAAATTCGCACAAAATTTGTAATAATTCGCATTTTATATTTTTTCAATCACCCTTAATTTAGCACTACGACTTCTATTATTCGTTTTCACTTCTTCCCAACTCGGCGCGACTGGTTTTTTGGTTAAAAGTCTGACCGCCCCGGCTTTGTACCAATCACGAAAAACATTTTTGACAATTTTATCTTCCAGGGCGTGAAAAGAAATTACAGCCAACCGGCCGCCGGGCGCTAAAACATTTAGAGCCGCGGGCAAAACATTTTTCAGGGCGCCCAGTTCATCATTGACCGCGAGGCGCAGCGCCTGAAAAGCCAGCGTGGCCGAATTAATTTTGGGACTGCGAGATTTAATGCCCGCTTCGTCCACCGCCGCCACCAGATCAAAGGTGGTCTGAAATTTCTTTTGTTTTCTTAAATCAATAATTTTTCTGGCCAATTTTTCCGCTGGGCGAATTTCGCCGTAATTTTCAAATATATTTTTTAAATAATCTAGAGAACCAAAATTAAGGATGTCAGCCGCTTTGGTTTCTTTGCGAGTATCAAAGCGCATGTCCAGGGGCTCATCTTTTTGAAAAGTGAAACCGCGGCCGGAAGATTCCAATTGATCCGAAGAAAGCCCCAAGTCCATCAGAATTCCATTAACAGGGTAAGGAAAATTTTCTTTGACAATGTTTTCCAAATCGCGGAAGTTAGCGTTGACAAAGATAAAATTTTTGTCATCCCTGATTTCTGGTTTCTGATTTCTGGTTTCAGCATCCGCATCAATGGCCAAAAGTTTACCAGCTGGCGCGATTCTTTTCAAGATTTCCCGGCTGTGTCCCCCACCGCCGAAAGTACAATCAATAAAATTATGGTTTGGTTCCGGATTTAAATATTCTAAAACCTCTTTCAATAAAACTGATTTATGGATAGCCATAACATTAAAACATTAAAACACTAGAGCATTAAAACAAATCAATAAGGAATTGTTTTCATGCTTTAATGCTTTTATGTTTTCATGCTTACACGCCCAACTCTCCCATTCTTTCCGCCAGCTCGTCAGCCTGTTTTTCAATGCCTTTTTTATACAACGCCCATTTGGCTTCGTCCCAAATTTCCAAACGGTTGTTGACGCCGATGATGGCGGCTTTTTTGGCCAAAGCGGCATATTTTTTAAGATAATCGGGCAAGAGAATGCGGCCAAGCCCATCTAATTTCACTTCCATGGCGCCAGCCAGCATAAAACGGGAAAACCCGCGGGCATCGGCTTTGCCCAAAGGCGAGCCGGAGATTTTTTCCATAAATTTCTCCCAATCTTTTTTGGTTAGAAGAAAAAGGCAGGAATCCAAACCACGCGTCAAGACTGCCCCGCTTTTCAGTTCAGCCCGAAATTTGGCTGGAATAGCCAATCTGTTTTTAGCGTCTAAACCATGAAGATATTCGCCGATGAACATGTTACTGTGTTTGTCATCCCGAGGCCGATATTTCATCGGCCGAGGGATCCCGTTGTGTTATTTTTAGCGTGGTTAGTTCAAAACTTAGCTTAAAACCAAATTGTTTTACACTAGTTATCCACTTTTTTCCACTTTTTACCACTCTACATTAATTATACACCACTTTTTAACATCTGACAATAACCAATAAAAGTGGATAACTTCTTTTCCTTCTAAAAGAGTGGAAATAAAAAAAACCTCGTTTTGGGCGAGGTTTGATGTTATGAAATTACCAACCCGAACAAACTTTAAAAATCAAATTCAAAACCGATTTTACGGAAATATTGAACTACGGCCCCTATGTGCCTGTAAAAACTGGCGACTCTTAATATAATCAGGCCGTTTTCTTCTTCTTTTTTTTCTGGTATCCCTTCACTATAGCCTGGAATTATTTCTTGCTCCAAAATGGCAACAATTTCCCTACTCCAAGTAGTAAATTCTAAACTATAACCACCACTATGAGCACCCGAGTGACAAAACATTGAGATCAATAAATCATATCCTTTTTCGTTTAGTAAAGATTCTCTGACTTTACCCGCTGGCAATGTCATACATCCCGCCATTGAAAAATGACCCCGAAATCTCGGTTTTGTTTTGGCTACTGGTTCTGGCATCTTTCCTCCCTTTTATGAATTGGTAAGGTAATTTATGTATTAACAGCTTAGCAAACGACAAAAAATGTGTCAAATAAAAAGACGAGTTGGAAGCCCGCTCACACTATTCACTGTTCTCTTTTCACTCTTCTCTATTCTCTAACCCCCCTAAACACCACCAACTTCATAAACACGGCCGATAAAATGCCGACGATAATTCCGCCAACAACATCTAAAGGATAATGCACGCCGGCGTAAATCCGGCCCAGGCCCACCAACACTGAAAGAAACATTAAAACAATTCCCAACTTTTTATCATAAAGAAAAACCGCCAGGGCAATGGCAAAAGCCACGGCGGCGTGGTCAGAGGGAAAAGATTTTTCGGAAAAAGGATTAACGAGGCGGCCGGTATGCAAACTGACAAAGGGCCGGCTGCGAAATTTTAAAAAACCTAAAACATAATTCAAAAGCATGGTTAAAAGAATGGAAAGCGAAACATTGCCGAAAATCAGCCACTTGCGCCGACCAATGATTGGCCAGGCCAAGGTGGGCTTGGTTTTATGCAGCCCCAGCCACCAGCCCAAAACCACGCCAGCGATGACAAAAATCAAATATTTGGCGCAAAAAATTCCGACAAAATCAAGTAGCTGGCTTTTGCCAGCCAGGTCGTTGATTAATTTGAAGATTTGGTAATCAAGATTTAACATTAATTTGTGGATTACTGTCAACCTAATTTTATTATACACCTTCTTGACCTATTTTTCAAAATTTGCTAAGATTAAAATGATCAAATATCCTTTCAAAACCAAACCCGAAGGAGGTAATTTATGCGGGTAAAAGTAGCGGTGGTGGCGGTGGTGGCGACTGCAATTCTTTGTGCAATTGCCTGGAATATCCGGCGCACCCAACCGCCCAATCTGGCAAAATATGAAAACAGTCCGCAACTGGAAACAGCGGATTTGAATTGGGAAACGTTTGTGCCAATCGTTGATAAATCCTTGTTTGTCAGGCAGATTAAACGCGTTCCGCCGGACAATCAAGATTCGGTAATGACCTATTGGTTCTGGTGGGTGGAAGGTCCATCAAAATATCCTGATTCTTACAAATGTTTGAGACAAAAGATTGAAACCTCTGGCAAGAAAAAAAACATAACAAATGAATTCTTTTCAGCAAAAGAATGGTATGGCATCCCTAATGTAGCTGATCTGTGGTACAACAAATCATTCTCAGACTGGAAAAAAATAAACAAAGCCGAGCAGAGACAAATCAGAAAGACGGTTCTTAATTTGCTAAAAAGTTATCGGACAAAAGTAAAAAAAGAATGCGTGCCACTGGATTTGTCGCAATATGGTCAAAAGGCTTTCATGCTTGACAGTAATTTTGATATTAAAAATTACATTCCTCTGCTACCGGTTAACGGGGCTCAATTCTTAAAACAAGCGCGTGCCGAGTGGAATGGAATCAATATCTATTACTATCTCTGGTGGAACAGGGTTAATAAAAAAAATGATACCACCTACTATTGCTATAATTGGAAAACCAATGAAAAGCGTGAACGAAATTTGGCTTATAAAAGTCCGCCAGGAGTCATCATCCTTAGGCAACTTAGCCCAAATTATCCAATAGAAAAAAATCAAGTTCTCCAAAATCTTTCATTTTACAGTCTGAATGAAAAAACGCAAAAATACGTGGCAAAAAAGGCCAAAAACCTCTTAAGCCCGTAAATATTTTCAAAATCAAAATCGGCCATGAGCACGCGGCCGATTTTTTATTTTCATTTATTTATTTCTCCAAATTATCAATTACCACGATTTTTCTGCCTTCCAGAACTTCAAATAAAAATTTGTCGGTGATTTTGTGGCGATAATTGAATTCCGTGGAAGTCATGGTGGTGTAGCGGATGGGCTGATTGAATTCGTGGCTGATTTTATTGATGAAACCGGCCAGGGCGCGCTTATTGATTTGGCCGGCGATGAGGAGGTCGGTTTTGGCATCCAAATCATTAACAAAAAAACCAGAGAGCACCAAAAGTTTGACATGGCCAAGGCGCTTGGCGTTTTTAATAAAGAGGCGCTCCACCAAGAGACGGGTTTTCAAAAATAAATTTTTCAATTCATCATAGAGCACGAAATTAACATCGGCCTCATAAAATTTTTTGCTTTCATCTTTGGCGGCGCGGCCGACTTCGGCGCTGACTTCTTTGACCAAGCCGAACTCCACCAAATTTTTCAGTTCGCGCCGGACAGAATTCAGTTCCTCGCCGGTCAGGCGCGCGATTTCGCGCACAAAAAAACGGCCTTCGGACAAAAGGAAAAGTTTCAATAATTTGACGCGCGTGCGCGAGCCGAAAAGGTTTTCAAGCATATAATAAACAAATTTTCACAGATAGAGCACGGATTTTCACAGATGCACAGATATTTGCGACCTCTCCCCCGACCCTCTCCTTATTAAGGAGAGGGAGACGAAAAAATCTGTGTATCTGTGTACTATCTGTTTTATATCTGTGTCAATCTGTTCTATTTTTCTTCTTCTTCCATTTCCTTGCCAAGCTCTCCTATCTTTGACCTTCTCACAATTTCCGCTTCCACTTCCGCTTTGGAGTGGCCATAGGTTTGGCGGGAATTATTAATAATAGAAGTTGCTGTTTGCGGATTACCAAAACTGGGCGGCAGGGTGGCCATATTAAACGGCCGGCTGGCCTGGTTATCTATTAATAGCCTAACATAAGCGTTAAATTTTTCAATATTGATTAAATCATACTCATTAAAGACCGGGGCGTATTGTTTGGCCAAAAATTCCGCGTCTTCGGCGCCAATGCGGAAAACAGCGAGCGTGCCGACGTTGCCGAAAACCGCGTCACGGATGGAAGTGTCCTGGCCCTTCACCAACTGGCCGATGTATTGATGCGCCATAATTAGACCGAGGCGATATTTTCTGGCTTCAGCCAAAATGGTGGACATGGAATCGGTGGTATAATTTTGGAACTCATCAATGTAGAGTAGAAAATCTTTTCTTTGATTTTCCGGCAAATCAGCACGGCCCATGGCGGCCATTTGCAATTTGGAAACAATAATTAAACCCAGTAAGTTACTATTCATTTCGCCGATTTTTCCTTTGGACAAATTGACTAGAAGAATTTTGCCCTCATCCATGACTTGGCGGAAATTGAAGCCGGAACGTGACTGGCCAATGATGTTTCTCATCATTTCATTTTCCACAAAACGGCCAGTTTTGGAAACAACATAGGACAGCATATCGGAAGCCATGCTCCCCCGCTGGGAGGCCGGATATTCTCTTTCCCAAAAGTCACGCACCAACAAATCACGAGTGTGTTTTAATTTTTCCGCGCGATATTCATCATCAGTAAAAACGCGGCCCAATTCCACCAAAGTACCCGGGTCAGCCTGGTCGGCCATCAAAAGAAGCAAAGCATTTCTCATGTAGTGTTCAAACATGGGACCGCCCATGGACGGGTCGGGCAGAAGTTTATAAAAAATCGTAATCATTTCCGAAGCGGCAAAATCCATTTCCTGCTGGGTCTTGGCTTCCAGCATATTTAAACCAATTGGCATTTCCACGTCGGAGGGGTCAAAATAGACCACATCTTTTTGACGATTTTCTGGGATGCAAGGCAAAATTTGGTCAATGGCCGTGCCATGCGGGTCAAGAAAACAAACACCGCGGCCTTCAGCAATGTCTTGTTTGGCCATTTCTTCCATCAAAACGGATTTACCAGTACCAGTCATACCAATAATATAGAAATGGCGCATGCGATCTTCTTCTTTCATTCTGATTAAAGTTTCCACCCCGCGAAAATTATTTTTTCCTAAAACAATTCCTGTGGGCGGAATATTAATTGGCGGAGCGGCTTTACGCGCCAAAAGCCAGCGAATATTGGGAGTTTCGCAAGTGGGCAGAGGAAAATGATAGAGCGATGCCAACTCTTCCGTGTTCAAGATGAAAGAACGGTTATTATCAAAAATACGGTGGATGGATTCCGAAACAATGCGGTCATTGCTTTTGGCTTTACTGATTTTGAAATTATTGCCATATTCAGTGATGTTGTACTGCCCAAAAGAATTTAAAATATTATGAAGGTAGATATCCGGCGCCTGATAATTTTCCGAGGAAACCACCACGCGAATGTTGGATTGCAAACCAGCTTTGGAACTTTTGGCCTGAATTTTTTTAATCATTTCTTCTTCCATGGGCGAAAGGCGGTAAACCCCCGGCGCCATTTGATTGTCTTCCTTTTTAGCCGCAGGACCGGCAAAAAAATTGTAAGTTTTACTGAGCGCGCTAAAAATGTCCGCTTCCTGCGCTTTCAAAACTTTTTTCAGAGGTTTGCCCTGCTGCATAGCAGTGACAACTTTCAAGCCATAATCGTGCCAATTTCTCGGCGCCGGACGAATTAAAATTTGGACCACGGCGCCAGCGGTGTCTTCCAGTTTGCTTAAGACATTGGTGATGGCGTTCAGGGGGTCATTATCAAATTCACGATAAGTTTTAATCGGGAACATGGAATTTTTACCCAATTGCAGATTGGCCGAGGCGACAAAAGATTTGGGAGTGAAGATATTATAATCCTCTGCTTCTTCCACTTGGGCGCTCGGGTACTGGGCCAGCAGCTGCTGTTCCAGAAATTGCTTAAGATACTCTGGCACCACCACGTAAAAAGAAATTAATTTTTGATGCGCCACAATTTCCAGAGCCAAATTATCATGACGGCCATAGAGCCAGGCCTTAAAGCCTTTTTGCGGCTTGATGGAACCGAGCTGAGTTAAAAATCCTTCGGCCCAGGCGATTTGCGAACGCATGGTTTCGGTCAGATTACCAGACTGATTCTTATCGCCAGCCGCTTCTTTCGGCACGGTAATTAAAAGCACCGCCGGCTGATATTTGGCCGGGATTTTATAGTGCCGCCGCAAATAATTGCGGTAAATTAAAAGCGCCACAAAAATTAGGACGAGAATGCCGAGTAAAAATAAAAAGACGGCAAAGGATGGGTTGCTTAATAGGTTTGGTTCCAAGGGAGATGAGGGTAAATAATTTGGCATTATTTAATTGCTAAATTGCTAAATTGTTCAATTATTACAACCCCTCCGTTCCGCTGCGGCGGAACACCTCCCCTTCGAAAGGGGAGGATAGCGACCAATATCCCCTCCTTTCGAAGGAGGGGTTGGCGAGGTCAACAGACCGAGCCGGGGTGGTTGTTTAACAATTCAACAATCTAACAATTAATGTAGCTTGATTATTTTATCTGCCTTGATTTTGGCTTCCTGTTCCATGAAAAATTTATTAATGCCGGGAATGATTTTCAGCCAGCCGAAAATCAGATTGAATATTTTTTTGAAAGTGGCTTTGGCAGAGCGCAAAAGCTCCACAATTTTTTTGGTGGTTTCTTCGCCCTTGGCTTTGAATCGCGCTTGCTCTTGGGGCGATAAATTTATGTAAAGATCGGCCAAATTTTCTTCCAAAATGTTTTCCACGCTCGCAACAACAGGGTCTTTGGCTGTTGGCTGTGGCGCGCTTAGTGGTACCGGAATGCCAGCAAACGCGCCCGGCGCTTCTTGTTCCGGCATTACCTCTGGCTTATTTTCCAGTCCCTTCCCCGTTTCGCTTTCTACGCCAAAATCCGGCGCCGCCTCCGGTGGCGCCTCATATTCTACTTTTTTAATCAGTTCCATTTCATCAATAGACATAACCTTCTTTTAACATTATACCATGTTTAATAAAAATGGTATAATATAATTGTCCACATACGGTTAAGCACCAAGCTCCAAATTCCAAATAACAAACAAATTCAAAATATCAAATTCCAAATTCTAGACGCGACGGTTTTGAATTTTGATCATTGAAATTTGAGATCTGTTTGGAAATTGGTGCTTGGAGCTTGGAATTTACTAAACCTTTATGTTAAACGCCAAACACATCAAAACAATTTTCTTCCCCACCGGATTAAAATGGGTGGTGGTGGATTTGCCGGCGAAAAAAGAATTGGAAACATTGGGAAAAGAATTTCATTTTGCGGAACAAGACCTGACTGATTGCCTGCCGCCCTGCCAGCGGCCAAAACTGACCGACCGCGGTTCTTATCTTTTCATGATTCTGCAATTTCCAATTTATAACCGCGCCACCGGCTGCGTTGATCCTTCCGAGGTTAATTTTTTCATTGGCCATGATTATGTGGTGACGGTTTTTAATGAAAATTTAGTACCGCTCGCGGAGCTGGCAGCTAAATATCAAAAAAATTCCAAGCTGACAAAAATTTATCAGGAAAAAAATCCGGCGGTTTTAATGTATGAAATTCTCAACACTCTGCTCCATTATTGCTTCCCCATGCTGACACATTTAAGCCAAGACATTGACGCAGTGGAAAAAAATATTTTCAACTTCAACCACAACCGAATTGATATTATCAAAGAAATCATGCGCATTAAAAGAAACATTGTTGCTTTTCGAAAAATCATGCAAGCTCATAAAAGCGTGATACAAAAACTGATTGATCGTTCGCAAAAACTGTTCGCCGCCCACCGCCTGCAAAGTTATTATCAAAATTTGGTCAACCACACCAAAGACATTTGGGATTTTCTTTCCAATTACAAAGATACGATTGATGCTTTGTACGAGACGCATGAATCCTTGGTTTCTCACCGTTTAAACCAGATTATTAAAACACTGACGATTTTTTCCGTAATTGTTTTTCCGCTGACGCTGTTTGCCACCATCTTCAGTATGAACACCACCAATGCCATGCCTTTCCTTAACCACCCGTATAATTTTTGGGTTATAATTGGAATTATGCTTGTGGCCATGCTCTGTATGGTGTTTTATTTTAAGAAGAAGAGGTGGCTATAATAAAAAACAGATAGACACAGATTTATTACAGATTTTCACAGATACACAAATTTTTGTAAGGGCGGTCCGATGAAATATCGGACCGCCTTTTTTAATTTTTAATTTAAAATAAAAGTGTGTAATTATCCCACGATCGTGAGATAATTACACATCCTCATTATTAGAAAATAAAAAAACCAGCAGGTTGCCCCGCTGGTGGATACAGAATGAAAATGTCAGGCGGTGGCGATGCACCGTGCCTTTTTGCGTGCCTCTTTGGCCGCGCGCCGTTCCAGTCTTCTCTGTCGCCGACGATGGGCCCATTGTTCCACTCTGTCCGCAAAACTCAACGGCCTAGAGTGAAGTAGGGGCTTGATGGCCGAAGAAACGTGATTCCTCGGAACGCCCATATTGATGGCTTCCCGAATTTCCTTCGACGGTTTTTCCGGCTCGGTTTTACCTGTCTGAATCCCTTTTTTTAAAAGCATGAACACCCCCTTGTTTGGTTAATAAATTTTTAAAACTTTTCTCAAAAAATCAAAACGCCAAGGAAAAAATTTAAAAACAATATTTTTTTCATATTCTTCCGCCTTTTTCATACTCACTTCCGTTGACTCCTCGGCGTTCGACATAAACAATCCTGGAGTTAAACCCCATTCAACGGAATCATTTCTACCTCTACAAAAAACCCTTAACGGCTCCGAGGGGGTGGCATAACAATGCAAATGACAAGACGTATTCAACACAACCATCATGCTGTTGTGACGCCCAAGTTCGGGCTGGCGAAATTCAATTCCTGTAATTGTTCCGTAAAACTCATGCCCATGGTCATCAAAACAACGATTATCCAAAGAAATAAAATGACGGCAATAAAGATAAAATCCTCTTCCTTTAATCAGATCGGGGTTTGACGGTAAACCAAATTTTTTTAATAACCCAATCTGTTCCTTCGTAATTTTGGCCATCTCCGGCCTCCTTTGTGTTTTTTGTTTTTTCAAAGAAATCATTCCAACTCACATCTCCAAAAAGTACTTTCGTTAGTTCAAGCTCAATTATTGATATTACTATTAGCTTACATTACATCAAGTTCTTTCTGGGGATGCGGATTGAATTGATTTTATTCAATACCCCCATTATAGCATGCCTAAAAAATCCTGTCAAGTACGCTTATTTAAGCCAAAAATAAAACCCGGTTGGCGATGACGCTAAACCGGGATTGAAAACTAAATTTATTTAGTGATATAAAGAAGAAATATAAAGATTAGCGGGGAAAAGTGATTCTGGAGGAAGGTTACGCGGGCGCGTTATCTCCAGTTCTTTACTCTTAAAAACGTAAGTCAAAATAAAAAACTCGGTAATATACCTTAAATCGGAATAAAAATACGGGCAATACCCTACCACCACGCCCTTACTCACGAACTTCCATTTTTTACTATCAACACGATACCAAACATTCACTGTATCACCCGGGCTAATATATCCAGTAATTTCGGGATAATGGCAAGTCAGTGGAGAAAATGGATTATCGTCCAGGGGCCAACCGCCAAACCGCGGGTGCCGATTAATAACTCTTTTGCGAAAATTACTGGCGATAAATCCTGCTTCGGCCATGGTGCGAAGACCTTCGGCCTGTAAAAAATTTTTTGGTAAAAAATTCTCTTTTGCTCCGCGGTAGTCATCTTTTACCAAAATTGAATCGGGTTTGGTGGGATCAAAGCCAACAACTATCAATCTTAGATTATTATTGGCAATTTTTGCTCCACGCGGAAAACCACAAATTGGTTTAAGCGCCGCAGTGGTATCCAGAAAAATAAACCTTTCCCAAAGGCGACCGTCGTAAAGACTACTGTCTGAACGCAGCGAGCCGTGCCAAACCAATCCCCTGCTTTTAGCAACAGCCAAAATTTTTGGCCACTCTTTAGCAATTTGTTCAGTTCTGGCTTTTTCTCGCAGTTGGGTTTTTCTATCCAACTCCGCACAATAACGCCGGACAAAAAAACCAACGGTGAAATATGCAAGAGCAATTAAAATAATGGCACCTACCAAAAATTTTACCCTGATCCTGCCCATCAAAACCTCCTTTTGTTTTTGGGTTTAAATGTACCAATTAAAACTTAGCATATAATTATCGGCCTGTCAAACGCCATCAAAAACGGTTACTTCTATATACTAAATTACTTATTACCCTTCTACCCTCAAACCAGATCCCTCGGCTCAATACTTCCCTACGAGGTCGCTCGGGATAAACTACAAACTACCGCCACTCATTTTTCAATTCTTCCAGCAACTGCTTTTCTTTGCGCGATAATTTTGTTGGAATTTTTACCACTACTTCCACTAACTGGTCCCCCCTGCCATGGCTGTTTAAAATCGGCACGCCTCTGTCTTTCAAAATAAAAATTTTGCCTGATTGCGTGCCCTCGGGAATTTTCATTTCGACAATTCCGTCCAGAGTTTCCACTTCTATTTTATCACCAAGCGCCGCCTGCGCGATATTTATTTCAATTTTAGTCAAAATATTCTCGCCTTCGCGCGTGAAAATTTTATCAGGGCGAATTTGAAAAGAAATATATAAATCACCGGCAGCGCTCCCCTTTTCGCCCGCGTTGCCAGCGTTGGAAATTTTAATGCTTTGGCCTTCATCAATCCCGGCTGGAATTTCAATTTTAATTTCTTTTTTATTTTTGGTTCGGCCAGCGCCATGACATTTAGAACAAAACTTTTCCGGCTTTTTGCCAACGCCCGCGCAAGTTGGGCAGACGCCCACGGAAGCAAACACGCCAAAAATTGTGCGCTGTTCCTGGCGAACTTGGCCCACACCTTTACACTCGGGACAAGTAATAATTTTCACGCCAGCTTCGTGTCCTTTACCATTACACTTTTCACAAACATCTTGGCGCTCTAAAGAAATAATTTTTTCCGCGCCAAAAACCGCTTCACGAAAACCAATGTTTATTTGGACTTCAATGTCTTCTCCGCTTCTTTGTTGGCCACGTTTATGTCTCCCACCTCCGCCAAAGGCGGATCCGCCTCGGGCGGAAAAAAAATCGCCAAAAATATCGCCCAAATCAAAATCAAAATTTTGCCCGCCAAAATTTCCTTGTCCGCCAGCTTGACGCGCAAAATCCTGCCAATTAAATCCTTGGCCGTTAAATCCGCCTGCATTAAATCCACCAGCGCCATTACTAAAAGTTTGGCCAAACTGGTCGTATTGTTTTCTTTTTTCCTCATTGCCCAAAACCTGATAGGCCTCGTTAATTTCTTTAAACTTGGCCTCGTTGCCGCCTTTTTTGTCGGGGTGGTGTTCGTGAGCAAGCTTTCTGAAGGCCTTCTTTATTTCGTCTGATGTGGCGGTTTTGGAAACGCCGAGAGTGTCGTAATAATTTTTATTACTCATATGGTTGTCATCCCGAACCCCACATTTGTGGGGTGGTGGGATCTCGTCAGTTTTATTCGGCTTTAAAACCTATTTCCGTATTTGGTTCATTGGCTTCTTCAAGTTTACCAAACTTTTCTTCATAATCTTTTAATACTTTAGTTAACACGCCAGACATTCTTTTTAAGTGCCTGGGGCTGACGATTATTTTACCAACTACCCTGCCATTCGCACCGGCAATATTAAAAAAGTTCAACAAAAACTCTTCTTTACTGGAATTAATGTTCATCACATTAGCATATTCGGCACCAGCAAAAGGATCTTTAATTTGGATTTGATTTTGATTGTCCATAAAAATTTTCTTTCTTTGTCATTCCCGCGAAAGCGGGAATCCAGAGAAACAATTTCTGGATTCCGGCTCTCGGGCCGGAATGACAAATATTATTTTCTGCCGCTTGACAGGATTTAATTATTAATGATAAGATAAAAGCACAATTTATATTGGGAGGAAAAACAAACAAAAGGAGGTTTTTATGGCCAAACAAATCAACAAACCCCAAACCATTCAAAATATTCTGGACAGGGCCAACAGAAGTAATGGAATTTCAATCAACACTGAAAAATTCAATCAAAAAAAGGATGATGAAAATTTTTTGGTTGAAGCGGCGAATTTCGTCGGCGCAGAGGTTGTTTTTATTATCTAATTCACATCAGAGGAAAAACAACAAACGAGGGGGATTTGATGACAGTCAAAACACCAAAAGAAATCGTTTTAGAGCTGATTGAAAAGAGCACGGACGCGACTCTGCAAAACAAGGGTAGGGTTTATACGGGCGACCATTTTCTAAAAAATATTGAGTTTAGCGATGTAATGGATTTGGTGCTCTATTATATCAGTCGGCAGCCGGATTTGAATGAAATCGCGAAAATTGAAAAGTATGATTTTCAAAGACTAATAGAAGAAGCGTGGGAAGAGTGGCGGAAAAAGGTGGAAAAACAATGGGAAAAGTTTTATGAGATTGACGGCGCGTGGAATTCGGAACCCGGTGCCGGCGGCGGAGGAATGGGCGCGGCTGAGCATTACACTGTTCTCTATCCTGGTTTTCGACAACATGATTACCTTTTGGCTTTTTTCCTTTACCCAGAAGATTTGCCCACCGCGCATGGAAACTGGCCGGCTTATCGGAAATATCACATTGAACAATTAATCTTTCCTAAATGGCGGCGCGAAATGCACCGCAAAAAACTGGAATTAACATTTCAGCTGGCGGAAATGGTCTGCCAAAAAATGCGTCAAAAGAAATAAATAGTTCATCGCAGCACCCACAGCCGTCGCTACCGACGGCTTTTTTATTTATTTAAAGCAATAATTAAAACTAATAATCCGTAGCTATAGAGAAAAATTCTTATTACTGTTGTGGAAATATAAATACCTAAATATTTTTTAGCATAATGCGTGATAAATGCCTCATCATAAACTTTTGATTTATCATATTTAGCTCTTAATTTTTTCTCCCAAATAAATAAAGGGCAAACCTTCCAAACAATCCAAGCCAAAATATTGCCAAATATAAGAAGTATCGCTATGTATTTAAAAAAATCAAAAACAAACATTAACGGTAAGCTTAGCAAAATCAAAACAATCCATAAAAAATGGAACACTACACAAACATCCGCCAATAATTTAAATTTGTTCATTTTTTCTGGATTCCAGGTCAAGCCCGGAATGACAAACGTGAGCTGCGGCGGGCCGACGAATGTCGGCCCGCCGTCCTTAATTCTTAATTCATAATTCTACAACGAGATCCTTCGCCCCGAGTGCTCGGGACTCAGGATGACACTGCGGTGTTACTTCTTCTCCGTAAACTCCGCCTCTTCCGGCTTTTTTTCTTCAGCCGGTTTTTCTTCCGTTGTCTGTTGCTTGTTGTTAGTTGCTTGCTGAGTTTTATAAATCGCTTCCCCAATTTTCTGCGCGGCCCCGGCCAGTTCTTCTGTGGCTTTTTTAATTGCTTCAAAATCTTCCCCATCTTTAATTTTCTTCAAGGCCTCAATTTTTTCTTGCACCGGCTTTTTGATGTCAGCGCCAATTTTATCGCCAGCGTCTTTCATGGCTTTCTCCGTGGAATAAATCAAAGTCTCGGCCAGATTTTTAATTTCAATCCCCTCTTTCTTTTTTTTGTCTTCTTCCGCGTGCGCTTCGGCGTCTTTTTTCATCTTTTCAATTTCATCTTTGTTTAAACCGGTGGAGGCGGTAATGGTGATGTGCTGTTCTTTGCCAGTGCCTTTGTCTTTGGCTTTGACGTTTAAAATGCCATTAGCATCAATGTCAAAAGTGACTTCAATTTGCGGAATGCCGCGCGGAGAAGGCATGATGCCATCCAAAATAAACCGGCCCAAAGTTTTATTGTCATGCGCCATGGAGCGTTCGCCTTGAACGATATGAATTTCCACGCTCGGCTGATTGTCCGCCGCGGTGGAAAACACCTGCGACTTGGAAGTCGGGATGGTGGTGTTTCTTTCAATCAAAGGAGTGGCCACGCTACCCAGTGTTTCAATACCAAGTGTTAAGGGTGTCACATCCAAAAGCAAAACATCTTTGACATCGCCCTGCAGCACGCCGGCTTGCACCGCGGCGCCGGCCGCCACCACTTCATCCGGATTAACCGACATATTTACTTTTTTACCAAAAAACTTTTCTACTGTTTGTTGGACAAGTGGCATTCGGGTCATGCCACCTACCATAATTACTTCTTCAATATCGCCAGTTTTCATACCAGCATCAGACAAGGCTTTTTTGACTGGCTCCAAAGTTTTTTCTACAAATTCACCCACCAATTCTTCCAATTTGGCGCGGCTCATTTTCAAAAGCAAATGTTTGGGGCCTTCGGCGCCGGAAGTGATAAAGGGCTGATTAATTTCCGTTTCCTGCGCGGTGGAAAGTTCAATTTTAGCTTTTTCCGCCGCTTCTTTGACGCGCTGGAGAGCCATCGGGTCTTTGCTTAAATCAATGCCTTCCTGTTTTTTGAATTCATCCAAAATCCAGTTCATAATTTTTTGGTCAAAATCGTCGCCGCCAAGATGCGTGTCGCCATTGGTGGATTTTACTTCCACCGTATCGGCCGAAATATCCAAAATGGAAATATCAAAAGTTCCGCCGCCCAAATCGTAGACGGCAATTTGCTGGCCTTTCTTTTTATCAAAACCATAAGCCAAAGCAGCCGCGGTCGGTTCATTAATAATTCGGCGCACTTTTAGCCCAGCGATTTCTCCAGCTTCTTTGGTCGCTTGTCTTTGCGAATCATCAAAATATGCCGGCACAGTGATGACCGCTTCTTCAATCTTTTCACCAAGTTTTTCCTCCACATCAGCTTTGATTTTTTGCAAAACCATGGCGGAAATTTCCTGCGGAGTGTAATCTTTACCGCTCATTTCCACTTTCACGCCGGCGCCGGCCTGCTTGATTTTAAACGGCATGGTCTTGATGTCGCGCTGAACTTCGGCATCGTCAAAATGGCGGCCGATTAAGCGCTTGATGGAAAACAAAGTATTGGTGGGGTTGGTGACGGCTTGGCGCTTGGCCAAAAGACCGACCAATCGTTCGCCGGATTTGCTCATGGCGACAATGGAGGGCGTGGTGCGGTTGCCTTCTTTGTTTTCCAAAATTTTTGGCGCGCCACCTTCCATGATGGCAACGCAGGAATTGGTTGTACCAAGATCGATTCCGATAATTTTTGGCATATATTTTTCTATTCTTACTCCCTTTAGGGAAGGTTTCTGCCTTTAAGCCCAAAGAGAAAATTAATTATAATTTTTGGTAACAGAGTAATAAAGTAACAAAGTAATAAAGGTTCTGGTCTCCTTTGTTACCCTGTTACTCTGTTACCTTGTTACTTTTCTAAATTTGACTTTTTAACTTCCGGGGTCTAAGATGTAATTAGACCACAGAACCTAAACAATCAAACATTAAGGAGGAAGTGCTATGCTATTCTGCATTCACCGGTATTATATGATGCATTTCGGCGGAGAGACAGAGCTCTATCAGGTTAAAAAAGAAGGAGGTGTTGTGAGAAAAAGGTGGAAAATTGTTGAGAAATATAGAAATCTTCCTTTTGAAAAGGCTGATCGAATCTGCACCAGACTCAACGCCCAAATCATCGGGGAATTAAGGAGGAAACCATGATTCCAGTTGGAGAAGAAAAAAGACCAACCCACTGCGGACAATGCAGCGAAAAATTTACCGAAAGCAATCCGTATTTCAATATGACTATGAACTCCAAGACAGGGAAACCAGTTCCAACTTGTCAGAATTGTAGACAAACAAAAAAACTGGAAATCGTTTTTATAAAATGATTTTCATCTCGCCACCGAATCACACCTCGGTGGTTTTTTTGTTTTTAAAGAACCTTTTCCTTTTATTTCTTTATATCCTTATATCTTTATTACTTTTTCTCTTCGGCCACAGGATCCTTCGCTTCGCTCAGGATGACAACCAAAAAAATTATTTTCCATACAAATCCAGCACATCATCAAACGTCACTTTGCCACCGGCCGCGAATTTTTTAACTTCACTCGCCTGAATGTCAGTCAAAGAGGCCGTGCCTAAAATTCCAAACGGCATTTCCACCACCCGCGCCAAAAGCGCGCTTTGACAATTCTGACAACTTAACAAAACCGTGGCTTTGCCTTCCTCATCTTTTTCCACGACGCTAATTTGCCCCTCGCCAAACTTGGCCTTGCAAACAGGACAATTTTTTATGAGATGGAGGGTGTGGGAAGTTAGAGTGTCCATAATTCATAGGTGATTGTCATCCCGAGGAGTCCCGGCGCTTCGGGACGACGAGGGATCTCGTTAATTATACGCGCCTAGCGGCGAGTTGACCCCCTCGCGCTCCCCCTTCTTAAGGGGGAGATAACGAGATTCCTCTCCGCCTGCTGGCTGATTCGGAATGACATTTTTTTGGGTTTAAGCGACAACCACTTTCGCCGGCATAAACACCCGGCCGTTTAATTTGTAACCATCACTCAAAACTTTTACTATTTTATGATCTGTTGTTTGTTGTTTGTCGTCTGTTATCTGTTCACTATTCACTATTTGCTCTTCACTCTTCACCGCTTCGTGCAGCTCCGGATTAAACTTCTCGCCAATTTTCGGCACAATTTCTTCCACGCCATTGAATTCCAAAACATCCAACATTTGTTTTCTGATGTGTTCAATTCCTTTAACCCAATTATTATTTTTTAAATCTGCTGGTAGATGGCCAAAAGAAATTTTGAGGTTGTTATAAACTGGAATCAAACCGATGATTAAATTGGTGTTGGCGAACTTGGCAAACTCTTCTTTTTCTTTAGCCGTCTGTTTTTTCAAATTTTCATAATCAGCCAAAGCGCGCTTCCAGCCGTTGAGGTATTCATCACATTGCGGACACTTATCTTTTGGCTCCGCCTGATTTTCATTTTGTTGTTCTTTGTGTTTATGCATAAAAAATCTACAAATTTACGAATCGTACGAATATACGAATGGCCGCAGAATAATTTTGTGATTTATTTGTAAATTCGTTTTATTCGTACATTCGTAGCTCTTAAATTATACTCTTAATAAAATTCATCAAACCAATATTCTGCTTATAATTCATCCGCATCGGCCCGACCATCCCCAAAATCATATCACCCGACCTAACCATGACCGCGGCGCAATCTTTGGCCAAATGATTTTCCAAACCGATTTTAATTTCCACCTCTTCGCCAATCTCGGGATAAATTTCATCCATGACTTCGCTCAAATGATCCAGCACGCGCGACATGTCATAAATCAAATCCAAATCGCGAAATTCCGGCTGGGAAAAAATATTGGTGAGTCCGGTATAGAAAACATTGTGCTCGTCAAAAACCACAAAAGTCGCGAGTCCTGATTCTTCTGCCAAAACTTTGGCTAGGGTTTTTATTTTTTCATCGCTTTCACCTTTAACGACTTCGCCTTTGGCGGAAATTTTATCTTTCTTGCTTTCCGTCAACTCGCTTTTTAAATCAACGTAATTTTTAATGTAACAGCGATAGCCAGCTTCAGTCGGTACTCGGCCGGCTGAAGTGTGGGGCTGGGCGATTAAATTTTGCGCTTCCAATTCCGCCATGTCATTTCGAACTGTCGCCGGTGAAAAGTTTAATCCATATTTTTCCACCAATAACTTTGACCCTACCGGCTCGGCGGTCTTAATGTATTCTTCCACAATTATTTTTAGCAATTCCTTTTGTCGGTCGTTCATAGGGGTTATCCACACAAATTTATGGGCTAATTTAGCCATTTTTAAGCTCAAATAGCCTGTTTTTTGGTTTCTATATTCATTATATATTATTATTAGCACTCTCGTCAAGAGAGTGCTAAATTACAAAATAAAAAGCATCTAAAATATTGTTTTATTTTAAATGCTTTGTTGACTTGTCCCACAGTTGAATTTCTTTTAATATATCAATTTCTACATCATACGCGTGCGTCCAATAATATTTATTACAATATGGACACCTTAAAACCCAAACCCCCTCGCTGGGTAAAAAACCTAAAAAATCAGTTCCCTTTGTAAATGTAAAACCAACCACATCTTGATATACATTTTTTTCTTCAGATTCGGCGGCATTAAAAGTAAAGAGTTGAGTCTCACAACCTTCTGTTCTGCACCTATAATCTCTTGCTAGTTTATTTTTTGGGATTAGCGATATTTGAATTCCGCACGACTTTAATTTTTCCTCCATCTTTGACCTCCTGTTTGATTTTTTATTTGTTTTAACTAACGCTTTTATCTTAGCGTAAATAAAAATTAAAATCAAGAGCGCTCGCTCACTGGTGGCTTTTTTATTTTCTCCAACATCCACATCAATCACGATCGTGATTGATGTGGATATACTATTTTTAAAAAAATCAAAAGGGCGGGTTTTAAAACCGCCCATATTAAAAATATTATTTATTTTTCATTTTTCATTATTTCATCACAACGTTTACCATATCCACCAATCTTTCCGAATAGCCCCATTCATTATCATACCAGGCCAAAATTTTTACATAATCTCCGCCGATGACCATGGTGCTTGGCAAATCCACAATGGCCGAGGCCGGGTTGCCAATGATGTCGGTGGAAACCAGGGGCTCATTAGAAACTGTCAAAACTCCTTTTAATTCTTTGGAACGGCTGGCTTTGCTTAGGGCGCTATTGATTTCTCTCACGGTGGCTTTGCGGCGGACTAAAAATGTTAAATCGGAAATGGAACCGCAAATGGTTGGCACGCGGAGCGATACGCCGTCAAATTTATCTTGCAAGCGCGGCAGAACTTTGGTCACGGAAATCGCGGCGCCGGTGGTGGTTGGTACGATATTGGCGGCGGCAGAACGGGCGCGGCGCAAATCTTTATGCGGACCGTCAACCAGATTTTGGTCAGCGGTATAAGAATGAACGGTGTTTAAAAAAGCGCGTTTAATGCCAAAAATCTCATCAATAATTTTGGTGACTGGCGCGATGCAGTTCGTGGTGCAAGAAGCATTGGAAATAATATTTTCACCTTTATATTTTAAATGATTCACACCCATTAAATAAGTCGGCGCTTCGGGCTTGCCTTTGGATGGCGCGGAAAGAATTACTTTTTTGGCGCCAGCATCCAGATGCGCTTTAGAGGCACCGTCTTTGACAAACCGGCCAGTGCATTCCAAAACCACGTCCACATTATATTTTTTCCAGGGCAATTCTTTCGGTTCCTTAATGGCCAGGCAGGGAATTTTCTGGTCATCCACAAAAATATTCTTTTCATCAGCCGTGACGTTACGATTATAAATGCCGTAAACACTGTCATAACGCAAAAGATGCGCCAGGGTTTGATTATCGGTCAAATCATTAATGGCGACTACTTCCATATCCGGCCGGTCCAGAATAATTTTAAAAGCCGCCCGGCCGACTCGGCCAAAGCCATTAATGGCTACGCGGATAGCTGGTGTATTCTTTTTCATAGAGTTTATTATTATTCGCCAGCCCCACCCGCAGTCATTCGGTTTTATGCGAATTAGTGCGAATTATGTGCGAATGGTGCGAATGTTTTAATATTTTTATACTTCTATTATACCACACCTTCAAGTAAAAGCGGAGAAAAATGTCAAGTTTACCTTGCTGAATTTACGGGGAAAGAAAAAACCACCGTTAAACCGGTGGTTTGTTGAAAAAGTGTTTTCAAATATTTACTTGGCTTTCGGCAAATAAATTTCCTGTTCCATTGTTTTGGCGGAAATTTTTACTTTAGCCAAATATAAATATCGACTATTAATTATTAGGTTGGGGTTTAAAATTTCTTCTTCACCCAAAGACCAATAAGTACCGGTCTTCTTTAACCAATACTGATCAAATACAAATTCGATAGTGGGAATATCTTTAGATTCATCTTTGATGAATCTAAACTTACTATAAGGCAAGGAAGAACGTATGCTTTCACCCGGTTTCGGTTCCCAATAAAACGCCAAAATATCATTTGATTCAATTGATCCACCCATGCCGCCAACACCTAAAAAAAATAATCCGGCCAAAGAACCTTTAATTTGTTTGGAGTGTTCGGTCCTCATTAATTGGTGTTCACCCATCAACCCAATTTCTTCCAGTTGGTGTCCTATGGTCGGACCTTCCGGCCGTTTTGCACAATCAGCCAATAAAAAGAAACAGATAAATAAGGTGAATCCCAACACAAATCCCCTTTTCACTTTTATCCTCCCTTTTCTTGTTTTAAGCACATTTTAGCCTGTGCTCTTGGCTTTCTATAAAGAACTATCTTTGTATTGTCATTGTAGCAAATTATAGAAATAATGTCAAGAAAACGGAAAAGAAAAAAGCCGTCGGTGAAACGACGACTCAATGGGTTTTAAAAAATTATTCTTCATCGTTTTTCCCCGTATAAAAAAGGTCGGACTCAAAAGCCTTTAACTTATAAAAACCAATAAACGTGAAAATAACGCCGAGAATGAAAGACGCCAAACCTTGAAATAATTTTATCTCTCCAATAAACGATAAGATAGACACAAGAAACAAGATTGAACCAAAAAGTAAACAAAGTCCTCCTACCAATCTCCTGGAAAAAATACGCATTTTATCCTCCTTTTTTGATTGTTAATTTTTCTTAATTGGTACTTCCACCAAAGCGCCGGACTCGCCTTTTTCCGGGTCAAGACGCACTACCACGCTTTGTTTAAGAATTTTCTGCCCCACAATTTCCCCGCGGCCGTGGTCGGTACGCACGCGCGTGCCGAGTGCTGGCAAATTTTTAGCGAGCGAACAATAACCGTCATATTCAAAACGCAAACAGCATTTGAGACGGCCGCACATGCCGGAAAGGCGCTCACTGCCGCGATGCATAATTTGCTGGGCTTCCACCAACTCCGAACTCACCTGCCCCAGCTCTTTTAAAAAACGCTGGCAACAAAGATTTTCGCCGCAAGGCCCGCAAGAGCCAAGGTAACGCGCTTCGTCGCGCACGCCAAGTTGATGCATGCGGATTGATTTTTGAAAAGTATGCGTCAAAACTTTGACTAATTCGCGAAAATCCAGGCGGCCATTAGCAATAAAAGCAAAAGTGATGCGCCCGCCGTCAAAAGAAAAATGGGCATCAACAATTTTTAAATCCACGCCGTGTTCGGCGGCCAGACGACGACAGGTGGCGAGCGCCTCTGCCCTTCTTTTATTGCGTTCTTTGACTTGTTCCAAATCAGAAAGGTTGGCCAGGCGAATGATGCTTTTTATTTCGCGTTTTTTTTCATCATTATTATTTTCTTTAAAACCAATGACCACGCCGATTTCCGTACCGAGCTCGGTTCTGACAATCACATAATCGCCAATGTTGACATCGTGGCCATCATAGGCGAACCAGTAGGCCTTGTCCCAAGGCGCGAATTGTACTTCAGCAACGGTCATAAAACAGCAGTTTATCTCGAGCGAAGTCCCGAGTACTCGGGACGAGTCGAGAGATCTCGTTGGTTATTCAAAATTATTTATTATTCATTAACAAATTACGGATTAATGGATTACTGACGAGATCCCTCGGCTCCTAACTTCCTTAAAGGCCGCTCGGGATAAACTAAAAAAGTTAAAAACTTAACCGCGCGATTTTTTTCACTTCAATCTTCTCGCCCAATTTGGCGATTTTTTCAGCAATCACTTCTTTGACAGTTTTTTCATCATCTTTGATAAAAGGCTGTTCCAAAAGACAAAATTCGCTATAAAATTTATTTAATTTACCATCAATAATTTTTTCCACCACTTCTTTGGGTTTCTTTTCCTCTTTCAGGCTGGCCCGAATGATTTCTCTTTCTTCTTCCAAAACCGCGGCGGGAATTTTGTCAGCCGAGAGATATTGCGGGTTCATGGCCGCCACCTGCATGGCGAGGTCATGCGCCAGTTCTTTAAATTCAGAATTGCGCGCCACAAAATCGGTTTCGCAAGAAAGCATGATTAAAGAAGCCACTTTGCCATTGCCGTGGACATAGGCCTCAATTAAACCTTCTTTGGCAACACGCTCCGCGCTTTTCTTGGCCGCCACTTTTTGGCCGTGTTTTCTTAAAATCTCAATGGCTTTTTTTTCATCATTACCAGCTTCCATCAGCGCTTTTTTAATGTCCATGACGCCGGCGCCGGTTTGCTCGCGTATTTTTTTGATTAATTCATTCATATGAGTTAATTTTTATTTTATTATTTAGTTTCTTTAGCCTCAGCTTCTTTATTTTTGGCTTCGGCTTTTTTAACGGTATTTTTTTCCAACTCTTTTTTGCCGGTTTTGACTGCTTCAGCCATAAGCGAAGAAATGAGTTCGATTGATTTGGTGGCGTCATCATTACCTGGAATGCAATAATCCACTAACTCGGGATTGATATTGCTGTCACAAACGCCAACTACCGGAATTTCACACTGTTTGGCTTCCTTGACCGCGATAATATTTTCTTGAGCGCTCGCCACAAAAACCAAATCCGGCAATTTATTTAAAGTCAGGATGCCGCCGATGTTTTTTTCCAGCTTTTTAATTTCTTCGGAAAAATCCAGGCGTTCTTTTTTGGTATATTTTTGTTCATAATCATCGCTCGCCGCATTTTTAGTCAGTTGTTCATATTTGCGCATCAACCGGCGAATCTCACCAAAATTAGTGAGGGTACCGCCAAGCCAGCGCTCGGTGACAAACGGCACACCGGCCTCAATGGCATATTTTTTAACAATTTCTTTGGCCTGCGGCTTGGTGCCAACAAAGAGCACTACCCCGCCCAAAGCCACGGTGCGTTCCACCTGCTCCACGGCCGCCGAGAGCATCTCTCTGGTTTTTTCCAAATTAAAAACATGGACGCCGGATTTGGCGCCAAACAAAAAAGGCTCCATTTTTGGGTTCCAAGCGGCTGACTTGTGACCAAAATGCAACCCCGCTTTGAGGAGGTCTTTGACCTCGGGAATTTTACTCATAGTTTTTTGTCCTTTGGTTCCAAATATGAAAATATTTGGAATCCGCCTCCGCCAGGGCTTTAAATGCCAAAAGCACGGAATCAGGACGCTTTTGCCACCCAGGCGTGAGAATTAATTATTTACTCTTTTAGCGTAGCATTTTAGGGTTATATTTGTCAAATCTCTACGTATTTGACACCAAAAAAAACAAATGCTATACTTATTTTAATCATTATTTATTCGCAAAATTTGCACAGCATTCGCAACTAATTCGCAGATAAGCGAAGATAACGCGAAAAGCCGGCGATTTATCAAAAGATTTTATGAAGAAAGACATACACCCAAAATACTACAAAAATGCCAAAGTAATTTGCGCCTGCGGGCATTCTTTTACCACCGGCTCCACCGAAGAAGAAATCAAGGTGGAAATTTGCTCTGCCTGCCATCCGTTTTATACGGGCAAACAGAAATTGGTAGACAGCGCGCGCCGCGTGGAAAAATTCCAGGAAAAAGTGGCTAAAAAAGAAGCTGCCGCTAAAGGTAAAATTGGCAAGACCGCCAAAAGAAAAGAACTCAAGGCCAAAAAAGCCAAGGATATTGAAATTATCAAAACCAAAAAGTCAGGGCACAAAAAGAGCACAAAAAAGTAGCTGAGTTTAAATTTATTTAAAAATCCTGCTATAATAAGTTTATAGGAGGATTTTTTAGTGGTTGTCATTCCGAGTCCCAAATACTCGGGACGAGGAATCTCGTAATTTTATAGAAAAGATATAGGGATATAAAGATATAAGGAAATATAGAACCAACCTTTTATATCCTTATTTCCTTATATCTTTATTACCCATCGCTTCGATCACGAGATCCTTCCTCCCCCGTCCGCCAGCTGGCGGATCGTGGGTCGTCAGGATGACAATCAAACAATATATGTCTAACTACCAAAAACTCAAAGACCGATACGCGGAACTGGGCGGAGCTCTCCAAGCCCCGGGCGTTTTTGACGACCAAAAAAAATACGGGCAAATGATGAAAGAATTTTCCGAACTGAAAGAAATTCTGGAAAAAATTGAACGGCTGGAAAAAAATACTTTTACTATTGGTGAAAATAAAAATATTATTGAAGGCGAAGACGAAGAACTGAAAAGCGTGGCCACGGAAGAAATTACTACCTTAGAAGCAGAAAATAAACAACTGACGGCAGAGATTGAAGAATATCTCAATCCCAAAAATCCGCTGGATAAAAAAGATGTCATTATAGAGATTCGGGCGGGCACCGGCGGGGACGAATCGGCGCTATTTTCGGCGGAATTATTCCGTTGCTATGCCCGCTTTGCCGAACGGATGGGCTGGCAAACAGAAATTATTTCTTCTAATAGTATCGGTATTGGCGGTTTTAAAGAAATAATTTTTGAAATTAATGGTTCCGGAGTTTATGGCTGGATGAAATATGAAAGCGGCACGCACCGCGTGCAGCGCGTGCCGGAAACGGAAAAAGCCGGGCGCGTGCACACTTCGGCCATTACGGTGGCCGTGATGCCGGAAGCGGAAGAATTTGATTTAAAAATTGAACCGAAAGATTTGCGCGTGGACACTTTTTGCGCCGGCGGCCATGGCGGGCAAAGCGTCAACACCACCAAATCCGCGGTGCGCATTACACATATTCCAACCGGATTAGCTGTTTCTTGCCAGGATGAACGCTCGCAGGCGCAAAATAAGGAAAAAGCCATGCAAGTTTTGCGTTCGCGGCTACTCGCCATAGAGGAAGAAAAAAAACAGAAAGAATTGGCGGCTACGAGAAAATCACAGGTAGGCACGGGCGACAGAAGCGAAAAGATCCGCACCTATAATTTTCCGCAGGATCGCGTGACCGACCACCGCATTAAAGAATCATGGCACAACATTGCGAGCATTATGGATGGCAACATTTCGGAAATTATTGAAGCGCTGAAAAAGGCGGACGTGTGACCAATAATAAAATAATAATCTGATAATTTAATAATCTAATAAACCAAAAAAATCGAAAATAAAAAGCGCGTTTTTAGGCGCGCCTACCCACCGTTTGTTGCTCTTGCGGTGGTTGTTTTTTCCAGACCAATATTTGCAAAAAAATATCTTGGCCGCTTGGTCCGCCAAGATAACACGGCAGGATGATTACCTTTCCTTTCTTTTGCATTCTTGGTGTGATGCCGTTTTCTCTTAAAACCTTTTCACAGTCGTCTGCACATGTAAAGGGACGCCCTACTTTTATAAACATGGTTTTCCTCCCTCTGTTTGGTTTGTAAAATGATTGTTTTTACCTCCAAAATTATCCTACTCTTATGCCAAAAATCTGTCAAATTTTAAATTGGGCTATTAAAAAATTACAAGAAGCCGGAATTGAGTCGGCGGGTTTGGACGCGGAAATTTTATTAGTAAATATTTTAAACCAACGACCTCACCCCCGACCCTCTCCTTGTAAAGGAGGGGGGGTTGTTCATCCCTCTCCCCTTAATAAGGGGAGAGATAGAGAGAGGTCGTCGATTGGTAAATCTCTTCTCTACGCTCACCCGGAACTTGAATTGACTAAATCCCAAGAAAAAAAATATAAAAAATTTATTGCCCGGCGAAGTAAAAACGAGCCGGTGGCGTATATTTTAGGACAGAAAGAATTTTTTGGGCTGGATTTCTGGGTGAATAAAAATGTTTTAATCCCCCGGCCGGAGACGGAGATGATGGTGGAAGAAGTAATTAATCAATTAACAATTAACAATAAACAATCCCGAGTACTCGGGACAAAAAAACAAAAAATAATCATTATTGATGTCGGCACAGGAAGTGGTTGTCTTATTATATCAATTCTAAAAAATTTGCTAGTTGCTAATTGTTGGCTGTTAATTGACGCTGTCGCCACTGATATTTCAGAGCGCGCGCTCGCCGTGGCGAAAAAAAACGCGCGGTTGCACGGACTTACTAAAAAAATAAGATTTATTAAAAGCGACCTGCTTAATTTTCTTTTGTCATCCCGAGGTCCGATAAAATCGGACCGATGGGATCTTGAGATTCCATCAGCCCCTTCGGGGCTTCAAAATGACATGAAAATTATTGTTACCGCCAACTTACCGTACTTACCAGAAAAAATTTACCGCCGGAATTATCAAGGATTAAAATTTGAACCGCGCACGGCACTGGTGGCAAAAAATAATGGATTATTTTTATATGAAAAACTATTGAAACAGATTAAACAATTAACAATAAACAATAAACAATTAACAATATTTTTAGAAATTTTACCATTTCAAAAACCGCTTTTGGAAAAATTAATAAAAAAACACCTGCCCAAAGCAAATGTGAAATTTAAGAAAGATTTGGCCAAGAAGTGGCGAGTGGCAGTGATAAAAATATAAAAAAACCTTAGCTCGTGGCTAAGGTTTTTGCGTCCGCGTGATTTTTATTTTTTGGCATATTCAACATTGGTTACGGTTGGATAATAGCACCCATAGTTTCCAACAGAATAATAGGCTACGAGATTACCATGAGCGATAAATACCGCGCCTTGTCTTTGTGCCCAAGTCCTTTCGCCGTAAAAAGTGCGGCCCCAATCAGTGATATTACCCTTGTTAATGAGATCATGATCGGAAGAAGTGAATTCTTTTTTCCACGTCTGGCTGGTATCTTTTTTGGCTTTTTTGTTTAAAACGATGATACCAGCACCGCCATAAACATAATTGGACCCTATCTCATAAACCTTATAATTTTCGTCTTCAAACACCACCTTCTTGTTCCCATAATACACATCAATAAAACCAAAAAAACAAAAAAATAAGACAATTACTAGGCCAATAAGTAAGCTGTACTTATCTCCTTTTGATAATTTCGTTTTTGGCTGATCCGTGGACATTTTGTCCTCCTTCTTTTTTGTTTTGAATTTTCACACTTAAGCGGTGTGAGTCGCTATGGGCTTTCTTGCCCATTTTTTACTTATTTCATTATAGCGCATCTGGAATTTTTTGTCAAGCTCCCAAAATAAATAAAAAAGAACCGCGAAGCGCATGACGCTTAGCGGTTCAATTGTTGGTGTTTTACCCAAAAAATGGGTGGTGGCGCCGCTCTGGCGGTCGCGACCAGCCGCTTTCCCGGCCGCGAAATCCGCTGCCGGCTGGACGGCTGGTGGTCTTATTGGAACGTCGGACAAACAGCCCAATGAATCCAAAAAAAGCCACCCACGACAATACAATCCAAAAGGTATTCATATTAACCTCCTTTTTTACTGCCAAGATTGGCAGTTTTTTGGTTTATTATTAGAAGATATTTTCTAACAATTCCATCGTATCGTGCCTGATTTTTTGTGTCAAGTAGTCAATAAGATAGCCCGAATTAGTACGAATAACCCCCGAATTTACCCGAATATTACGATTATCATCATTCGGAAACATTCTGACAACATTCGTAAGAATTCGGGAAAAAATGATCGAGATCCCTCGGCTCAATACTTCCCTAAAAGGCCGCTCGGGATAAACTATTGGCTATTCAACCATAACTTCCCTACTCCCCGGCACCACTTCTACCCAGATATTTCCCGGTGGAAAAATAATTTCACCACCGGCCGCGTCAAAAAATTTGGTGCGGCTATTAAAATCAATTTTGCGCCAGGTGCCGCGGATAATCTGGCCATTAAAAAGAATGAAGGCCGAACCGGTGCCAAGGGTGTTAAGGCGCAAACGATCTTCAGCATCCAGATGAATTTCCGCGGGCACAAATTGAATAATCAAGTTTTTGATTTCAATTTGTTTATTATCCAAAGCGTCAATAAATGGCGCGCTGTTTTGAAATCTTAAATAATTATTAGTGGAAGTACTATATTTGTAAGATACATCAAAAATTCCTAAGGTGGAATAAGTGATGGCTACTCTGGTGGTCGTTTCTGTGGCTGAAGTAAAACTATTTTCACTAAACTGCCAGGACTCAATTATTGGTGTGGTGGTGGCCAGATTAAAATCAACACTCGCCTGCTCCAAATTTTTGGTAGAGGTGAAAAGATTATGCGGCCCTGCGAATTTTTTATCGCGCCAAAAATACAAGGGGCCGAAACTCGTGGCTTCTTCCAAATTTTTTACATTATTTTTTTTAATAATATTGATGGCTTCGGGCGACCCGCCGGAATGGCCATAAAAAGCATCCAGTTCTTTGGCCCAACCCAGATAATATGGCCGAGCACTTCGAATCGGCCCAATCCGTTCAGCTAGACCACCAGCATAAACGGCCATGAGACGGGTTTGCCCGCCTTCCACCAGAGTATTATAAACAATCTGCGCGCGGCTTAAACCAAACTGCGGCCAAGAATCAGGATGATTATCAATCATCACGGCCACGGGATATTTTTCTGCTAAGCCATTATCCAAACAAATCCCATCCAAAATTCTCCTGTTGTTACATTCTTCAACTTTTGTTTCTTCGGTTTTTGACGCAGTTGAACCACCATAAAGTATGGTGTAAGCCAAATGGCAAATCAGCAAAAAAATTGCCAGTATTAAGCCGGCAATTAATTCTATCTTAATAAGTTTAGGAAATTTAATTTTTATTTTTTTAGCCATAATTCTGAGATGACAACCGCAGAAAACTTACGGTTGCCAACTTTGCGCGCCGGGCGTATAAATTTCATAACGATTATTAAGCACTCCGCCATCATTGGCCATTAAAGCGGTATCGTTTTCCAAAGCTATAATAATTTTAAAATCCTGGTCGCCGCCGCGATAGGCATAGCAACCCGTGCTGACAGTATTCCAACCAATCAGGGGGTCGCTGGGCAGATTGCTCATGATGGATTTAGCGCCGCTGATTAAATCCGTAGCCAAAGAACTGGCAGGGAGACAGGCAAAAGTGGTTTGGGTCGGATAGGTGCCATTACCAACGCCATTAAAATATAAACCTAAAGCGGCAGAAAGCTGCTTGGCATCATCTTTTCTTTTGACATCGTGAGATTTTTCGCGCGCGTTTTGCAGGGCCACCAGGCCAATGGCGGCGAGCAGGCCAATGATGGCGATGATCACCAAAAGTTCAATGAGAGTGAAGCCCTGGTGATTTTTTTTCTCAAATTTTAGCATGGAAAGCATGGGGTAATATTTAGTGTTATGACATTATAATCCAAGTAAAAAACACTAACACGGATTTACGCTGATTAGAACGCTGATCAACGCGGATAAAAATTTTAGATAAAAATTATCAATGATTAAATCTATTACTTTTATTATAACACGATTTGATTATTTTTTATCTTTTTTATCTTTTTTATCTTCCGCTCCTGCCATTGGCTGGGCGCCCGTTTCAGTTTCACCCGCGGCGGCCGCGGCAGCTTCAGCTTCAGTCGGCGGAGGAGTGGCACCTTCAGCGCCAGGAGCAACAGCCGGAGTTTCTTCCTTAAAGACCTCTACTTTCATTTCCTCCACCAAAACCACCGGATTTTCCGGATTGTTTAAAACCAAAATATTGGCTGGGATTTTCAAATCGGCCACGCGCACCACATCGCCAATTTGTTTTAACACCGATAAATCAACTTCCACGCTGTGGATTAAGTCGCCGGGCAAACATTCAATATGCAATTTTTCCAAAGTTTTGATTAAGACGCCGCCCAAATCTTTGACCGCGCTTGATTCGCCCACAAAAACAATTTCCACTTCGGTTTTAATCTTTTCGTCCATATTGACTTTATAAAAATCAACGTGAATCGGAGCCCCGGTGATGGGATCGTTTTGCTTGTCATGAATCAAGACTTTAATGGGTTTTTCTTCACCCACAGTCAGATCAATTAAGCTGGATTCGCCAGCAGCGCGAAAGACGCGTTCAAAATCACTGTTTTTTAAAACAATGTTTTGGTTATTAAAACCATGGCCATAGATCACGGCCGGTAAAAAATTTTCCGCGCGCAGTTTTTCCACGCTTCGGCCGAGTTCTTCTCTTAAATTCGCTTTAAGTTCAAAAGTATCTTTACTCATAAAATAAAAGGCTGGTTTGACGAGTTTCTAACCAGTTTGGATCTTAATTTATATTACTTTTATTCTAATATGTAATAATTTTTTTGTCAAACTTTCTTTTGCCACCTTTTTATAAAGGTGGCGCCAAAAGCGCCGCTGTAAAAAAGTTTTGACAAAATTGGCTTCCTGGTCGCTAAGTCCGTTAACTCCTTGTTCCGCCTCGCTCTGTTGAGCTTCGGCGGAACGGCGTCAGACAGAAGCGGACTTTTCTCCGCCTCGGGCGGAGAACCGCTTCCAGTCAGCTCAATTTTATACCAAAACTTTTTTAAGGCGGCAGTCGCGACGATGGCGTCATTAGAAATTAAAAATTATAAAATTAAAAATTTTCTTACACCACTCCCTTATTCCGCATGATCATGCTTTCCACAATGCCGACGGTGATTAGACTGATAATCAAGAAAGTGCCGCCGGAACTGATGAAAGGCAGGGGTAGGCCGGTGACCGGCAAAAGGCCGACAGCCATGCCAATATTGATGAAAAATTGAAACAAAAACATGGCGGAGATGCCAAGTATTAAAAGCGTGGAGAAATTATCGCGCGCCAATTTTACGGCTTGGTAAAGACGCCAGAAAAAAATTCCGTAAAGACCCACGACCAGAAGGACGCCCCAAAAACCAAGCTCTTCGGCAAGCGAAGCAAAAATGAAATCGGCCGAAGTTTCCGGCAAAAACCGCAACTGGCTTTGCGGACCAAAGCCCAAACCACGACCCAAAAAACCCCCAGAACCAACGGCAATAATGGATTGGCGCACATTATAACCCTCATTTAAGGGATCGCGATTAGAATTTAAAAAATTTAAGAAACGTTCTTTTTGGTAATCCTGTAAGACAAACAACCAACTGATGGAGGCGATGATAATCAATAAAATTATAAGTATTAAAGCGTGCTTCCTACTTAAGCCGGCGAACCAAACCATCAAGAGCCAGCCAGCAAAAATAATCAGGGCGGAGCCAAAATCCGGCTGGAGCATGATGAGAGCAATTGGCGCGATTAATAAAAATATGGAAGAAAAAATAGTTTTGAGAGCCAAGCGGTCGCGGCTCATCCGATTGGAAAAAAATTTGGCCAAAAAAATAATCATGGTCAGTTTGGCCAATTCCACCGGCTGAAAACTTAAACCAAAAAAATTAAACCAGCCGCGGGTGCCATGGATGGTGGTGCCAAAAAACAAAACGGCCAACAGCAGGAAAAGTGATAAAAAATAAATCAACCAACTCAAAGAACCGAGGGTGCGATAGTCAAAGGAGGTAAAAACAAACAGCAAGATGAGGCCAATGGCAAAAAAAATCGCTTGCTTCCAAAGCAGCGAGTAGTCAGGCACTTCTTGGCTTAAGGTCACGCTGTAAATCATGGTCAGCCCAACACAAATCAAAAGCACCGTCACCGCAAAAAACGACCAATCAAAATTTTTTAGAGAAATATTTAACATAAGACCTATAAGACTTATAGGACTTATTGATAGGTCCTATTCTGTCTCTAATCCCTGAGGAATACCCGGTTCATAAACCCGTTCCATAAAAATATTGGCCGCAAAAACATTCAAATCCGGAATAATTTCCACAACCAGAGAAGGAGAAATAAAATCTTTAAACCAAGTAACGGCCGCGGGCTCTTTGGAATCGGCTAAAAAATTAGTAACGGTGGTGTAACCCATGGCGAGAGGGGTGGTTTTATTGCTATCGGCATACAAGACAACTTGATAACCAACCTGCCATAAATCATAGGGGGTGTCATTCACGGCGTTAAAAGTAACAATGGTGGACTCGTCTAAATTTTCCAACCGCGCCTTTTCATAACTTAAATCTTTCAAAAGAGATAGGTTTTTAAGGTCACGCAAGGGTTGGAGTTCTTCGCTTTCAATTTTTAATTCCACTGCCGAGATCACCGGCATATCAATTTCTTCGTTAAAAGAAAAAAGGTATTTGGTCTCCCCCGGTAAAATAAAATCTTCGTGATAAATATTATTGATTTGCTGATGACCTTGATAGGTGAAATAATATCTAATTTTTTTTACCAAACACTTGGCATTAGGATTGGTAATTTTTGCTAAAAAATTATATTGGTCGGAAGTGTCGGAACTGACCAAAGCTTTGACCAAAGAAACATTAGCACTGGTTAAACTATTACAACCTTTGAGAGCGTTATAATTAATGTTATTAAGTTGCGCCAGGGAAGCATTATGTTGTTGAGAGGTCAAAAAATAATCCGTCCATTTGGGCACACTCCATCCCCAGAAGATCATATTAACAACAATTAAAACAACAATCAAGGCGCGCTTAAGGGCCACCTGATTAACGATGAAAAAATAGATGATTTTATAATACCATTTATTGTAGTCTATTTGATCCATATTTTTATTATACCATACATTTGTTTTGAAAACAAAAAAATGCTATACTATACTTATCCACAATTAATATTCGCGATTCATTCGCCGGTAATTCGCGAGGAATTCGCGAGACAACTCCCATGCTCAACAATTCCTTAGACCTTTTATACATCGTCATTGCTTTTTGTCTGCTCTGGTTCACCATTTTCGTCTGCTGGTGGCTTTTTTATGTGATTATGATTGTCCGCCACGTGTATGTCATCACGAGAAGCATCAGAAAAAAACTGAAAGCGCTGGAAGACATTTCCAAGCAAGCCAAAGAGCGTTTTGAAAAAACCGCCGAATACATTGATTTGGCCGCCACTGGCATTGGTAAAATTATTGGGTATGTGAAAGAGAAGAAACAAGGTAAAGCCGAGAAAAAAAGCAAGAAAGCGGAATAGGTTGAATTAAATTATAAAAAATATAAAACCCCCACCAAGCAAATGGTGAGGGTTTTGATTTGTATTGCTGTGTTTTATAACGCCGCCGGTTCCTTCCAGACATCCGGGCGGAGAAAGCCCGTAAAAAGAGGGAAACTCAGCCCCTGGCGCGTAACCCACAGCAGAAACGGCCGATCAATTTCAAAAGGCTGTTTAGGAAGACTTATACACCGAACTCCAATCGCCATCGCATCCTTAAGATGAACACCGATTTCGTTTAGACGGAGTTTGGTCTGCTGCATTGCCTGGGATATCTCCCAGGGCTGCCCGCCTTGGTCGGTTGTTGACATTTGCAACAACCAACTGACATTCGGTTTGACGTCCAAGTCAATCATCGGGAATGTCACGCCTTCGTATTCATGATCCAGTGTGAAACAATTAGAAAATCTGGTGACCAAACGAATCAGGTCAAATCCATCTTCCGGCGGATTATCACACGGTGTCATATAGACCACGGTCTTGCCGGCTTCACTGCCATCCGGTTTTTGGGTTTCAATTCTTGCTATCGGATATTCGTGTCCCGCTCCCGAAACCCTGCCGACCATCACTCCGTGCTTCAAAAAAACCGCCGGATAATTTTTCTTATCCACCGCGTTCAAGGTTCGTTTTTCACCCTTGACCAGCCAGTGGATCAAAAGATCCAGAATACTCACCACGCCGAATGTACTTGAATCAAAGGGTGATAATTGGATGTCGAATCCTTTTTCACGCAGAAAAGCGTTCAGAACCTCATTATCCCAAGACGTTTTGCTCTCCACCTCCGGAATGGCCAGCGCTTCCTTGGGCAGGAAAAAATCCTTCAAATATGCATCCTGTGTTCGATTGGCCGCCAGCCACTTGCGTCCCTTGCCCAAAATTTCCTCCGCCGCCAGCAAAGCATTGGCCAGCGTATACGTCGTCACGGTCCTTGTTTGTAAAACTCCCATTTTAAAATCCTCCTCTTTTGTTCCCTTAATTTTTGCCTCGGGCAAAGCAAAATTAAAGATTTTTAGGGTTTTTACCCGATAAGGGCATTATATACCTTTTTAAAACATTTGTCAACCAGCACTAAAAAAATAATTGACTTTTCCACGATTGCCACCTGGCTGGTGTTCTGATAAAATGATGGTAGAAAAGATAAAAATATTTCGGAAAATTATATGCGCCTATCGGCGAGTTAACCTCCTCTTGGTCTCCTCCTTCTTAAGGAGGAGATGGCGACGCGCCTAGCGGCGAATATACAAATACCTCCCCCAACCCCCTCCTTATAAAGGAGGGGAGCTCATCGTAAGCTCCTCCCCTTACTAAGGGGAGGGTTTGGGAGGGGTTTATTATCATTCGTGCCACAGCAGTGGCAAACCAAAATTTTTATATTTTATTTTTAATTTTTTATTTTATCATGTACATCCCCCTCCACAACCACTCCCACTATTCTCTCTTGGACGGACTGCCGAAACTTGAGGATTATCTCAAGAAATGTTTGGAATACAAAATTCCGGCCATGGCGCTGACCGACCACGGCGCCATGTACGGCGCTTTGGAATTTTATCAACTCGCCAAAAAAATGGGGGTGAAACCAATTATCGGCATGGAGGCCTATGTCGCCCCGCGCCGCTTGATTTATAAAAAAACAAAACTGGATGAGAAAGCAGCGCATTTGATTTTACTCGCCAAAAATAATGTCGGTTATCATAATTTGATAGAATTGGCCACCATCGCGCAGCTTGATGGATTCTATTACAAACCGCGCTTGGATAAAGAAGTTTTGAAAAAATATGCCGAAGGACTGATCGGTTCTTCCGCTTGCTGGGCCGGCGAAATTAATCGGGCGCTGCGCGAAGATAATTTGGAATTGGCGGAAAAATTAACGCGCGAATATCAGGAAATTTTCGGCGCGGAAAATTTTTATCTGGAAATGGTTTATCTGGGAGAAAATATTAAAGGCCAGGAAGAATATTTTGAAAAAATCGCGGCGCTGTCAATAAAAACAGGCGCGCCTTTAATCGCCACTAAAGATTCTCACTATATTAATAAAGTTGACGCGGAAGCCCAGGACGTGATGCTGGCCATCAACACCGGCTCCACCGTGGACACGCCCGGCCGGCTGTCCATGCTGGAATTTGACTGTTCTTTTGCTTCGCCGGAAGTGATGGAAGAAAAATTCAAAAAATATCCCGGCGCGATTGAAAACACGGCAAAAATCGCTGACCAATGCGAAGTGAAATTGGAGTTGGGCAAGTGGAATTTTCCAGCGATTGAATTGCCGGAAAATAAAACCGCGGAAGAAGTGCTTCGAGAAAACGCGCGCGATGGTCTTTCTAAAAAAATTCCCAATACTCCCCAAAATTATCTGGAACGATTGGAATATGAACTGGAAATTATCATTAAGAAGGGCTACGCGCCATATTTTCTGGTAGTGGCGGATTTAATCAACTGGTCCAGAGAAAACGGCATTGTCATGACCACGAGAGGCTCGGCCGCTGGTTCACTCGTCAGTTTTGCCATTGGCATTATCACGATTGACCCGATTGCTTTTAAATTGCCTTTTGAACGTTTTTTAAATCCTTTCCGTCCGTCGCCGCCGGATATTGACATGGATTTTGCCGACAACCGCCGCGATGAAATGATTGAATACGCCACCAAAAAATACGGCGCGGATAAAGTGGCGCAGATTTGCACCTTTGGCACCATGATGGCGAGGGGTTCGGTCCGCGATGTGACGCGGGCGCTCGGCATCCCGTATGAATACGGCGACAAATTGGCCAAAATGATTCCTTTTGGTTCGCAGGGTTTCGCCATGACTATTGAAGCGGCCATGGGAATTAATCCGGAATTAAAAATGGAGTATGAAAATAATCCGGACGCCAAACGCATTATTGAATTGGCGCAAAAAATTGAGGGTTGCTGCCGGCACACTTCCATCCACGCCGCGGGAGTTTTAATCGCGCCAAGAAAAATTACGGAATTTGTGCCGCTGCAGCGCGATCCATCTGGGCGCAAAAAAATCACGCAATATGAAATGGGCGCGGCCGAAGCGGCCGGGCTTTTGAAATTTGATTTTTTGGGCATCACCAACTTGTCTATTATGGGTGAAGCGATTAAACTGATTAAAAAAACCAAGGGCGTGGAAATTGATTTGGCCAAAGTTCCTTTTGATGACAAAAAAACATACGAACTTTTGGCCAAGGGTGAAACCATTGGCGTTTTCCAGCTTTCTTCCTCCGGCATGACTAAATATTTAATTGATTTAAAACCGACTAATATTTTTGACATTATGGCCATGGTGGCGCTTTATCGCCCAGGACCGATGGAATCCATTCCGGAATTCATCCGGCGCAAACACAATCCGACCCTGGTTACTTACCCCGACCCCCGAATGAAAGATGTTTTGGATATGTCGCTTGGACTTTTGATTTATCAAGAAGACATTATGCTTTCGGCCATTCATCTGGCCGGCTATAACTGGGACGAAGCGGATAAATTTAGAAAAGCCATGGGCAAAAAAATTCCAGCGGAAATGATGGCGCAGGAAGACAAATTCAAGGCCGGCTGCGTGGCGGGTGGACTTAGCCAAGAAAAAACAGACGCTCTTTGGGAATTAATAAAACCCTTCGCGGCTTATGGTTTCAACAAGGCGCATGCCGCTTCTTATGGCATTGTCGCCTATTTGACAGCTTATTTAAAAGCTAATTTCCCCACTGAATACATGACCATGGTTTTGAGCATGGAATCGGATGACGCGGAAAAAGTGGCGGCGGCAGTGCAGGAAGCCAAAAAAATGGGCATTAAAATTTTACCGCCGGACATTAACGAGTCGCGCCTGAATTTTACTTACATTTCCGACGCGGAAATTCGTTTTGGTTTTTTGGCCATCAAGAATTTGGGAGCTGATGTCATCAACGTCATCGTGGCCGAGCGCGAAAAAAATGGCCCCTTTAAATCTTTTGAGGACTTGCTGAAGCGCGTGCAGGGCCGGACTTTAAATAAAAAATCATTGGAAGCGCTCGCTATGAGCGGGGCTTTGGATTCTTTTGCCGAACGCGGCACCATTATGGCCAATATGGATTTGATTTTGGGGTATATTAAAAACAGCAAGAAAGAAACGGACGACAGGCAAACCTCGCTCTTCGCTACCGCACCAAAAGCAGGCGAAGACCCGGGTTTGCTGCCACTAAATCTAAAAGCCACCGCAGCAACTGACATCAAAACCAAACTGCAGTGGGAAAAAGAATTACTCGGACTTTATGTTTCCAGCCACCCCTTTGCAGAGGTTGCTACTTTATTAACCGGGCGCGTGCGTTCTTTAAATGAAATTAAAGCTATTAATCGCGAAGAAAAAATAATTTCCGCCGGCATTATCAGCACCATTAAAAAAATATTTACCAAAACCAACGAGCCCATGCTTTTTGTGGGTTTGGAAGATTTGAATTCGGGCTTGGAAATTATTGTTTTCCCTTCGGTTTTGAAAAAGACCAGCGAACTTTGGGTGGAAGGACGGCCAGTGGTGGTAGTTGGAAAATTATCTTATAAAGATGATGAGGCCAAGGTTTTGGTGGACAGCGCTTTTCAAATTTTCCCAGAAACGGCGGAGGAAATTTTGACCACGGCAGAGAAAGCGCTGGCGAACGGAAACGGATACAGTAATAAAAATAATAATAGCAATAGCAGTAATAATAGTAATAGCGGTAATGGTTTCTACGCTCCGCGCTACAACAAACCGGCCGCGCCAGTGGCTTACACAGCAGTGGCCAATCAGGTCTGGATTAAATTGCCAAAATATTTTAATACGGAAATTCATTTGCAAATCAAAGCGGTGTTTTTGGAACACCCGGGCAATCACCAGGTGATGCTGACAGTGGAACAAACCGGCGTGTTGCGCAAAATCCAAACAAGTTATAAAATTAAGTATAGCGACGCGCTGAAAGCGCGGATTGAAGAAATCACCGGCGAAGGCAGCGTGGCGGTGAAATAGCCCGCAATTTATCCCGAGCGGCCTTTTAGAGAAGTTAGGAGCCGAGGGATCTCGTCAGTAAATTTTAAAGTTATTTTATTAACGAGTTAACGAGTTAACAAGTTCTGTTATTTCCATGAAGACAGAGATTCAGAAAATAAAAAACATCCAGCGTTTTTAGCACTGGATGTCTGGATCTGATGACTGGGGCAATAAATTATTCCAACTTACCCTTCCAGATGGTATTGCCGTTTTTTGTCACCTTAGTGGCACGTCTTTGGCCTATGGGAAGTATTTCGTATTCGACTCCGATGTTGTCGTCGACGTCCACCAGTTTTTTCAGCTCACGAGGTAGACAGATTTCTTCGTCATGCCCTAAAAATCTTATACTGAAGAATATTCCTCCGAAAGATCTCTTTACTTCCACATCACCATGAATGTAGTTGTTTTCACTCATGCAACCTCCTTTTTAAAATGAATTGTCTATTGGCTATAATTTTGTACCATTTCAATTATAGCATGTCTAAAATCTCTTGTCAAGTGGATAACTTTAATAAATACCTTAAAATGCTGTTTTTTGGCTAATATTAGTGGAAAAACGGCTACGAATTAATGCTAATTACTGGCAAATTTTGCGAATAATTACAACTCCTCCCTCCGACTGCTGTCGGAGACCTCCCCTTCGAAAGGGGAGGATAGCAGCGTGGTTATCCCCTCCTTTCGAAGGAGGGGTGAGCCGACAGCAGTCGGCTCGGGGTGGTTGTTATTAGGTATTCGCCGATAGGCGCGCTCGTCTATTTAAAAATTAAAAATTACAAAATTAAAAATTTAACATACTCCCATGCCTAAAAAACAAAAACCCGCTACTCGGGAATTCATTTTGGTCGAACGGCCTTATAAAAAAATCGCCATTACCTTTTTGGTCTTGGCCGGACTTTTGGTTTGCGTCATCAGTTATTTCTCGCTATCCAAAGCCGTGATCACTTTGATTCCCAAAGACGCGGCGCGGGAAAAGACTTTCACCGCGACAGTACCACTGGCCTCCGCAGCAACGGCGGAATTATCCGGAACTTATATTGAAAAAGATTTAAACATCACCAAAACTTTTGACGTGCAAAATTTCAAAACCGAAGAAGGCAAATCCGGCGGTGCGGTGAAAATTATCAATAAAAATACCAAAAATCAGACGCTCATCGCCACCACCAGATTTCTTTCACCCAATAATTTATTATTCCGCTTGAAAAATTCCGTGGTAGTGCCGGCGGGCGGAGAGATTATAGGTGAAATTGAAGCTGACGAAGCCGGCGCCAAATACGACATCGCGCCAACAACTTTTACTATTCCCGGACTTTCAACTGATTTGCAGAAAAAAATCTACGGCGTTTCCAGCCAAGTAATGTCTGGCGGAGTGAGAAAAATTGGCACTTTGACTGCCGCGGAAATTGCCACGGCGCAAAAAACAGTACTTGACTCTTTGGATGAATCAATTATTAAAGAAATCGGCGCTGATGAAAGTAAAACTGTTTTATTTGAAAAAGAAATTAAAGATGAAAAAATTTCAGCCAAAGACGGCGACAAGGTGGAAAAATTTACTGTGACTATTAAAGTAAAGGTTCAGGCGGCCATAATCGCTAAAGATAAAATACTAGAGTACGCCAAGACCGAATATAATAAAACGCTCGCGGAAAAAGAAGAGGTGGTAAATTTTGATTTAAAATCTTTTAAGGTTTCTTTGGTAGACATTGCCAAAGAATCCGCCACGGTAAAAATCACGCTTTCGGCCGCGATTTTGGGCCTGCCCGAACCTTCGGAATTTAACAAACAAAAACTTTATGGCCTGGATGCCAAGGGCGTGCGTTTCTTCTTTTCCCAATATGAAAATATCAAAGACGCGGAAGTGGTGTTTTCGCCGTTCTGGGTGAAAACCGTGCCGAGCTTGGCGGATCATGTGGAGATTAGAATAAAACAATAAGTTGTTTATCCGCCGTCGCTGCTTCGGTCTCGCCTCTCGGCTCGCCGGCAACTATGGCGGATAAACTTTAATTTCTCGCTGTCGCGAGGCGATAAAAAATTAGAAATTTATCCGCTGGAGTATTAAAGGATTGCTAAGGAACGAAGGCGAATAAATAAAACAAAAAAAATACCGCTCCAATTGCTCGGGGCGGCTTTATTTTTAGGTGGTGATGGTTTCCTCTTTTATTTTTTTGCCATGGATGAGAAAGTGAGTGGCAATTTTCTCATTTTCTTTTTCCGTCATTTCCCTTTTGATGACGAAACCAGTTTCTCCCATAATCCCCAAACAAAAGACCAAGCTGATGAGGTGAGCAAAGGAAATTTTGTAGGTAATTTTCTTCTTATCCCAAGGCGGTCCTGGTTTTCCCCCTTCGCCCTGTTCATCTGGTTTAGGAAAATTAGATACTAAGACAGCTGTAAGATAACAACGCGAAAGATAGGTGAAGGGATAACGCCGTCCTTTAGTAGAAAAATAATTGAACATATTGACCGTGTGATGGGCCAACACCATAATGGCATCAGTGAAAGAAACATTTTCAGAAATCAAGCGTTTCTTGATATAAACGTCAAAACCATCTTCTTTTGACAGGTCTGACACGAGGAACCTCCTTTTTTGGGTTGTGAGTTGTGTTTTAGTTACTATTATTGTTTTTGGTGCTTTCATCTTAGCAAACCATTAAAAAATTGTCAACATCAAAAAAAACCAGCCATTCCGCCGGTTTTTTACTTTTATTACTTCTATTGCTTTAATACTTCTATTACTGTCATTTATAATTCCCCACTTCTCTCCTCTACTAGTTTTTTAGCGTGCGCGATAAATTTGTCTTTTTCAAATTCAGTTGTGTCCTTTTCCCCACGCAGACGCACTGCCAATTTTTCCGAAGCCAGTTCTTTGTCGCCAATGACAATCAAATACGGAATCTTTTGCGCCACGGCTTTACGGATTTTATTGCCCACGGTTTCGTTTTCATCCCAAACTTCGGCGCGCAGTCCCGCGTCTTTGAATTCTTGGGCTAATTTTTCGCAATGTTTGGCGTGTTTTTCCGCCACCGAAAGCACGGCGATTTGCACCGGTGAGAACCAGAGCGGGAACGCGCCGGCATAGTGTTCAATTAAAAACGCCATGGTTCTTTCAAAACAGCCGATGGATGAACGATGGATTACTATTGGCTGTTCTTCTTTCCCCTCTTTATTGATATAAGCCAAATCAAATCTCTGGGGCATTACAAAATCATATTGCACCGTAAAAGCGGTCTCTTCCTGTCCGTTAACTTTTTTAACTTGGATGTCAATCTTGGGACCATAAAAAGCTGCTTCTCCCGGTGCTTCAAAAAATGGCGCTTTCGCTTCCTTTAAAACTTCGCGTAAAATTGTCTCGGCTTTTTCCCAGGCTTCATCATCTTTATAATATTTTTTGTTGTCGTCACTTCGATCACCCAAAGACAAGCGATAGCAATAATCCTGGCCTTTTTTCAAACCTAAAATTTTATTCATGTAATCGATTAAATCTAAAACATTCTTAATTTCCTGCTTGGCCTGATCTTTGGCGCAAATAATATGGGCGTCGGCCAAACAGAACAGTCTCACTCGTGACAGCCCGGAAAGTTCACCGCTTTTTTCATAACGAAACTGCGAGGCTATTTCCGCAATTCTGACCGGCAGCTCACGATAACTGTGGGGTCGCGATTTATACAACATAAAATGATGCGGGCAAGTCATTGGCCGTAAAATCAATTCTTCCTCATCAACTTTCATGACCGGGTACATGGTGTCTTTATAATATGGATAATGGCCTGATTTTTTATATAAATCAACTTTGGCCAGGTGTGGCGTGACGACATGCTGATAACCACGCCTAGTTTCTTCCTCTAAAACAAATTTTTCCAATTCTTTTCTGATAACTGTTCCGCGCGGCGTCAGCATGGGCAAACCCTTACCAATAATGTCGGCAAAAACAAATAGATCTAAATCTTTACCTAATTTTCGATGATCTCTTTTTTCCGCTTCGGCCATCATCTTTAAATAATCGTCCAATTCTTTTTGAGATTCAAAAGCCGTGCCATAAATTCTCGTCAGCATTTTATTTTTTTCATCACCATGCCAATAGGCACCGGCCAATTTCAAAAGTTTGAAGGCCTTAATGGCGCCGGTGGATTTAGCGTGTGGACCGGCGCAGAGATCCACAAATTCTTTACCAGTCCAAAAAACGGTTGGTTTATCGCCGCGCTTTTCAATTTCTTCCAGCCATTCAATTTTATATGGATTATCCTTAAACAATTTTTTAGCATCCTTAACAGAAAGTTCTTCTTTGGTAATGGGCAAATCTTCTTTAATTATTTTTTTCATTTCCGCTTCAATTTCGGCAAAATTTTCCAGAGAAATTTTAAAATCACCTTTGACATCAAAGTCAAAATAAAAACCATCGTCAGTGGCCGGGCCCATGGCCATGATTATTTTGTCGCCATAAAGCCGGAGCATGGCTTCCATCAAAACATGTTCCGCGCTGTGGCGCAGGGCCCAAAGTTGGTTGTGGTTGTCTTTTTTCATATGAGTTAATTTTAACATAAAGAATAAAAACAGGTCAAATTGGTTTTTTAGATTTGACAAGAGCCAAAAAATTTGCTATACTTATAGTAGAGGGTTAAAAATAAAAACAAAAATTATGCACACGCAAGCCAATTCCGGCTTTTTTCTTGACGAAAAAGCTGTTAAAATCACCAGATTGTTTGTGGCGGCAGGAATAATACTTTTCCTGACTTCAGCGGTCTTATTATTGAAATAAACGGCGTTAAATTGAGACAGGGATTTTTTATAAATCCAACCAATAATCACTCAAGCATGCGCCAGCGATGATATAGTTAGTTTGTTCTTTCAAAAAGAAACAAAAATAAAAACAAAAAACACGCGAGCCATCTCGGGTGTTTTTATTTTGGATAAAATATGTTAAGCTATAAACTGATGTTGAACTACGAATTTACGAATAAAAAGAATGTACGAATAATTGCAAGGTTGTTTTGTAGCCATTCGTATATTCGTAGAATTCGTACATTCGTAGCTTTTTATGAAAACTTATCACATTATCACTTACGGCTGCCAGATGAACTGGTCGGATTCGGAAAGAATCGCCGGCTATCTTAAAAAAAATAATTTGCAACCGGCGGATCTGGCTTCGGCGGATTTGGTAATTTTAAATTTATGTTCGGTGCGGCAAACAGCTGTTAACCGCGTCTGGGGCAAACTGGATGACATCAGAAAAAAAAATCCAAAAGCTAAAATCATTTTAACAGGCTGCGTTTTGGTAGCGGATAAAAATAAGTTTGAAAAACACGCTGATTATATTTTAGATATTAAAAATTTAGATAATTGGTTAAATAAAATTAACAACCAACAATTAACAACTAACAATAAAGACATAAATTATTTCTCAATTTTACCAAACTATAATTCAAAATTTATCGCCTATGTTCCAATTATGACTGGCTGTAATAATTTCTGTTCTTACTGCGTCGTGCCTTTCACGCGTGGGCGTGAAGTTTCCCGACCAGCCGAAGAAATAATTTCGGAGGTGAACAAATTAGTTGTTCAAGGATATAAGTTAATTATATTATTGGGCCAGAATGTGAATAGTTATGTTTCACAAATTTCCAATTTCCAATTTCCAATTTCCAATAAAATTTCAAAGTTCAAATTTCAAAAAAGTAAAGTGAACTTTCCACAATTATTAAAATTAGTTAATTCTATTCCAGGAGATTATTGGTTAAGTTTTATTACCTCCCACCCAAAAGATATGTCGGGAGATTTGATAAAATGTTTTAAAAATTGCCAGCACCTCATCCCCTACTTGCACCTGCCGCTCCAGGCCGGTTCGGATAAAATTTTGAAAGCGATGAATAGAAAGTATGATTCCAAAAAATATTTGAATCTTATTCGCAAGATTCGTCGTTCTATTCGCAATATTAGCATTAGTACCGACATTATTGTGGGCTTTCCCAATGAAACAAAGCAAGACTTTCAAAAAACCGCCAATCTCATGAAATCAATAAAATTTGATCTGGCCTATTTGGCGGAATATTCTCCACGCGCTGGCACCGCTTCCGCCAAACTGAAAGATAGTATTTCGGCTGAAGAAAAAACCCAGCGCCGCGTGGCCTTAAATGAAATTTTGAAAAAGACAGCTTTGGAAAATAATAAAAAGATGGTTGGTAAGAATATAGAAGTATTAATTGAAAGGAATAAAAGTATTAATAGTAATAAAAGCAATAAAAGTAACAATGATATTATATATTTTGGTAAGACGAGAAATTTTAAGGATATAAAAATTTCAGCCAACAGTAAGCAGTCAACAATCAACAATTTGATAGGAAAAATTGTTAAAACTAAAATTATCAAGGCCGGGCCGTGGAGTTTGGAAGGAAAATTAGAAAAATAAAAACAGCCCGAATATGATTCGAGCTGCATGAAAGATACTATGAGGCCTTACCTGCTTCAACTATAAGTCCGACAATTTTCAGATCTTGAGCTCTCGCTGCCAAATCAGCTTCATTTAAAACAGAATGCAACAATTTTTTTCTCTCCTCTAAGTCCCGTGGCATGTTTTCCGCTAAGAAATCAGCGGCTGATTGACGCGTAAGTCCCAACTCTTTGGCCTTTTTGATAATCTCTTTCACTATCATGTTCCCTCCTTTTCCTTGTTTTTTATATTTTTAATATATGACTAAATCTACCAAAGCCGAACGGCGCGAGCAACTGGCTCGCAAATTAAAACTCAAAAAGAAAAAAGGCGGCACCCTCTCCGGCCAGCTTTTGCGATTGAAAACGCAGAAAAATCTGGCAGGCACGGCTAAAAAAATGAAGAGGTCTTAAAAATGGAAATATCCGTAAATACCACCTAAGGTATAGGCGACCTTGATGCTGTTTCCTATCACTATCGCCAAAAAACCCTTTAAGTTTGACCAGGAAATAGCTTTGCGGCCATAGATGGAAACGCAAAATGCCGCTGCAATTTCTGTCAACCAAGGGACAAATGGCAAAATAGCGATGAAAAAAAAGGCCCAATAACCGTAGCGCCGAACCAATTCTTTCACTTTTTGACGCATCTTATTAATAATTTTATTTTTTGTTCGATTAATATCTTCTATCACATCATTCACATTATTGTTATTTATATCTAAGTCAGACGACTCCTTGCGATATTTTTTTATTAAAGGCACAAGTGGCCGGCTTAGCCACTTAAAAAACACAAAAAATAAATCCAAAAAACCAAAAATAATCAAAATTGGTAAATTGACAACGGCCAAAGTTTTCCACAGGACCGGTAAAAAGGGTTGGCCTTGGTGAAATAATCTATAAACACCAACCTCCCATTTGGCACCCAAACTTAACCAATTTACAATTTCTTGCCAAAGATGGGCTAAATCCATTTCTCCCTCCAATTCTTGAATTTTTAAGGTAATTTGCTATAATTCTCCTGGTAATATCTTAGCAAAATAACGCTTTTATGTCAAAGAAAAAACTGCCAAAATTAATTGTCATTCTCGGCCCCACCGCCACCGGTAAAACCAAATTGGCGGTAGCTTTGGCGCGAAAATTTAATGGGGAAATCGTTTCAGCGGACTCACGACAAGTATATAAAGGGATGGATATTGGGACTGGTAAAGATTTATCAGAATATGGTTTATCTGTGATGTCATTCCCGCTCCGCATCGTGGTGCGGGGTAAACTCCAGCGGGGATCCAGAAAAACGATTCCTAGATCCCGGGTCACGGCCCGGGATGACAACTTTTTCGTTCCCTATCACCTCATAAATATCATTAATCCTAATACCGAATTTAATGTGGCTAAACATAAAAAACTGGCACTGAAAGAAATTAATGATATTATTAGACGCGGAAAATTGCCGATTCTTGTTGGCGGCACCGGACTTTATATTTCCGCTATTACCGATAATTTGGATTTTCCGGCGGTTGGGCCTGATAAAAAAACAAGAAAAAAATTAGAAAAGTTAAGTACATCAGAAAAAATAAAATTATTAAAAAAACTGGATCCAGCGGCGCTGAAATTTGTTGATGTCAGAAATCCACGGCGCTTGGACCGCGTTTTGGAAGTTTGTTTGGCTGGTTATAAATTTTCTGAATTGAGAAAGAAAAACAAGCCGCTTTTTGATTACTTGCAATTGGGTGTTACTTTCCAAAAAAATATTTTAGATAAACGCATTGACGCGCGAGTGGAAAAAATGATAAAAAACGGTTTGGCGGAAGAGACAAAAAAAATAATGCGAACGTACGGAAAAAATACCGCGCCACTGCAAACCATTGGCTATAAAGAAATTATTGATTTTTTAAAAAACAAACCGGGCCAAAAGATTGACCTAGAGACAATAAATTTAATCAAAATTCACACTCACCAATTTGCCAAACGGCAGATGACATGGTTCAAGCGCAACAAAAAAATAAAGTGGATTAAAAATAAAAAAGAAGCAACAATACTAATCAAACGATTTATAATTTAAGATTCCTGCCTCACTGGCAGACGAGTATGGGATTTAAATAAAGACGACCGATGTGTTGGTCGTCTTTATTTTAAGTGAAATTAGCTGAAAAGCCCGAAACGAAACATTCTTGAACGCCTCGTTGACACATAGCGGTCCTAATATCCCAGAAGGTTTTTAGAAAATCTATAAACATAATGCCTTGGTTCTTTTTTTACTATTTGATGAATAATTATTGGGGGGGTTCAATTTATTCATTATTTTAAAAATTAAATTGTTTAAATTTTGTTCAACGTATATTACGATCGTAGTATTTATTGAACAAACAATTTGATAAATTTTAATTTTTTATACATTTTAAAATTCTAACATATTTAAACATTTTACTTTCTTTTATCAACTCTTTTATCATTTGGTGCCCTTCTTCGCTTTCCACCATAAAGACGCTCTTTTGTAATTTATCGGAACCAAAATTATACAAAACCTTTCTAAAGAGATCCCTGATTCTTCTCATACTTTCGGGTATGTCAAAAATTACCACGTAGTAATGTTTGGCTCGTTTTCTGGCCTTTATTCTTCTTGATCTAAAAATAATATTTTTGATTGTGCCTTTAGATGAAAGTTTGATTTTATTATCTTTCTCAAATTTTATATAACTTGCTTTTCTTAAATAATAAATCATTTTTTGAATTTCCCTTTTCTGTTTTGCTTTTTCTTTCCATTCTTTATTTTTTATTTTATTTTCTTGAATCAAATCAAAATATGCCTGCTCCACTAAAGAATGGGTGGTAAGCGCCCTTCTTGATTCATACATGATTTCTAAAAGTAAATCCGTTATCTTTTCTTTTATTTTTTTCATAAAATAATTTGTTCAACAAATACGTCGATCGACGTATTTGTTGAACAAAAAACATAATAATTTAATTTTAATAAATTTAACTTAATTTTTGAAGTAGTAAGTTTTCTGCTTCCACGGGATCGGCTTTGCCCTTGGATTCTTTCATCGCTTGACCGAGGAAAAATTTTAAGAGCGCGGTTTTGCCGGCTTTAAACTGGGCCACGGTCTCGGGGTTTTTGTTGATAATTTCTTCAATCAATTTATTCAAATCCAAATCCTCTCCCCCACCCAAATCTTCATCTTCCAAGATATTACTTGGATCACCACCGGTTTCCAACATTCTTTCCAAAAGTTTATTGGCATTGGTGGAAGAAACTTTGCGCGTGAAAATCATGGTAATAAATTCGGCAAAATTTTCCGCCGTAATCGTGTTATCGGCTAAAGTTAATTTGCGCGCGTTTAAAAGTCCGCCGAGTTTATTAATGAGCCAGCCCGCTACTAATTTTACCGCTCTGTCGCGATTGGCGGCCCAAATTTCTTCCTCGGTACCTTCAAACTGGCCGGAATCCAAAAGCCACTGGCGCAATTCGGAAATCACTTGTTCCGCGTAGTCCGCCAGCTTCGGCGTGGCGGTGATAATTTTGGCATCAGCCAAAGCAAAACCATATTCATCCGCAAATCTTTTTCTTTTGGCCTGCGGCATTTCGGGCAATTCCTGCTTGATTTTTTCGATGTCAATAAAAAAATTCTTACTGCCTTTAGGCAAGGTTTCCGCGACCTCCCCTAAAGGGGGTTGGAAGACCATCGGCGGAATGTCCGGCTCTGGAAAATAACGATAATCAGCCGCACCTTCTTTAATTCGCTGGGAAAAAGTATTTTGTTTGACATCATCAAAACCGCGCGTTTCCTGAACTACTTTTTCACCAGCTTCCAAAATTTCCGTCTGACGCTTAATTTCGTAATCAATTGCTCTTTCCACTGTTCTAAACGAATTGAGATTCTTTATTTCTACCTTTGTCCCCAATTTTTTCTTGTCTCTTGTCTCTTGTCCCTTGTCGCTTATTGAGATATTAACTTCACAACGCATCTGCCCTTTTTCCATATCCGCGTCGGAAATTTTTAACTCTCTGAAAATTGCCTGAATTTCCTGACAAAATTCTTTGGCTTCCGCCCCGCTTTCAATATCCGGTTCAGTTACGAGTTCCATGAGCGGCACGCCGGCGCGATTAAAATCAACCAAGGTGCCGTCACTCACGTGTGAAAGCTTGCCAGTGTCTTCTTCCAAATGAATTCTAGTGATGCCAATTTTTTTGCCATTAATTTCAATTGACCCATGCTCGCAAAGCGGCTGGTCATATTGGGAAATTTGATAACCTTTGGGCAAGTCAGGGTAAAAATATTGTTTGCGGTCAAATTTTGATTTTTCCGCGATTTGGCAATTCAGGGCCAGGCCGGCTTTGATTACGGCTTTAATTGCTTCTATGTTTGGCACAGGCAAGGTTCCCGGGTGCGCCAAACACACCGGACAAACATTAATGTTGGGTGGTAATTCTTCCTGCCCGATTTTCCAGGTTTCGTTTAGGCAGGAGCAAAACATTTTGGTCTTGGTCTTCAATTCCACGTGAATTTCCAGACCGATTGTTGGTTTGTATTTGGTTTGTGTCATCCTGAGCGAAGTCCGAGCGAAGCGAGGACGAAGTCGAAGGATCCCTTCGCTTCAGTCGGAATGACAATTATTTATACTTTAATTTTATCACGCCTAAAAAATAAAAAAAAGCCCGCGAACTGAATGTTCGCGGGGATTGAACTTGTCATATTTTGCCCAAAGGAATGTTACTACCTCCTCGAGCAAAGACATAACCGGGTGTCATGTCGGCACGCGAGATTTTTTTCCACCACCAATATTTTTCTCTCAACCTCTGTTCAAAAGAAAGAAATACGCGCCTGACCTCGTGATTAACGTCGGGCTTGGTTCTTTGCCAATTCATGAACTCACACTCGCGAAGATTGGCCGAAAGCGTGAACTGAATCAAATTTCCCAATGCCAACGGATATTCAATCAATTCGTCGGGGACGGCTTTTGATTTCATCAATTTATAAATTGATTTGTTTTTGATATGAATGTTATTAAAAGTGTCACACAATAATTGCGGATGTGGTTTGTCATAGCGGTAAAAACCGATTTCAGGCGTTAAATATCCGCGGTGATGCGTGCAAAAACTCATGCGATGCAAATCGCGCCAACCACGGAAAGTCATCTGGTTCACAAAGTGCACGGCCACGGCTTCAAAATCGGCGAATAACTTATCGTGTGAGCCTCGTTGTAAACTTTCCATGTGCCAAATACGTTCCGGCCATACAATAATGTCAGAAAAACAAATCTTCTTTCCCATAATATACCACAGCAAGTTTTCTACATAATCTTCATCTGGCGCAAACATGACTGGCGTGACTGGTTCATTATCAAGATATCCCCAATCAGCTTTTTGCCATTCAGAAATTTCCAAATGGCGCACAAACTGCCCGCCACCAACTTTCCCCAATTCTTGAATGATTGATTCGGAAATGGCTTCATTTTCAGGCGAATTATCCAAAAGCAAATGCCGGAGCATGTCCGGTATGCCTTCGCCGGAAACACCAATGCCAACTGAAGTTAAAGTGGCGGTAGGAAGCAAGTTTCCCAAAACATCACACGACTCGCCAATAACTCCCTGCTTCAATTGCTCTTCATTCATTAATGCCGCGTATTTCTCCCTTAAAAAATTTGGAAACGGACCATCAAAATTTTCTCCTTGCAATTCTTGATATTTTTGAAAACTTTCATTAATTACCGCTTGCACATCGCTTGGTGAGATGCCAAAAAGACCGAGTTCGTTCCAAATGGGATAAACGCCTTTATCTGACATGCGGACATATCTGGTGCTCAATTCAATGTAACCGGAGCCGGGCCGCGACCATTCAAGTGATTTGGCCGCGCGGATGGAGATCTCCTCACAGCAAATATAAAACATGACCGGACGGCCAATGGAGTTGTGACCCCATTTGTCCAGCCAGTCTGATAAAAATTTCCTCATTTTTTCGGCGTTGCACAGTTTTTCCAGATAATCCGGATTGGTGTTCATACCTAATAGAAAAATTCCGAGGGCTTGCCTGGTTTCTTTCGAACAGTCAATAAAGTCATCCAGAGATTTTATCTTGTTTTCCTTCAAAAAAATAACTGCGTTGCCGCCAAATCTTTCCTGACACTCAGGGACAAAAGCCGCCAGAACTTGCGGTAGGAAACTGTCAACAAAAGTGCCGCGGAGTCCGCGTGAATTTTTCATGCGAGAATACATGGCAAAAAGGACGCCAATCATGTTGGCCGGCAGAACGTTGTAGATGCAAAAAATTCTTCCCGTCAGATTGGTAAAAAATCTCTCCAGAACTAGTTTTTCATTTCTGGTCCAATCCATTTCCAGCGGCGTTTGGACAAAACTCCGCCCACAAGCAAGTAATTCTTGTTTCATTATCTACTCCTTTTCTTCTTTTTTGTTTTTCAACCATTCCACGAATTTTTGATAAACGTCTTCGTGTAATTTTTCCGCTTTTTTGGTGCCGTCAAAAACCAGCCAATCGCCCTTCGTGCTTTTTTGAGCGAGTTGTAAATAACCATTTCTAACTCGCTGATGAAAATTGATCTGTTCATTATCAAATCGAGTTCTAGCTTTGGGGTCACGGACACGCGCCTGAGCCACTTCCACCGGCACGTCAATTAAAATATTGAGGTGGGGATAAATCCCATGAGAAAAGAAATCATTAAAGACAAAAAAGTCAGCAAGCCTTTCTTCCAACGTCCTTTCTTCCCCAAAAAGCCCGCGACCAAAAATTTGATACGCCACTGATGAAGCCCATTGCCGGTCAGTTAAAGTGATGGTTCCCGTTCGTCGCAATAATTCCATAACCAACTGGGTGTGTTGCGCGCGATCGGCAAAAAAAAGCGCCAGTTCACATCGGGAATCCATGTTATATTCTTTAATCAGCTGCCTTATTTTTATAGTTAATTCGATCAGGGGACTACCTGGTTCTCGAGTTTCATGGACGAAACAATCGGTCTTTCTTAATCTCTCGGCCAACATTTTTTTTTGCGTGCTTTTGCCACACAAATCAATGCCCTCAAACGCGACAAAAATACCTCTTTCCATGCCTTCCTCCTGTTTGGTTTTAGTTGTAAACGTTCAGTTGTCCACCATATCTTAACAAAATAAAAAATGGCGGTCAAATTAAAAAGGATGGAATGTGATCCATCCTTTATTTTGCTCATTGGGGTGGTTGATAACAGCTGCGGCAGCGCGGTTCATAACGGTCGCCAGAGTGTTCGCCGCCAGAATCAATCAGGGGGGAATTGTGGCCGGCGGGCGTGCCGTCGAGATTAAGTTTTTGGGTGCGCGAGGCGACCTGGCCACAGACCGCGCACCGAGCCATTTGAGGAAAAAATCTTTCGTCGGCAATGGCGATGATTTCCGGCATCGGATGAAAGGGCTCGCCCTTAAAATTCGTATCCAAGCCAATCACAACGACAATTTTCCCTCTTTTTCTTAATTCTTCCAAAACCCCGATAATTTTCTGATTAAAAAACTGGCCCTCATCAATCACTATTACTTCATTTTGGGCATGAGACAAAATCTGCTCGGGGTTACGATCATCAATGATGGTGGCGGAAACCTGACCTAAGCCACGAATGATAATATTTTTGCCGCCGCGCTGATCACAAGAAGCTTTAAAAAAACAACTGGTTAAGCCTTGTTCTTTAAAATTTTGAACTAGGTTGTGAGCCAACCGATTTTTACCCGAAAACATGCACCCGGCAATGGCAATTAATTTGCCTTGATTTTTCATAATTCCTCCTGATTGTTTATTTTTTATTTATTAGTTTTTTGATTTTAATTTGCATATTTTTTGGAAACAATATAAACTGATAACACTGGATAAGTTATGGACGGGCATAATCCGGTTTCTGCGCCACGCGACTTTGAGGGAAAGTCAAAGAAAACAACCCTTCGAGGATAGCGCTCGTAAAAAAATGCTGTCGCCAATCAACATCAAACCCGCTGCGACTAATAAATAAGCGGTCGGACGCGCGTTACATTCACTTTATTGGCCCGTTCACAATAACGAATGCGATGCGTGTCTTTTTTATTTTCAAGATTCCCGCCCGCCCGAACGACTGAAGTCATTCAGTCGGGCAGGCCTGCGCGGGAATGACATATTATTTTACTGGTTTATTTTCTCCCAAACTTCCTCAATCTGCTTTTTCAAATTTTCCATGTCCCCATCATTAACAATGGTATAATCCGCCATGGCAATCGGACCGCCTTTTTCGATGTTTTCCAGTTCGGCGTAATCGCGCGCTTTGGCTTCGGCGGAAGAAAAGGAACGGTATTTCAAATTCGGATCGTCTTTATATTTTTCCGCTCGATTAACCAAGCGTTCATAGCGAGTTTTCGGCGCCGCGTAAACCGCGATGACAATCATTTGGTCGCCATATTTTTCTTTTAAAACTTTATATTCTGACCAGCTGTAAAGTCCATCACCCAAGACATTTTTTCCTTCATTTAAAAATTGATCAATTCTGGGCATATTCAAAATAGCAAAAGCGGCCATGCCATACTTTTTTCTAAAACCCTCTCTAATTGGTTTTTCATTTGCTTCGTTCGGCTCCAAACCACGCCTTTTTACTTCGTCTAAAGTAATCTGACCAAAACGAAAATAACCATAACCATGCTTGATAAAAAAATCGGCTATTTCGCTTTTGCCAGCGCCACACATTCCAACTAAAAAAACCGTCTTTAATTGGGAATTATTGGATGGCTTCTGACCATAATCCTCTATTTCATTGTGTAAAACAACTAATTCAATCCCCGCATCGTTGAAATATTTTCTGGTGCGTTCGGCTTTATGATAACGTTTATCGCAAACCACACGTTTGATGCCGGCTGAAATAATAGCCATGGCGCAGTTATAGCAGGGTTCCATGTGGCAATAAAGTGTGGCGTCTTTAAGAGGCAGTCCAAAACGCGCCGCCTGATAGATGGCGTTGGCCTCGGCGTGAATTGTACGCACGCAATGTTCCGTTTCCACGCCATTCTCATCAATGGTTTTCCATATTAAATGCCCGGCTTCATCACAATGCGCCTGGCCCGGCGGCGCGCCCACATAGCCGGTGCAAATGATGCGTTTTTCACGCACAATCACACAACCACTGCGGCCACGGTCGCAGGTAGCCCGGCTGGCCACCACCGGCAGCATCTGCAGAAAATATTCATCCCAACTGGGACGTACATAGGAAGTTTGGTTTTCCATATGTTTTTGGATTAGTTTTCTTAAAACAATTATACTCCCGAAATATAAACTTACGCAAATTAATTACCTCCCCCAACCCCCTCCTTATAAAGGAGGGGAGCTCGTCATAAGCTCCTCCCCTTACTAAGGGGAGGGTTTGGGAGGGGTTTATTATCATTACGTGCCGCAACAGCGGCACACCAAAATTTTGATTGCCCTGGGGCAACCATCCCGCAGAATTGCGGGATGCCAGCGGAGCTGGCATTTTTGATATTTGATTTTTGATATTTTATTTATGCACCCACACCTTCGTCTTATTAATCTCCACCCAATCATAAACCTCTTTGGCTGTACCGTCCATGGCCAAGCGGACGCAACCATGCGAAACAGCGTGGCCCAAATCCCAAATGCCTTCACGCACTCCGTCCAAAAACGGCAATTCGTGGATGCCATTAACCAAGCCACCGGAAGTATAAAAGCCAATAAAATATGGCATGCCCCATTTTTGTCCATCAGCACCACCATAAGCGATAATATATTTGGAAAAAGCAGTAAATTCGCCGAGGCGCGTGGGCGTGGAGGGTTTGCCAGTGGAAGTCAGAAAATCGCCAAGCATTATCCCTTTTTCAAAATATTTGAATCTTTGCGTGGTGACATTAATTTCAATATATTTTTCCCAATCAGTCCGGCCGGTTGGAACTCGCCTGGCCATTACCATAATTTCTTTTTTGGTGTCGCCGTCAAAATCAGCGACTAAGCCGTTTAAACCGCCCAAAAAAATTTCACCCCAGGGCAAGAAAGAATTTTTCTCGTTGCCAAAACCGTCCAAAATCTTCACGCGCGGATTCATCAAGACCCCGGCCAAAGCTACAATTTCTCCTTTGCCGTCGTTATTAAGATCCGCGCCGACTGCCGCCACTCCATCTTTAAGATTTTTATCAAATGACCAAAATTCATTCACCAAACTTAAATCACCGCGATAAATTTTAATTTTCGGCCCGTCCAAATATCCGCCGGAAATTAAAATTTCTTCCACTTTGTCATTGCCCAAGTCCACACGGGAAATTTTCACGCCACGGCCGACCAAATCTGTTTTTGTTTCCGCAAGCGTCTTCCCTTCTCTATCAAAAATCTTTAAAACTTTTTTCTGATAAACCGCGCCAATCAGTGCTACTATTTCATCCTTTGCATCGCCATTAGTATCCGCGCAACCAACTGTCACACCAGCTACGACTTTCTTATCCGCCGCAAAAAAACCTCCAATCATTTTTACTTTTCCAAAACCATCAAAAATTCTAATATGTGGCCCGCCGAGGGATTCCGCGCCAGTGACAATCTCGCCTTTTTTATCGCCGTCCAAATCACAACCAGCCACGGAAACACCGCCTTTAAAATTTTTATCATACGCCAAAAACTCATTTACTTTGGAGCCGTCAGCGCGCAAAATTTTTACCTTCGGTTCCCCGCCAGCTGGCGCGCCAAAAACAATTTCACTGGTGCCATCGCCACCCAAATCCACCGCGCTCAAATTCCAGCCAACTATATTTTCCATTAATGGAATTTCTTTTTTAAATTCCAGCGTCTCGGCATTATATAATTTCAAGACATTAAAATTCTCCGCCGCGGAGACGGGGGAAAAAGGAAAAAACAAGGAAAGCAAGAAAAGGGGAATAATTATACATTTCATAAAGTAATTATACCACAAAACAGCATTTACCAATTTAGGTTTGACAAAAATTTTTGGATTTGCTATAATACCTCTTGAAAACTGGGATAGGCCATTTGGGCTTATTTCAAACAAAATCTCTTTGGAAAATTTAACAAAAAAGGAGGGTTTATGTTTCTTGATTGGCTTTGTGCGATCGCAGTATTAGTAAGTTTGATAACTTTTATTGGTTCTCTCTGCAGACTGACTGGCTTGAAAACTTATTTTGAAGATTGGTCCATTCCCGCTCATATGAAAAACAGAAAACTTTTTTATTGGTTACATCTTGGAAATGGAATCATATTTTTATTGATCGGTTATGCCTTTCACATCTTTGGACTTAATAATCACATTGTTCCATACTTCATTAGGTGGATATTGATCGCGATTTTCTTTTTTACGCATTTTGCTGAACCGATTTACCACCATCTTTCAATAAAAGAAGTCGCCAACTAAACGCTTCTACCCAGCCCTATATATTAGGGCTTTTTTATTTGTCAAAACAAAAACAGGTCCGACATAGTGTCGAATCTGTTTTTTATATTTTATTTTTAATTTTTTATATTGCGATTCTCACTCCCGGTCCCATCGTGGAACAAATCACCACTTTTTTAATATAGTCGCCTTTGGCGCTCGCTGGTTTGGCTTTACGCACGGCTTCCATAAACGCTTCCACGTTGGATTTCAGTTTAGAGGCGTCCCAGGAGACCTTGCCAATGAGCTGGTGAATGTTGCCCGTATCATCGCTTTTAAAGGCCACTTTGCCGCCTTTGAGCTCGCTCACGGCCTTTTTGATGTTAGTGGTCACGGTCTCGTTTTTGGGGCTGGGCATGAGGCCTTTGGGACCTAAAATTTTCGCCACGCCGGCCAATTCTTTCATCATGGAAGGAGTGGCCACCGCCACTTCAAAATCAATCACGCCAGAAGTTTTAATTTTATTGATTAATTCTTTGCCGCCGGCAATGTCCGCGCCGGCTTCCAAGGCTTCTTTTTCATTTTCCGTAAAGACCACGATTTTTTTGGTCTTACCGGAACCAGCTGGCAGAACCACAGTGGAGCGCACTTGCTGTTCGCCTTTGGAAGTATCAACTCCGAGATGCACATGAATTTCCAAAGATTCGTCAAACTTGGCCTTGGTAGTTTCTTTGACTAACTTAATTGCTTCTTCAATTGAATAGGTTTTACCCTTTTCGATTTGAGGATAAACTTTTTTCTTTTTCTTGATTGGTTTTTTCATACGATGCTAATCGTGCGAATGTTGGCGAATAATGCTAATAATCGCAGATTTAGTGGTGCAAACGATTTAGGACTAGTAAATCTCCCACATAATTGGCGCGAAGCGCCAACTTATTAAAAATTAAAAATTATAAAATTGAAAATTACTCTACAGTTATTCCCATCTGTCTGGCTGTTCCCTCAATAATTTTCATCGCCGCCGCTACATCGTGAGCATTCAAATCCGGCATTTTAATTTCGGCGATTTCTTTAATTTGGGCTTTGGTTACCGTGCCGACTTTTTCCGAATTCGGCTTGCCTGAACCTTTTTCAATTTTGGCGGCTTTTTTCAAAAGTTCGGCCGCGGGCGGAGTTTTCAGTTTAAAAGTAAAAGTGCGGTCGGTAAAAACCGTGATTTCGGCCGGAATGACCTGGCCAGCTTTGTCTTTAGTGGCGGCATTAAACTTACTGCAAAAATCCTGGATGTTCAAGCCATGCTGGCCCAAAGCCGGACCAACCGGCGGCGCCGGATTGGCGGCTCCGCCTTTAATTTGTAATTTTAATATTGTTTTAATTTCTTTAGCCATATAATCATCTTTATTGGAGATTAATTTTATCCAGAAGCAAGACAAAGTTAATCGCGTTTATTTCTTATTCTTTATCTTTTAAGTTCCAAGATACAAGTTCCAATTTCCAAATAAATGCCAGCTTCGCTGGCATCCCGCAGAATTGCGGGATGGTTGTCCTAAGGACAACCACAAATTTCAATAACCAAAATTCAAAATATGATTATTTGGAATTTGGTATTTGGAACTTATTTGGAAATTGTTTCTTGGTTATTGGAAATTATTACTGTTATATTTTCTTAATTTGCAAAAAGTCCAAATCCACCGGAGTTTCGCGGCCGAACATGGAAACAAGAACTTTGACGCGGCCGCGCGCTTCATCAATTTCCGCCACTTTGCCTTCCATTTCTTTGAAGGGCCCGTCCACCACTCTGACCGGCATATTGATGGAAATATCAATTTTATATTTCGGCTCTTCAATGCCCATGCGTTTCTGCATTTCTTCAATTTCTTTTTCACTTAAAGGCGAGGGCGTGGTGCCGGCGCCGATGAAACCGGTGACATTCGGCGTATTGCGCACGACATACCAAGAGGCGTCGGTCACTTCCATTTCCACCAAAACATAACCGGGATAAATTTTTTCTTCCACGACCGAGCGCTTGCCGTTTTTAATTTTAATCTTTTTTTCTTTGGGCGCCAAGACATTAAAAATTCTGTCCTGCATGTCCAAGGACTCGATTCTTTGTTTGAGGTTGTGGACCACGCTGTCTTCGTAGCCGGAATAGGTGTGAATGGCGTACCAGCGTTTGCCTTGATTTAGGGTTTGTCGTGGCATAGTTATATTAAAAACAGATTTTCACAGTTTGACTACAGATTTTCACAGATACACGGGTTTATTCTCCTTGTCTTTCCGGGCTTGACCTGGAATACAGGAATCTGTGTATTTGTATCTATCTGTCTAATATCTGTGTCTATTTGTTTAAATGATACTTGAAATCAATTTATTCAATCCAAAATCCACCGCGCCTAAAAAGACGGCCATGGCCAGCACAAAACCAATGACCAAAAGCGTGTGGTTGGTGACCATTTTTTTGGTCGGCCAAACAACTTTCTTAAGTTCGGTTTTGGAATCTTTGATGTAAGTTATTAATTTGTTGGGCATATGTTTTGTTATCCTCCCCTTTCGAAGGGGAGGTGGGTTGAGCGAAGCGAAACCCAGAGGGGTTGTGGTTGAAGTTACAACCACCCCGCCTCGTTTCACTCGGCACCCCTCCTTCGAAAGGAGGGGATAAATTCCGCTTTTAAAGCTATTTTTTATCGATTTTAAAAGGCCCTGGAGGCCTTATGCTGTAATGATAGCACAGGCATGTTTGGGTTGTCAAATAGGGATAAAACAGGTTTAACTATTTCTTCGTCATTCTTCTATTAAAGGCTCAAGTGGTTTCCCTATAAAATAGTCATTCCTCTTGTTAATTCTTTTTACTATTATTTTTTTATCAAGATGATCAATAAAGGTTCCTACTTTATGGTGACCGCCGATTCCTGGCAGACCAAAAAATTCTGGCAGATGATTTATTGCGGTAATTATTTTTTTTCTCTCTTCTTTGGGTTTCTGGTAAAGATAAACAACAAAAGGAACCATTATTTCTCCGTCTTCTAATTTTAATTCTTCGGCAACAAATTTTTTACCATCTTCTGTTAATAGACTAGTATACCAGTCGACCAATCCTTTCATATCGGCCTGCAAAAATTCCGCTGCTGTTTTTGTAATAAGCTTCCACTCTGCTTCTGATAATCTATTTTCTTGACAATTAATTGTTTCCTTGGATTTTACCATATTTTCTGAATTCCCTCCGCCAGCTGGCGGATCGCGGGAATGACAAATTAATATATCAGCTAACTGACTCCCTCGCGCTCCCCCTTATCAAGGGGGAGATGCCAGGAGCTCCCCTCCTTTATAAGGAGGGGGTTGGGGGAGGTAAAATTAAATATCAAGATTTTTCACCGACTTCGCGTGGGTTTGGATAAACTTTTTTCTCGGCGCGACTTCAGCGCCCATGAGGATGTCAAAAGTTTCATCGGCTTTTTCCGCGTCGTCCACCGTGACTTTTAATAAAATCCTATTAGCCGGATTCATGGTGGTTTCCCAAAGCTGGTCCGGATTCATTTCACCCAAACCCTTGTAGCGCTGAATATTAATTCCGCCGATTTTTTGCACCTCCTCGCCTTCCGCGGTTTCTGTATTTTCATCAGCCGAGATTCCATCGCTCCCCGCCTCCTCGGCGGGTCGCTCGGAATGACGTTTATTATTTTCTAGTTTCTTGTCTCTTGTCTCTTGTCTCTTGTCACTGATATCTTTCATCATTTCACCAAAAACTTTATCCTTTTCTTCATCGGAATAAACATAGCGCATTACCCCGCTTTTTTTCAAAGAATACAGCGGCGGCTGGGCAATATACAAATGTCCTTGCTTGATAATATCTGGAAAATATCTATAGAATAATGTTAAAAGCAAGGTGCGAATGTGTGCGCCGTCCACATCGGCATCGGTCATAATTATAATCCGATCGTAACGCAATTCATTAATATCAAACTGTTCGCCGATGTTCGTACCCATGGCGATGATTAAAGATTTGACTTCATTGTTGGCGAGCATTTTATCCAGCCGCGCGCGTTCCACATTCAAAATTTTACCGCGCAGAGGCAGAATCGCCTGCGTTTCGCGATCGCGGCCTTGTTTGGCCGAGCCGCCAGCCGAGTCGCCCTCCACAATGTAGAGTTCGGAGGTGGCCGGGTCTTTACTGGAACAATCAGCCAGTTTGCCAGGCAAAGCAAAACCGTCCAAAACGCCTTTGCGCAGCACGGTTTCGCGGGCCTGTTTGGCAGCCAAGCGCGCCTGCGCCGCGAGCAAACATTTGCCAATGATGGCTTCGGCTTCGCGCGGATGCTCTTCCAAAAAAGCGTAAAAATATTCGCCAAAAACAGAATCCACCGCGGTCCTCACTTCGGGATTACCCAGTTTGCCTTTGGTCTGGCCTTCAAATTGCGGGTCAGTGACTTTGACGGAAATTACCGCGGTCAGTCCTTCGCGCGAATCCTCGCCCGTGATGTTGTCATCTTTTTCTTTTAGAAATCCGGCTTGGCGCGCGTAATTATTCAAAGTTCTGGTGAGGGCCGTGCGAAAACCAACCGCGTGCATGCCGCCTTCCGGATTCCAAATGCCGTTGGCAAAAGCATAAACTGATTCGCGGTAATCATCAACATATTGCAGCGCCAACTCCACAATTACCGGCTGGTTTGGTTTTTTTTCTACTTTTTTTGGCGTCGCTTCGGTATCTTCTGGCTGATTTTCACCATTACCTGTTTCACGGGCTGGCGTCACTTCTTTTTCCACATAAAAAACAGTCGGGTGTTTGGGATCATTATTGGCATTCAAATGTTTGACATAGGATTTGATGCCGCCTTCAAAAAAGAATTCATAAGAATTAAATTTACCTTTGGTCCGTTCGTCAAAAATTTTAATTTTGACGCCTTTGTTCAAATATGCCTGCTGGCGCAAGTGGTCAATTATTGTCTGCCAGTCAAATTCCGTGGTTTCAAAAATTTCCGCGTCAGGTTGAAAAGTGATGGTGGTACCGGTGTCCTTTGCTTTGCCCACGGCTCTGACTTTTTTCTCGGGCTTGCCGCGTTTGTATTCCTGCATCCACAGCTGGCCGTCGCGCCGAACTTCGGCTTTCATGTAAGTGGAAAGAGCATTCACTACCGAGACGCCGACGCCATGAAGACCACCGGAAACTTTGTAGCCGCTGCCGCCGAATTTTCCGCCGGCATGAAGTTTGGTCAGGGCCAACTCCAGTGCGGAAACTTTGAATTGTTTATGAATGTCAACCGGGATGCCGCGGCCGTTGTCAGCAACTTCCACTTTATTATCAGGCAAAAGCGTGATGGAAACTTCATTGGCAAAACCAGCCATGGCTTCGTCAATGGAGTTATCCACGACTTCCCAAATCATGTGGTGGAGACCACTGGGTCCGGTGGAACCAATGTACATGCCGGGGCGCTTTCTGACCGGCTCCAAACCTTCGAGCACGGTAATTTGATCGGCATTATAGGCTTGACTCGCGTTCTTTTTGTCTTTTGTTTTAGGCATAGTTTTCAGTAATAAAAGTATTATGAGTATTAATAGTAATAAAAGTAATGATCGTCCCCCTCTCCTTTACAAGGAGAGGGTCGGGGTGAGGTCGTCCAGCCGTCGCTTGACATAAAATTTTAGGTACGATAGAATTGAATTAGTAATTCACGGCAGAGCCACGTCTCTGCTAAAACCAGCTCAATTGAGCTAAAACAATCAAAATAGGGAGGAAAGTATGAGAAAACCAAAAAAGTTAACCTACTGGTTTGTGTCACATGCTTACAGAGACGCTCTTAATCAACCAATTGGTTTCGGTAATGGATATTTTTCTCAAAAAGGTGGAATTTTTTTGAGACACTCATCAGAAAAAGAGATAGAAAAATCATCTAAAAAGAGGTATAAAAGGGAGACAAGGGTCGTGATATTATTTTATAAAAAAATCTCAAAAAAAGAATTTGAAGCCAACAACAAACAATATTAAAATGCTTATTTACTTCTCATAATCCCGCCCGTGCGGGATTTTTTTATTTCCCCAGCGCCGCGCGAAGCCGCGCGTTAAATTTTTTACTTATTATTTCCACAATTTTCTTTTCCACCACTTCCACCTCTTCCTCTTTAAGCGTCCGGTCGGCTTGATAGACAATTCTGAAAGCCACTGATTTTCTGTCGCCCAGTCCAAACTCAGAAAGAAATTCCACATTTTTAATGAGTTTGTCATTCTGAGCGAAGCGAAGAATCCCTTCGACTATCTCAGACCACCTGACTTTCCAATCCAATTCAAACGCCAAATCACGAATTATTGATGGAAACTGCGGCAAGGGCGCGTATTTTACACCTTCCGTTTTTTGCTCTGCCAAAACCAACTTATCAAAATTAATTTCAAACAACGCCACTTTTCTGTTTTTGAAACCAAACTGACGATAAATATTTTCTTTCAACTCACCAATAAAACCAATTTCTTTCCCGTCGATTTCAATAGACAAAAGTTTTTCTTTATCTAAATATGAAAAAGATCCCATCGCTTCGCTCCGCTCGCTCGGGATGACGAGTTTCCAATTCCTAGTTTCTAGTTTCTTAAATAGTCCTTCTAATACTCCCTTTAGCTCCAAAAATGCGTTTTTGTCTTTTTGCGTCACCACAACACCGGCCAACATTTTTGGCTGATTGGGAAGTTTGTCTTGAAATTTACTATCAATCTTATTAAATTCCGGCAGATACACCCGCGCCAATTCAAAAATTTTAAACTCATCAAAATAGCGCAGATTGTCTTCGGTGTTTTTAAGCAAGTTTGGAATTAGGCTATTTTGCAGGGCCGAATTATCGTCGCTTTGGGGGTTTGCCACACTTATAATTTTATCATTTTTTCCAAGTATTTTCAAGGTAATTTCTTTGGCCCAAGGATAGTTAAAAACCTCGCTAAAACCGCCGGCCAAAGCCAAAAATTTCTTGGTTCTGTTCTCCAAAATTTGCTCCATTTGAATTTTGGGTTTTGCCAATTCCACCAGAATTTTGTGCTCTGCCAAATTGTCATAACCAATCACCCGCGCTACTTCTTCTACTATATCCTCAGGAATGAAAATGTCCCCAGTCGCCCGCCAGCTCGGAACTTCAATTTGATAAATTATATCGTTATTTCCAGCGCCGAGTCCCGCAGAATTGCGGGACGAGGCGCGATATTTCGTTATTTCTTTTTTATCTTTTTTAGTATCAACCTTAAAACCAAGGCTCTCTAGTTTTTTTACTATATCCTTCATATCAAGCGTCTGCCCGATCTTTTTCTCAAGGAAACTATGATCTACTTTTATCACTATTTTTTTCTCCTTCACCAAATTTTCATCTTGGTAAGCAACAATTTCCGCTTCGGGACAAAGTTCTTTGACTAATTTTAGCGCGCGCGCCATGGCCAGCTCGGCAAAATTCGGATCCAGATTTTTTTCAAACCGATTGGAAGATTCGGAACGCAAACCCAATTTTTGCGAAGTTTTCCGAATTGACATGGCGTTGAAATTCGCCGCCTCAAAAATAATTTCATTTGTTTTTTCATCAATGCCCGATTCCTCCCCGCCCATAATTCCGGCAATGGCGATTGGTTTTTTAGCGTCCGCAATAATCAACATTGAATCATCAAGTTTTCTTTCTATTCCGTCCAGTGATTTTATTTTTTCACCATTTTTGGCTTTTCTTACAATGATATTTATATTTTTATCGTTTGGAAATTGTATCTTGGAAATTGGAAATTGCTTTTGATAAAGCTTTGCTTTATCAAAAGCATGCATCGGCTGTCCGACGTCCAGCATGACATAATTAGTGATGTCCACAATGTTGTTAATCGGCCGAATGCCCACGCTCGCCAAACTTTTTTGCAGCCATTCCGGCGACGCCGCGACTTTAACATTTTTTACTAAACAACCAATATATCTGGAACAAGCTTGTTTATCATCGATTTGAATGTCAAGTTTGGAATTTGAAATTTTAGATTTGAAATTTTTTTGGAAATTGGAAATTGGAAATTGGAAATTTTTAGCCTTCAAACTTGTATTATATATGACTGATAACTCCCTCGCTATTCCAAGATGATTCCATAAGTCAGGTCTGTTAGTAATTGTCTTATTTTCAATTTCAATAATCATATCGTCCATGCCCAAAGCCTCGGCCAGGTTTTGTCCGGCTTTTATTTTCTTAATTCCGCTTAAATCAATAATTTCTCGATCGCTTTCAGCCGGAAACACATCAGCAAGACCGATTTCGCTACTGGCGCAAATCATGCCAAAAGATTCTTCGCCCCGGATTTTTGCCTTTTCCATAACCACCGACTCGCCCTCGCCATGCCAGCGCACTTTGGCGCCGGGCAGGGCCACCGCCACGAGCATATTTTCGCGTAGATTCGTTCCCCCGCAGACAATTTGAACAATATTTTTTTGCCCCTGATTTCTGATTTCTAATTTCTGATTGCCTATATCCGTCATGACAATTTTAAGTTTATCAGCATTAGGATGATTTTTTATAGAAATAATTTTACCAACAACCATGTTGTCAAACTTTTCCGCCAGATTTTCCACCCGTTCCACTTCGCAAGTGGTCATGGTCAAGTCCGCCGCCAGTTTTTTGGCAGTCAGGTTTTTTGGTAAATCGACGTAGGTTTTTAGCCAGTTTAGTGAGAGTAGCATATTTGAGTGACTGTCATCCTGAGCGTTAGCGAAGGATCCCTTCGTCATTGTTTGTTTAAGGGATTCTTCACTTCAGCCGATTACTATCGGCTTTCGTTCAGAATGACACTTTTTGTTATTTTAACTATTTTGTAAATTATTTAATACTTCCTGAATCGCCACCCTCTGCTTTCGCCAGTCGCTTCCCCACCGCGTGGTTCCTTCCACGGTCATGTAATTGATATTATTTTCCAAACACCACTCCGACATGTTGCCGGACAGCCTCGGGCTCTTGACGATGCGGAATTTTGCTTTTTTGTTATAAATATTTGCCCATTTCACCGCTATCGGATTTTCCAAATTAATGATCACATCGCCCGCCATGTTGTGAAAAGAAATAATATTTTTAATTCTTTCAATGCCGGCAAAAGAAACAAATCCTTGAACTTCCGGCTCGGAACCTGGCGAGTCGCCGCAAAGAACTTCGATGGCTTCGTCGCCATAGTCGCGGCCGCGCGGCCAAATTGATTGCGGCTGCCAATTTTTAGAAGGAAAATTGCGGTCCAAATCCACATTATTGAGATTAAAGCGGCCAAAGCGTCCGCGCCTGAAATAGTCGGGAAATTGCTTGGCAATTTCAAAGCCATCGGGATTTAAGCAAGAAATAATATAAATTGAAAGATTGAAAAATTTTTCTTGATGATTATATAACCAATTTATTAGATTATGCGCTAATTTTATAGTACCCACTTCATTGCCATGGATGCCGGCGACAAAAAGAATTTTTTTCGGGCCAGTGCCAATTTTGTAACAACGGATGTTTCGTCCTTCGCGCGAGTTGCCCAAAACAAACCACTCCACCGTCGTCTTAATTTCCGGCGCTTTGTCAAAAGCATTTTGCCAGATGCCAATCAGTCCGCGATAGATGCTCCCGCCGAAGTATTTTATTTTTTTTATTATATTCATTTTGTGTCATTCCGGCCCGTGAGCCGGAATCTAGGAGTTGTTTTCTGGATCCCGGGTCAAGCCCGGGATGACAGGTTAGTTTATTTGTGAAAATTAGTGAGAGCATTCGCGAGGCATTCGTGAATTATAGTCCTTTATCCAACAAATAAATCATCAGCGAGGCGATGCAGGCAATGCCGGTGACAATCCAATAGCGCATCACCACCGTTTCGCTTTTCATGCCTTTCAGTTGAAAATGATGATGCAGGGGTGCGGCTTTGAAAAATTTTCTTTTTTCAAGCGACCAGCCCTTTTTAATTCCATGCTGGCGATAAAGTAATTGAATAATATCCGAACCAGTCGTGGCCACGAGCACAATTCCGGCCAAGGGCAAAAGCAAAACGGTGTTGGTTAAAAAAGCAATCACGGTCAAAGTCGTGGTCAAAGCGATGATGCCTGTTTCCCCGACATAGAATCTGGCCGGCGGAGCGTTGAACCACAGAAACACGGCCAAAGTCCCGGCTACCATGGCGCAAAAAGCAGCTAAATTAACTTGTCCGCGCATGAAAGCAATCACGCCAAAAGTCATGAAAAGCGCCGCGAAAACTCCGCCCGAAAGCCCGTCAATGCCGTCAATCACGCCGGAAGAAAAAACCGCGACCATGGAAATGATGAAAAGAGGAATGTAAAAACCATTAATATAGAAATCGCCAAAAAACGGCACATGAATTGTGTCCCAGCCAAGTTTGAAATGGAACCAGAGCGCGCCGACGAGAGCGATGCCCGCCACAATGATAATCCGGCGCGTCAGGCCCATGCCGCCGGCAAAATATTTGCCTGTGCCTTTGGCTGTTAAAATGTCATCAATTAAACCGATTAAGCCGGCCACGACCAAAGTAAAAATCGGCAGCCAGGTTTCGTTGCGGGACAGAAAGCTTAAACTGTCCAAAGCGCCATTAAAAATTTTATTAATTAAAAAGATTACCAGCGCCAAAACCGCGATGGTCACCCAGATAATCAGTCCTCCGCCGCGCGGAGTTTTGACGATGTGGTCTTTTTCAATTTGTTTCAAAGTGACAATCAAATGTCCGTCGGAAGTGTATTTGCGCGGTTCTTTCCACAACTGCCACTTCGTTAGTTTCCGCGCCAAAATCGGCGCCCACCAAAACGCGCCCACAAAGGCGAGAAATGTTAGAATGAAAATTTTTGCGATGGACATAAGCTCGGTAATAAAGTAATAGAGTAATAAAGCAATAAAGTAATAAGGGAAAAGGTTCGTCCCCCTCTCCTTTACAAGGAGAGGGTCGGGGCGAGGTCGTCGATAGTCGTGTCATTCCCACGAAAGCGGGAATCCAGAAATTTAATTTTTAATTTATTTAATTTCTGTTCCACCCCACTCCACCACCGTAAATCCCTTTCTTTCAAAAGACATGATTTCTTGCGGATTAGTTTCAATTTTTTCATCCAATTTTTTAAAGACCATAAACACCCTGAGCATGGAATCGGGTTTCGGTGTGATATTTAAAATCGCTCGATCATTATATTCTTCTTTGGTGGCAAAATGAATCAAATTATATTTATTATTCATCATTTGCGGATACCAATAAACAATAAATTCATTGTATTCTTTTGCTGTAAGTCCCAAATCTTTAAGTTTGGCTTGTAAAAAATCAATTGTATTTTTTCCCTCCACAACAAAACCAGAAGATAAATCATAATTCACATTATTAGGATTACCTTCCCAAAAAAGATAACTATATTCCTTATTATCAGCTAAACTTATAATTTTCCCATCGGGATAGGCTGTAACATTCCAGCCATTATTATATTCCGGATAAGTAACGACAAAATTACCAGCATAATTGATTTTTACATTAACCTGTTGTTTTTGGGGTGGGTAAAGATAAATAACTGGTTTGTAATCAAGTATACAAAATGACGGACATGTTTTTTCATTAAAGTTGCCGTCGGCATCTATACACTTTTTACAATCTTCGTTTGGCGTTGGAGTATCATTTGGAATATTATATGGATTATCTTTTTTTGAACATAGTAAATCAATACCAAAATAATTAGGAATATATCCGGCCTTTGTTAATCCAGCCCAACCCGATACTAATACTACTAGCAAAACAAAAGTAATGATAAACCCCTTACCATGTCTCTTTTTTGGTTTTTGAATTTGCGACTGTTGATTTGGCAAGATTGCTTGGTTGGCCATAAATTTTAAGATTAGAATAAATTAAAATTTTCAAAACAAACGGTTTTAATGTGGTCATCTTTAATTTTTTTACAAATAGAACGGTCTTTTAATTGACTGGCGACTTGACTATAACAATTATCTCTTTGTTTAGAATTATTAATCTCTTCGCATGTTTTAAGATCTTTTGGCTCGGAGCTGAAAAGTTTGTTAAAAACATTACTTGAACAGCTGGTCAAAGTAAAAATCAAAAGGATCAAAAATATTGGCGTAATAATTTTCCTCATAATTTTTCTTGATTCACGCCTGCGCGGGAATGACAAATTATTTTTTAATTTTTTTCCGCGAAGGGATTCCTCCACTCCTAACGGCCATAGAGGCCGGTCGGAATGACAAACGGGCATGTGGATAACTCAATTTGACAAGATTTTATGGACTATGCTACAATAGAGTTGATCACCATGAAAAAGACCCTTATGGAGTTTCGTCTCCATCGGGGGCTTTTTTATTTATGATATATCTTAATTTGTTAAATTGCGTGCTTAAATAAAGCAAAGAAATATTAAGCTTTCTTATTAAAAAAGAGCATTTATCGCTGGGAGAAATAAGCGAGATTAAAACGCCTTTCTCTTTGAAAAAATTCACCAGTCCGGCATAATCGCCGTCGCTCGCGACAATCACTGCTTTGTTAAATTGCTTTTCATAATAATCCACGACTGCTTTCAAAACCAAATCAGCGTCGCAATTTCCTTTTACTTTTCCTATACCATCATAGCTTGTTTCTTTAAAAATTAAAGTAAAACCGGCTTCCTGCAAAAAAGTGTATAAATTTTTATTGCTCGGAATCAAACCGATAAAAATGTACGCCCTTTCAATTTGATATTTTTCTTTAAGCCAAATCCGAAAACGGCGGTAATCCAAACTCCAACCGAGCTCTTTAACACCCTTGTGCAAATTCGCGCCGTCAATGTAGGCAAAATTGTTAACTTTATTTTCCATATTTTAAAACTGTTTCAAAAATCTCAAATCGCCGGAATGCATCAGACGAATGTCGTCAATGCCAAATTTCATCATCGCGAGTCGGTCCAAACCGACATTGATATAAAACCCCTGCCATTTTTTCGGATCTAATCCTCCCGCTTTCAAAACATTCGGATGCGGTGCGCCGCCCGGCATAATTTCCACCCAGCCCTTGTGTTTGCAAACCGAGCATCCTTTCCCTCCACAAACCTGGCATTCCATATCAATTTCAAAACCCGGTTCCACAAAAGGAAAAAATCCCGCGCGCATGCGGATTTTAATTTCCTTACCAAAAACCCTCTCCAAAATCGCTTTGACTAAAATTTTTCCGGCGGAAAAAGAGATTTTATCATCCACAATTAAAGCTTCATATTGATAAAAAGTCGCTTCATGTCCGGCGTCCGTGGCTTCACTTCGGAAAACCCGGCCCGGATAAACAAACCGAAACGGCGGCTGGTGCGTTTGCATAAAACGCACGCTTGCTCCCGTTAAGTGTGGTCTTAAGCATAATCTCTCAAATCCGTTGGTTGTTTGTTGTTTGTTGTTTGTTGTTTGTTGTTTTATCCAAAACGTATCCATTGATTCGCGCGCCGGATGGTCAGGTGGAAAATTCATGCTGTCAAAAGCATAACCCTCACTCGTAATTTCTTCTGCCGGATCATAAATTTCAAAACCCATCTGGCGAAACGCGTCATTCAATTCATTTTTAATAATCGTGGTCGGATGCAAAGAACCAACTTCACGCAGTGTTCCCGGCACCGTTGGATCAAAAAGTTGTTTATTGTTTATTGTTTGTTGTTTATTGTTAGTTAGTGTCTCTTTCATTTCACTATAAACTTTCTCTGCTTCAATTTTGATATCATTAATAATTTTCCCGATAATTGGCTTTTCTTCCACGGCCACATTTTTAACATCCTTAAAAACTTCCGTCAATTTTCCTTTGCGGCCAAAATAGTCCATATAGATTTTTTCCAAATCTCTTTCGGTTTTAGTTAAATTCAACTTTTCCAAAAATTCGCCTTTGAGTTGGTCAAGTTTTTTTTGCATAGGTTAGTAATAAAATAACAAAGTAATAAAGTAACAAGGGGGACACTGCGTCGCTATCCCCTCCTTTCGAAGGAGGGGTCAGCCGATAGTAATCGGCTGGGGGTGGTTGTTTGTTTCGCCGACCCGCCTACTCGCCTCGCGTCGAAGCGGGCCGGCGAGGCAGGTAGGCGCGGAAACTACGCGGCAGTCTGTAAGAATATTTTATTCCCCGCGTATTCTTTCGCCGCTGTTTCTTTTATGTTTTTCAAAAGATTTTTGTCCTGCAATAAAATTCCAACATCCAAACCGTTTATTCTCCAAGCATGCCGGCCGTATTTATTAGCACCCAGATTATTGTCGTGTTCCACGGTAATCAGAGGGCTTTGTCCGCTCAATTTTTTTTCCAGCACTTTTTCTATTGCCGTGTTATAGGCCTGGGCTAATTCGTCTTCTAGCGAATCAAAAAAAATACAAACACTATCATCAACTTTTTGAATCTTTATTTCCAGCGGCATGAATTCTTTTTCCATTGATTTTAATTCTATTGTTGTTTTCATAAAATTATTTTAATTATTATTATTTTTATTCATGGACACCCAAAACATTTCCAGCGCCGCCAAAATCAAAACCAAAATCAGAAGGTTCCACCAGCGCGCCAGCCCCTGGCTGGAAAGAAAAAGGGCCACCACAATCAGAATGGCCAGCCAAAGCGCCTGGCGAAAAGAATCTTTGACCTGAATAAAAGCAAATTCGTGCTTTTGAAAAAAATAGCGCAGAAAAAATCCGATAAGGGAAGCCAGGCCGGCGGCGGCAAAAAAGGCGGCGGCAAAAAAAATGAAAACGCCGAGAGTGCCGGAGGTTTCCGGGTCAACAAAAAACACCACAAGGGCAAGCGCCCCCAAGCAAAGAACGGTGGCAATGGTCATTAAAAACAGGTATTTGCCAAGGGTCATAAATATAGCTTTTTCCACCTTTAATTATAGCAATTCCAGCCAAAGGCCGCAAATTAAGATTTGACACAAACCAAAAGATAGTGTAAGATGTAAAAGGACACAATTTTAGTGTTTTTTCAATCCCGATTTACAACTTAAAGTAGGAGGCAAAAAAATGAAGCGTGTGTTTTGTCTGATTGGTGTGATTTTTACCTTGCTGGTCCCCCATTCTTACCCGCAAAACCAACCCAAAGACACAGCTATAACGTTTGAATTTAACGGTAGTCTATTGGCTCTCAATCCGGCGGAAGAAGATTCTATGGTTGTTTTTGTTAAAAAAAACTATGACTTGGTGGCACCTCATTTTGTCTTTTTGGGTGCGGAGAAAAAAACGGGCAACATAATACACGTGGCGACTGACAGTATCCCATTAACGGAATCTTGCAAAACTATAGCACAAGGATTATTAAGGATTATCGAAACCGAACCGGAACCAAAAATAAAATTTTTTGAAAAGCTTTTGAGCGAAATGACCAATCCAACACTGGCCAAGGCCTATGTTGACGGCCTGAAAAAACGCTGCCTAATAAGATAAGTTTTTCAATTTAATTGTTGAAAAAAACAAAAATCCCCAGCGGACACTTCCGTCGGGGATTTTTTATTCTTCAAAAATCCAAAAACTATAATTTTATTTGTTCAATAAATACGACGATCGTCGTATACGTTGAACAAAATATTTTTATGTTTTTATATCTCCACGAGATCCTTCCCCCGCATTTGCGGGGTCAGGATGACACCCCATTATAAACCTAGATCACGTACCTTATCCTCTCCACTGCTCCGCCAAATTTTGTTTTTAGTTCCGCTAAAATTTCTCTTTCATTCAATTTTATTTCCTGCGCCATGACCGAGGAAAGCGAAGCGATGGTTAAAACCCCATCTTTCAAATACAGGGCTTTGACTTTATTGGCGCCCTTTTCTCCCCACTTCTGGCGCACGATTTTATCAAATTCCTCGCAGGCCAAAGCAGCGGTCACTTGGGCAGAGAGACCCTTTTGCTGTTTCACGGTGTTGTTGAGGATGGAGGAAATTGCACTGAATGACATAAAAATAAATTTCCAAGATACAAGTTCCAATTTCCAAATAAATGCCAGCTTCGCTGGCATCCCGCAGAATTGCGGGATGGTTGTCCTAAGGACAACCACAAATTTCAATAACCAAAATTCAAAATATAATTTTTTGGAATTTGGTATTTGGAACTTATTTGGAAATTGTTTCTTGGTTATTGGAGCTTTTGTTATATTTCTCTAAATTTACAAATGCTCACGAAGTCGCAATATTTACATTTGAATTGATTGGGCGTGGCAGAAAAATCACCACTATTAATTTTTTCAATTGTTTCCAAAATTTCTCCCTTTTGTTCTTCTTTGTCTTCCGCGGTACCTAAAAAAGAAACCGCGGAATTGTTGTCAAGATAATAAAAAGTTAATTTTTCCACCGGCCAGCCAAAAACTTCTTCGCCCGCCATTTGGTAAATTAAGAGCTGATCTTTTTCTACAAACTTCTCTCTCTTGGGTGTGCCTGTTTTGTAATCTATTACCTCAACCGCCCGTACCGTCGGTGATGTTTGGTTTTGCGAATTATTGCTAATCTCCTGCGAATTTTGCGAATCTGGCCTTTTTATTAAATCAACTCGATCAATTCTACCTTTAATTGTATAACCGCCAATTTTTAAATTGAAATCTCTTTCCAAGGCGAAAACTTGCGGCGCGCCATTTTCTTTTAATTGTTCATATAAATTTTTAAGCGATTGTTCGCCGCGCGCGCGATATTCTTCTTTTTGTTTTTGATCATCATACCAGTCGTCAATCCAAGATTCTTTATATAATTTTAATAATTCTTCTAGCGGTGGCAAATTAACTCCCAACTCCCGACTTCCGACTTCTAACTTCTGCTTACCAAATAAATCACTCTGTTTTATACTATCACGTTCTTTTGCCAAAGAAAAAAATCTTTGGAGAGTGGTGTGCATGGTTTTGCCAAAACTGAAATTAGGGCGGCCGGGCGTGGGGATTTTAACAACGTAACCCAGATGATATTGATAGGGACAGGTTTCATAGGCCTTAAGGGCGGAGAAGGAAAAAGTAACGGGTAATGAGTAATGAGTAATAAGTAATAAGGGTTTTTGTTCCTTGTTTATTGCTAATTGTTGGTTGTTAATTGTTAATTTATTATCTACTTCTTGCTTTAATGTTTTAATGTTTTCATGTTTTAATGACAAACCCGTCTCATACAAAAACTGCGACAATTTTTTCTTGCGCGCGCCGCCATAATTTTCCGCCGAAGTGAAAAATAAGCCGGTTTTGGCGCGCGTCATGGCCACATAAAACAAGCGCCGTTCTTCCTGCAGGTGAATGTCGCCGGAAGGAATAATTTCTTTGACCAGGGCGTCTGGAATTTCAATCGTTTCGGAGCGCTCCAGAGAGGGAAATCTTTTATCCACCAAATTGACGATAAAAACATATTTAAATTCCAAGCCCTTGGCCGAATGCACGGTCATAATTTTCACCGCTTCCGGCCCTTCTTCCAATTCTTTGCTCAAGCTCCCGGCCTCGCCCGATTCCACTTCCAGTTCAATCAAACGCATGAAATTTTTCAGCGACTTGTCAGCAAACGACTTTTGGAAATCATCAATCTTTTTTATGAGCTGATTGACAAATGCAAAAGACAACTCATCGTTTTTGGCCAGCAAAAACTGGCTGTAATTGAAATCTTCCAAAAATTTAAGAATGACTGCTTTGATGGATTTTTCTTTGGCCAATTTGGTGTGGAGTGAAATTAATTTCAAAATTTTTTCCACTTTGCGCTTGGTTTCTGGCTGTATATTATTGAATAAATTAATTTGCGCGCAGGTTTCAAAAAGCGAAATTGCTTTGCGTTTGGCAAAATTGGTAATTTCCATCAAATCTTCAATTTTGATGCCGACCATCGGCATGTTTAAAACGCGCCACAAAGCCAAGGATTCATGATAATTGTCCAAGAGTTTCAAGTAAGCAAAAATATCCAAAATTATTTCTTTGGAATACAAGCCCTTTGACGCCACAAAATTATAGGGAATGCCGGCACCGCGCAAGGCATTGATAAAAACTTCCGCCTGATTATTGGCGCGGATTAAAATGGCAAAGTCGTTCCATGACGACGGTAATCGGAAATCAGAAATCGGAAATCGGGAATCTCCGTCCTTCAGGTCTTGTGTATTTTCTTTACCTCGGCTTTCTGTGTTATATAATTCTACAATTTTATTAATGACGCCAGCTACCTCCTCTGTCTCGGAAGAAAAATGTAGATGCTCAATAATCCCCATTTCATTCGTATTCGCTATCAATTTTTTGGTCAGTTCCTGATTTCTGTTTTCTAGTTTCTGATTTCTTAGTTTCACCTCCAGCCTCTCCGGATTATTCAATTGAATAAAATTATACGCCAGATCCAAAATATTCTGGCTGGAGCGATAATTTTGATTCAAAAAAATTTCTTTGGACTCTGGAAAATCTTCCTTAAACTGCAAAATGTTGGAAACGCTGGCGCCGCGGAATTTGTAGATTGACTGGTCGTCGTCGCCGACCACGGTCAAATTCTGGTGCCCAGCCGACAATAATTTTACCAGTTCATATTGCGCGAAATTGGTGTCCTGAAATTCATCCACCAAAATATATTTGAATTGTTCCTGATATTTTTTCAAGATATTCGGCCGCTCGCGGAAAAGTTTCAAAGTATAATTTATTAGATCGCCGAAATCCAAACTGCCGGATTCCAGCAGTAAATTTTGATAAACGTGGTAGGCGTTGGCCACTTCTTCTAGGCGCCTAATTTCTGAAATATCTATTTCTTTATTACCTCCCCCAACCCCATCCCCGCCTTGACTTGGCGAGGCAGGCTTATAAAGGAGGGGAGCTTTTAAGCTCTCCCCCTTGATAAGGGGGAGTCCTACGACAGCAGTCGGAGGGAGGGGGTCTTGCTTTAATGTTTTAATGCTTTCATGTTTTAATGCCACTCCCCCGCTCGCCTCCATTGAATCCAAATTTATTTTCAAATTTTCCGCGTACTTCAAATAATCCCCCGGCCAAATTTCTTCATCTTTACAGCGGGAAAAATGCTTGATCAAAGCGTGAATGAATTTGGTGGGGTTGCCCAATGGTCGATAATAATCCAAATTAAATTTGTCCAAATTTTCGCGGGCCAAAAGCCACTGATCGGTTTGGTTCAAAAGTTTGAAATCATTGGCGAGGCCGATGTCCAGACCGTGGATTTGCAAAATTCTTTCGCAAAAAGAATGAAAAGTCATCACCCACAAATCCACATAGCCATAGGGCAGAAGTTTGTCCACGCGTTCTTCCATTTCTCCGGCGGCTTTGTCCGTGAAAGTCAGGGCCAAAACTTCGTCGGCCTTGATTTTCTTTTCCATAATTAAATAGGCGATTTTTTCCGTAATCACCGTGGTTTTGCCGGTCCCCGCGCCCGCGACGATAAGTAGTGGGCCTTCCGTCTGCTCTACGGCTATTTTTTGTTGAGGATTTAATTTTTCATTCATAAATTTAAGTCGTCCCGTGATGAGCGAAGCGAATTTTACGGGACCACAATTAAAAGCGGTCCTTCGGTCTGCCGCACAGCTTCCAGTTGTTGTGGATTAAGAGATTTTTCCATAGCTCTACTTTATCATAAGAATACTTGCTTGACAAAAAAATTCAGTGCAGTAAAATAAAACTATAAAAATACAAACCAAGTAAAAAGGAGAAAAAAATGGAACCCAGTTGGAGGATAGTAGAAAAAGAAGGTGATATTTTGTTTTGGGTCACCATCATTGGAATGATCATCGGGGCTATAATTGGTTATTACTATGGAAATCCACGTTGGCTGGATGCAATTGGTGGCGCTGGCATTTTCGGCTTTATCTTTGCTGCAATTGGCATATTACTTTTTTGGCCTCTTTTCTATCTGATTTCCACCATCCGACACATCGTATCAAGAAAATAAAGGTGTCAAAAATAAATCCCGCCTGGTCGATACCAGAACGGGATTTTTTATTTCCGCTTGACAAAAAAATTAAGGTGCGCTAAGATAAAAATATCGAAAATCGGTGAGTTTCATAAACCAAATAAAGGAGAGTGCTATGGAAGATCTTGCGTTAGTCACAAAGACTTACGGTCTTTTATGGTTAGCCATGACTTGGCTACGAGACAAAAATGATGAAGAAAAATTGGTAAAGATTGGAGATGTGGTAGAAATACGCCCCAGCCCCCACGAGCGTCATATTGATTTTTTGAAGAAATCACTCGGTAAAGGACCCTATACCATATCGCGAATAGTCAAGTGGCCGTGTGGCAAAATAAAATTTTATTTAAAAACAGAAAAAGGAGAAACGCGATTTGAGGATATGCCGGATGCTTCTGACTTTATCTGTTGTGAGTAATGACCCTTGGCCACTTTGCCAAGAACTTCCAAAAATCTACAGATTTAAAATTCCGCCAGGCTCGACCAAGCGGGATTTTTTATTTTTACTTTTATTATTTCTAATACTTTTATTCCTCCCCCACTACTGGTTTTTCTAGTACCAGCGGTTCTATTTTTCTTTCACCTTCCGTAATTTTCACCACATCTTTATCAACTTAAAATTTCTCCGCCTGCGCTCCCTAACAGCCCTTTAAACGCTCCGGCGGATAAATTTTTTATTGTTCTATTTGTGGTTTTTCTAAAGTTAATGGCTCTATTTTCCGCTCTCCTTCCGTAATCTTAACTACATCCTTATCCACCTTACCTAATTCTTTATATGTCGCGTTATAGGAATTCACCACCGTGCCCAAATTATTCCCAAGTTTTTGCATGTAAGAATCAACCGAAATCATGTGCCGGCCGAGTTCTTCCACGCGCTTCCGAATTTCTTTCGCGGACTCTTCGATTTGGAGTGCGCGCAGACCCTGCAAAACCGTTTGCAAATAGGCGGCGAAAGTCGTCGGCGAAACAATAATCACTTTTTTTTCTTTAAACGCGTAATCAATCAGTCCGCCGGTGTCCACTTTGACTGCGCCGACTTCATTGATTAACAAATCATAATAAATTCCTTCCGCCGGAATGAACATGAAAGCAAAATCCAGGGTGTCTTCGTTCGGCCGGATATATTTGGAGGTCTCATCAATTCTTTTTTTCAAATCGTTTTTAAACATTTTTTCCAGTTCCACTTTTTTGCCCAAATCCGTTTCCGCCAAGATCCGGCGATAATTTTCCAAAGAAAACTTGGCGTCCACCGGCAAAAGGTGGTTTTTGATTTTAATCACCGCGTCCACGGTTTCGCCGTCTTTAAAGCGATATTGCATTTCATAATTCTGTGGAGGCAAAATGTTGCTTAAAATCAATTCCAAATTCGCTTCGCCCAAGGAGCCGCGATTTTTGGAATTGGTCAAAACTTTTTCCAGGTTTTGCAATTGGTCGGTGAAACTGACCACTTGTTTATTGGTCGCTTCCAATTTTTCCAGTTTGCTCGTGACATCCTGCACAATCCGTGAAGTATTAAATGATTGTTTCTGAATAAAATCCAAGTTCTTTTCCAAACTATTTTTCATTTCATCTTTTATTTTTCCAATCTCCTCGCGCACTTCTTTCAATTTTTCGTCCTGCCCCGCGTCCGCACCGGTTTTTTTAGACAGCAAAAAATACATCAGCGCGAAGCCGACAATGACGATTATTAAAATAATTATTTGAGTCAACATATTTTTTAAACCTGTCCTGAGGAGCCACGCGACGAAGGACCCTCTGCGAACATGGGCAGACTTATTTTGCAAGATTTGCCCGCTTGCCACGGGATCCTTCGTCGGTCCGACTGCTGTCGGACCTCCTCAGGATAGACTTCAATCAAGTTAATAAAAAATTATTTCCTTCTTCAATTTCTCAATTATCGTCAAAATCTCTTCACTTAGCCCACCATTAGAATCAATAAAGTTCTTCCCTGTCTGCACCCGAAAAACCTCGCCTCCAGGCAAACATTGCCGTCCTATAGGGCAAAAATGGGCTAAAAACTCGTTTTTTGAGGCTAAAAAGAGCCTCTCGGTCACTAACACCAGTTGGCCATTATCCAGGCCATAAACGCCTGTTTTTGGGGTCGATTTTATTATACCACACCAGTCGCTTTTGGCACGCACCACAATCTGTCCGCCCGAAATCGCGAGTGGCTCCATTTCCGCTGGCAAAATTTTCCCCTGCCAAAAATCAACCAAATAATCAAATAGCCCTTTTCTGTTTGCCAATTTCGCGAGCCAACTTTCCAAATTGAAAGAGGCCGGCTGGCGCGCGTTAATTTCAATCAAATAAGTTTTTCGCTCACCACTACTGTCATTCCGGGCTTGACCCGGAATCCAGGAACCGTTTTTCTGGATCCCCGCCTGCGCGGGGATGACATCGGTGCTGGGTATTTTTTCAACTATCAAATCCAAACCCGCCGGACCAAAAAAATTATTCTTTTGTAAAATTGCGCCGACACCCTTGGCAATTGTTTCCATTTGATTTTTTGTTTCTCCGTCAAAAGTAATCCAGGCATTGCCGACGGTGGTGAATTTATGTTCAGTCAAACCCGGCGTGCCGGTCAGTTGCTTGCTTGGCACGCCCAGAATTATAGCTGTTGGCAAAACTACCAGATTTAAAGTTAAAGTTTCACCGACAATAAATTTACTGATACGAATTGGCCGATGCGGAAATTTCTTTTGCCATTCTTGCCACAAATTTTCCGAAAGTTCAAAAGTTCCCGCGCCAGAATGACTGGTGTTGAACTGCGCGATTAAATTTTCGCCTAATTCTTTTTTTATTTCTTCCCAAGTTTTTTCGCCAGGTTTGGCAATTATAAATTCCGGAAAAAATTCTTTTATTTCCGGAAAAAAATCAGCCTGACTAATTTTGCCTTCAATTTTTTCTGTTAATTCCGCTGGCGGATTAAGCGGTGAAAAATCTAATTTTGCCAGTTCTTTTTCTATTAAAAAACTATTTTTAAAAACATAAACCAAACGCGCGCCGGTTTTTTCTTTTATTTCTTTTATTTTTTCATCCATCAAAATATCCAGTGTCGAATTTTTCCCTTTATATTCCACAAAATCCACTGGCCAGTTTTCCGGTATTGCCTTTTCTTTTTGGTCTGCAAAAGTCGTCAAACCAAAACCGCCTTTTTCCATAAGGTAGGAGAATTTTTCCAGGTCGGTGGAAAGCAAAAGAATATTAGACATAATTACAGTGTCATCCCGAGCCCCAAAGGGGCGATGGGATCTCGTCGCAAGATTCCATCGCTTCGCTCGGAATGACGTGCTACTAAGTGACAATTATAACAATCGGTTCTCTAACTTCAAAATTTTTCTCCACCGCTTTCTTCATTCCCGCCAGCCCCAGCGCCGAAGTATAGGAACACTCAATCCCGGCTTCTTTTAGTTCTGCTCGCGCGGATTCTATTTCTTTATTATTGATTACCCAACCAAAACCACCGGAACTTGTGATTATTTCTTCCGCTTGCGGCCGGCGCTGGCCGATTAAATCCACAATCGCGTCGGCCAAAGATTTTTCTTCCGGCACAAAATCTTGATCAAAATTTTTAACCAAAGTATTAACTTTTGTCGTTTGCACCAAATGAAAAGCTGGTTTTGATTTCAAAAATTTAGCTAAGCCCGCCGCCAGCGTACCAGAAGAACTGGGAATAAAAATAGTTTTAGGATTAATTACATCCAGCTCTTTTGCCAAGAACTCATATCCAAGTAGCGCATCATCATTAATGGACGAGCGCAATAATAACCAATCGTTTTCTTTAACTGCTTTGGCTGCTTCAAATTTTGGCCGCGCCACTAATTTAATTTCAATGTCACTATCCCCTCCTTTCGAAGGAGGGGTGGCGAATCCGCCAGCTGGCGGAGAGCCGGGGTGGTTGTTGTTTCCAATTACAACCCCTCCCTCCGACTGCTGTCGGAGACCTCCCCTTCGAAAGGGGAGGATATTTCCGACGCCGCCATCCGCAAAAAATCTTATTTTCTCCAATTTTTCTTTACTAATTTTTTCCGAAACAAAAATATGCAGCAGCAAACCAAATTGCCGCGCAAAATATGCTGCCGAAGCCGCGGCATTGCCGGAAGACGAAATTACCGAGTCTTTTATATTTCCCTCCTCCTTTATTTTTTCCAGCCAGACGCCAAAAGAGTGGTCCTTATGCGAACCAGTCGGATTTTTTGTCTCGTCACAGATAAAAATTTTACGTCCGTATTTCTCTGACAAAAATTTTGATAAAAAAATATTTGACATTGGTCTTTATTAAATATTACAATATTATCAGTGTCATCCCGAGCTTGTCGAGGGATCCCTTCGACTTTCTTGAATGGAAAGTATAAGGGATTCCTCCACTTCGCTCCCCCGAGTACTCGGGGTCGCTCCGGTCGGAATGACAAAATTATTATAATTAAAGTTTATTCTTTATTAGATGAATAAACAAAGAAAGAAAAAAATATGAAAATAACTTGCCCCGAATGCGCTAATGTCTGGGAAGTGGAAACGGCTGAAGCCGGCTCTTTTATTGAATGCCCGGCCTGCCAAATGACTTTAACTGTGGAGGGCGTGGAAGGCGAAGAAGTTAAAGTTAGAAAAGTAGAGGCGGATAAGTAAACAAACTACGATCTATCCTGAGCCCCGATAGCAATCGAGGGCGAAGGATCCCGTGGCAGAAAGATAAGATTTACAAAATACTATCTGCCCAAGTTCGCAGGGTGCCCTTCGTCCTCCGACATTAGGTCGGAGTCCTCAGGGCAGGTTAAAAAATAATTTATCTACACCTTGCCATTCTTTTCCGTCAAAAAATTCTTCTGGAAAAAATTGCAATTTATATTTTGCCTTTTCATCCCAAATTGAACCAAGATAGCAAAAATTAATTCCCTGTCCACTCGCCCATTCAATCGTTTTGGTCATCATGATAATTCCCAAATTATTATATGACAAATTATAAAAGGGGTAAGCGTAGTGTAAGATATTTTTACTTAAAAAACAAATTGACCAGCCGATATCTTGGTTGGTTTTTTTGTCGCTAAAAACTAACAAGCAATTAAAATTTGATTTATTGCTGGTGATTAATTCCTTGATTTTATTGGCGCTGAAAGTCCCAGGGCCGAATTTTTCACTATAAAATTTCGCGCCAGTGGCGTGAATCCGCCAATCATAATTTTCTATCGGCATTGGCAAACTTAGCGCCCGCATTTCAATTTCCTCGCCTTTTCTTAAAATCCGCCTATTTTCCGAAGAGGGCACGAATTTTTCCAAAACTACCCGCAAACTGCGCACCTGATCCATTTGTTTAAAAATCCGTGTCAAAACAAAACCTTGGGCGTATTTTTCTTCAAGCGCCTTTTCGTCTAAGTTTTCTAAATTGATTCTTTGCCAGGATTGGTAACTCATAATTTGACTGGCGCACCTTAAAGTATTAAACTTAGTTTAACAAATCACTCATTTAAAAATCAACAAAAAGGGAGGAACTTATGGAATGGTTAGCAGCTATTTTGTGCCTGCTTCTTGCTTTTCTTCTATTATGTGTGAGAAATACCATTGAAGAAAAACGTCGAGCCAGAAATACATCTTTTGGCCACAAACACTCCAAACTTTTTCTGCTTTTACCTAAAAGAAAAAGTATTTTGATTAAAGGAAAGGGTGGTTGTGATCATTTGCTAACAACCGAACCAAACCCCAAAGGATCACCAAGATGAAGAAAGAAGCGCCCATGGCAATCAAATTAATCATCTTTATATTGGCGGTTTCTGTACTAGTACTTTCTCCCAAAGGATTACTTTATCTGGGATTTTTAGTTTTTTTGATTGATAAAAATCGGAAAAAGATCAAAGCTTTGTTCTGTCAAAAAATAACACGATAAAACATACAATATTTTAAGAGGAGGAAAATAAATGAATATTTGGATTGTTCTCGGTATCATCGCTGTTTGTATGGTGATAACTTACTTCATAGTGGCAGGATTCAGTTCCAATGATCTACGTTGGCTGGAAAATGTCTTACGCAAAAAACACAAACCTAAATCCTGAAAACCTTTTCAATGTTCTTGGTTGTTTGTTCGCACACTTTTTCAAAAGTCGTATTTTTCAACTCCGCCACTTGGCGCGCCACAAATTCAACATTTTGTGGCGTATTTTTTTTGCCACGAAAGGGCTCCGGTGAAAGATAGGGCGCGTCGGTTTCCACCAAAATTTTATCAAGTGGCGCCATTTTTACCACCTCTTTTAATTCTTCCACGTTTTTGTTTTTGAAAGTAATGATGCCGGTGAAACCAAGGTAGAAGCCGAGGTCTAAAAACTGCTGGGCGATTTTACGACTGGAGCCGAAACAATGAAGGACGCCAGTAATCCGTAATTTGTAATTAGTAATTTGTAATTGGATAATTTTTAACATATCTTCATAAGCATCGTTCGAATTCTCCTTACTGCCCCGCGCGTGTAAAATTACCGGTAAGTTATTTTTCACCGCAAAATTTAGTTGCGCGATAAAACTTTCTTTTTGTTTTTCTTTCCAGTTTTCTTTTTTGTTAACTGTTAATTGTTGATTGTTAATTGGTATATGCCAATAATCCAAACCAATTTCTCCCACCGCAATTATTTTATTTTTATAATTATCAATTAACTCCTGATATTTTTCTTCATCAAATTTTTCTTCGCGACCCTTAAATTTTATCTCTTCATCGTCAACTTCGGTGCCAGAAATATGAATCGGATGAAGTCCAACACTGGCATAAATTTCTTTATTAGGAAATTCCGCCGCGATTTCGGCCGCGCGCTTGGAGGTGTCAAATTGCGAACCGATATTAATAACGCCGATTTCTTTTTTTAAGCAATCGGCGATTATTTCTCTATAATTTTCCGCAAAAACGGAAAAATTGAGGTGGCAATGCGAATCAAAAAGCATAAATTAATTTGTCATCCCGAGCGAAGCCCGCTTCGACCGCGAAGCGAGGCGAGCGATGGGATCTTTGCGACCAAGATTCCATCGAGCCGATAATATCGGCTCTCGGAATGACGTAAGGTGTTTTATATCTTATACATATTCACCATTTCCGTCGCTTTACGGAAATATTCCGGCAGAAGCGGCATTAAAATTTTGCCGTACTTGAACAAAAACTGGGCGACTTCGGAATTTTCCATCGGCTTCATAATGAAAGTGGCGAAAGGAAATTTGGCAATGAAAACCAAGAACAATCCGATAATCAGCCCGCCGGTGACCACGCCCAAAACCGCGCCGGCCACGCGATTAATGGTTTTGAGAAACGGAATAATTGCCAAGGCATTGAAAACTTTATTCGCAATACTGAAAATGGCTACGACCAAGCGATTGGCTACGATGAAAATTAAAAGGAAACAAAGAATTTTTACTAAATTTTCCGAGAGATTAAACGGCGTGCCAACCCAGCTGGCTAATTTTTCAAAAAAATTGGTGGCGGCCACGGCACCGACAACGGTACCGACCAAATTTCCGACCTCGTTAATTAGGCCCATGGCAAACCCTCCGCCGGCAAAGGCAAAGAGCAGGATGAGCAGGACAAAGTCCAGGATGGATAGAGACATATTTTGTAGTTTATCCCGAGCGAGGCCGATAGCAATCGGCCAAGCCGAGGGATCTCGTAAATTTTAAATATTTTAATATTTTAATCTTGAGCTTGACACAAAAAATTAGACATGCTAAAATGAAAATACAATCAAATTCAAAAAACAAGAAAGGGGGTACTAAAATGCTGAATATTATGATGATTGGCTTTAATCGTCACGAGGCCAAAAAAATGAAGAAGAAAATAGATGACGCAGTAATTTTTGTTAAGTTTATGGCCGGTTCTTATGATAACGACATTGTTATTACATCACGTCTCCGTTATTCCGATGTTAGGTCGTGCGATGGAAAAAATAGACGAATGCCCTACCTTATCATTTGTTCAACCAAAGGTCTGGAACAAATAGATAGAATAATCCAAGCATTGAAAATCAGAAAAGTTAGCGTCGGTTGTATAAAAATGCCGTTGCTACCCGACGGATTTATTCCGGCCGATCAAATGAAGTAATCTTCGCGGGGGCCCGACTCATCAACACGAGTTTGGGTCTTTTTTTATTTCCTAGATTCCGGCTCGGGGGCCGGAATGACAAAACACTTAACTTATTCTTGGAAATAATGTCTCGCCTTTTTTAATTTGTTTCGCGCCAAATTGTGCCACGATTTTTTCAGAAGTGGCGGGCATAAAGGGCTGCAGGAGTTCGGCCACGCTTAAAATGTCCTGCGCCACCGGCTCCAAAACTTTTTTAATTTCTTCTTTGTTTTTCATTTTCCAGGGTTCGGTTTTGGTTAAAATTTCATCGCAGGCGCGCAGTCTTTTCCACAAAACCTCCAGAGCTTCGTTGAATTTATAATTTTCCATTTTTTCTTCAAATTCTTTTGTCAGTTTCCTGTCATGATTATAATCATGACGTAAATCGGTGGGTATCTTATTCTTTTCCAATAGATTGGAAACTCGCGCCACCAAATTGCCGAGGCCATTGGCCAAATTGGAATTAAATTTTTCCGGAAACCGCGCCACTTGGACATCGGCTTCTTCGCCAAAAGCAAATTGCGATAAAAGCAAATACCGCGTGGCATCCACCCCATATTTTTCCACCAATTCATCGGGATCAATGGCGTTGCCCAAAGACTTGCTCATCTTCTCGCCATTAATCGTGAAGAAACCATGAATGCAAATATTTTTTGGCAAAGACAAACCGAGCGCCATTAGAATTGCCGGCCAATAAAGCGTGTGAAATTTCAAAATATCCTGCGCCATCAATTGGACATCGGCCGGCCACCATTTTTTATAATTCTTGTCATCGGGATAGCCCAGGGCGGTCAAATAATTTGAAAGTGCATCAACCCAGACATAAATTTTCTGCGATTTATCAAAAGGCAAATCAATTCCCCATTTTACGGTTTCGCGAGAGACGGAAAAATCATCAATAAATTCCAGCATGGCGAGCGCCTCATTTTTACGTTTAACAGGAAAAATATTTATTTCATCTTTTTCAATTTTTTTACGCAAAATATCTTTGTAATCGGACAAACGAAAAAAATAATTTTTTTCTTTTAATTCTGCCGGCGCGGTTTTATGGTCAGGACATTTGCCGTCCACCAATTCTTTTTCGGTTAAAAATTTTTCGCAGCCGGTGCAATAAAGCCCTTTATATTCACCCTGATAAATTACTTCCCTGCCTTGTGGCGTCTTCGCGTCTTTCAATAAATTAAAAATTTCTATAACTCTTTTTTTATGCCGGGCGGAAGTGGTGCGAATGAAATCATCGTTGCTGATATTTAAGTTTTTCCATTTCGCCTCAAACAGAGCGGAAATTTCATCGCAAAATTCCTGCGGGGTTTTGCCGACAGCCGCGGCTGATTCAGCCACTTTCGTGCCATGCTCATCCGTGCCGGTTAAAAAAAACACATCACCCTTATTCTGGCGGTGCCAGCGCGCCAAAACATCCGCCACAATCGTAGTGTAGGCGTGGCCGATGTGCGGCTTGTCATTCACGTAATAAATCGGGGTGGTAATGTAGAATTTCTTTGACATATTTCTATAAATTTACTAAGATGAAATAAGGTAAAAATCAAGCCTGTCTCACATTCACAATCCAAACAAGGAGGACCTATGGCGGCTAAGCTGACTGGTGAAAATATCGGCACCCGGCTTCAAGAAATCAAAACCGATCTGATTATTGCTTTGAATATTTTCTTGCAAATTTTAAAACAAGACGATGGAGATGGCACAGTAGCAGAAGTAAGAGAAGAAATAAATAAAATCATGAAAGAACTGCAAAAATCATTGGCGCTACTGGATAAACATTTTCCGCCGGGAAAACCGGCTGTTGAAAAAAGTGTTGGTAATGTGCTAGCAGAAGACGGGAAAGATTTTGGGGAATAAAAATTAAAAGGAGGAAAAATGCCTACCACGTTAATAATTATTGCATTAATTCTTAGTATTTTAATATTTATTAGAAGTAAATGGTTATATAATGAAATAAGAAAATCTTCTAATAAATTATTTGAATTTGAGGAAGATAGAAAAGTGGCTTTTAAATTATTGATTTGGAAAATATGGATTTGGAATAAAGAAAAATTAAATTACATTTACGGTGATCATTGGGTAACAAAAAATTTGGGGAAAATGCCGGATTAAAAAACACTTAGTTTATCCAGCCACCACCACAAATTCACCCTTCGGAGTTCCCTCATGGAACTCCTTTTTTATTTCTGCCAAAATTTCCTCGGCAGAACCGCGGTAGATGGTTTCAAATTTTTTGGTCAGTTCGCGGCAGACAATAAAATGCTTTGGTTTCGCAAATCCGTCGCGAATGCCAGCTAATAAATCGCGAATTTTTTCCAAATTTTTTATTATTCTATAGGGCGAATCATAATAGACCACAGTTTCAGCGCTGGCGATTACTTCTTTCAAAAAAGTTTCTCTCCCCTTTTTATGTGGCACGAAACCTTTGAAAATAAATTTATCAGTGGGCAGACCGCTTATGGATAAAGCCGTTACTAAAGCGCACGCGCCCGGTATTGGTTCTATTCGAAAATTCCTACCGGCTTTAGCCGAGGTTTCGTTTCCACCTCCCCTAAAGGGGGTTAGAAGTTCATTAATTAATCTATTCCCCGGATCGGAAATCCCCGGCGTGCCAGCATCGGTTACCAGCGCCACATTATTATTTTCCACCAATTTCACGATTTCTTTTATTTTTCTTTCGTCGGTATGCTGATGATAAGCAATTAGTTTTTTCCCTTTTACCCTGTCAAATTTCGCCTCTGGCGAACCACCCGTGGTGGATTTGACAGGGTAAATTTTATAATGCGCCAAAAGTCGCGCCGTCACCCGCGTATCTTCACATAAAATATAATCCACTTCTTTCAGAATGCGCAAGGCGCGCAAGGTGATATCTTCCAAATTGCCGATGGGAGTCGCCACTATATACAACATAAAATAATTCATTAATCGTTTAACGGCATCGCAGCCCGTTTCGGCAATCGTTTGTTGTTGAACGGTCGTTAAACGTAAAACTTATCACGATACGAGCGGCGACGCCGTATAACGACTTCCCCTTTTAGGATTTCTCCTCCACCTGCCTCATATATGGGAATCTTTCCAACAAAAACACTTCTAGCATGGAAACCACGGGCACGGCTAAAAGCGCGCCGACAATGCCGCCCAATTTGCCGCCAATTAAAATGGCGGCCATGACCACCACGGCGTTTAGGCCGGTGGTGCGCTGCATTACTTTTGGCACCAAAATGTAATTTTCCAATTGTTGAACCAAAAAATACATCGCGGCCACCATGATGACTTTGGGCAAAGAATCAGAAAAAGCGATGAAGACGCCGGGAATGGCGCCAATGAAAGGACCGACATAAGGAATTATTTCCGTAATGCCGGCGATGACGCCAAGCAGCAGGGCATATTTAACACCAAGAAGGGTCAAGCCAACGTAAACAGCGAGGCCTACTACCAAACACAAAATCATTTGTCCCCTCAACCAGGTGCCGATTTTATTTTGCACCCGGTCGGCCAGACCCAAAACATAACCATGGTGTTCAGCGGGCGTCAGAAATCTGATAAAAAATTTAAGACCATTTTTCTGCACGGCCAGATAGAAAGTCATGACCAGCACGGAAACAAAAGAAACCAGGCCACCAAAAATTCCAGTTAAAGTGGAAAAAACACTACTGGTAGTTTTGGCCAAATTATTGCTTAAACCAGAAAGGGCCTGGGGCAAAGTGGGGGCCACACTTTGTTGTCCGTCACGTAAACTGTTTAAATCCAAGGCCACCCGTTCATAATAATCTGGTAAATTGCGCGCCAATTGCCCCACCTGCTCGGAAATCGGAGGAATTAAAAGAACAACAACCAGACTGATGACAGCCAAGAGGATGAGATAGATGACCAAAATGGAAACGGCACGCGGAATTTTTCGATTTTCAAAAAAATCAATAAAAGGGTCAAAAGCGGCGGCCAAAATGACGGAGACAAAAACCAAACCGATGACATCGCGCACGATGTAGAGGAAGCCAAGCGCGAGGGCGACCACGACCACGCGCAGGATGGAAGTGTAGGATAAATTGTGAGAAGTTTTAGGCATGGGCATAAAATTTTTTAAGTTCCAAGATACAAGTTCCAATTTCCAAATAAATGCCAGCTTCGCTGGCATCCCGCAGAATTGCGGGATGGTTGTCCTAAGGACAACCACAAATTTCAATAACCAAAATTCAAAATATGATTATTTGGAATTTGGTATTTGGAACTTATTTGGAAATTGTTTCTTGGTTATTGGAAATTATTTATTAAATTATATTTTTAATAATTTTTTAAATTTTTTATCATCTCGGTATGGGCCGATCAAAGCTAAATTCAGTTTTTCGGTCTGAAAAATTTTTCTGGCAATCGCGTCTACTTTATTTTTGGTCACTTTCATAACTTCCGCGATTTTTTGCTCCGGTGTTTTGGTCTGGCGCACCAAAATTTCCTGCCGGCCGAACCATTCGGCCACTGCGGCCGAATCTTCCATTTCCAAAATAATGTGGCCTTTCAAAAATTCTTGCGCCTTTTTCAATTCTTCTTTGGTAATTCCCTTTTGTTTAATTTTTCTTAATTCTTTCAAAATTAGATTAATGGCTAAAAAAATTCTTTTTTTATCCAACCCCGCTGTAATGGAAAAAAGTCCGACATCATGGTAACTGTCAAAAGAAGAACGAATATAATAACAAAGGCCATAGCGTTCGCGAATATTAATGAACAGGCGCGAACTCATGGAGCCGCCAAGAATTACGGAAAGAATCTGCGTCGCCATAAAATCTTTATCAGTCGCTTTGGGACCAGTGAAACCAAACACTAGATGCACTTGCTCGGTTTTTTTGTATTTCAATTTAATCTGCGGTGCTTTTTGGAATTCTTTAAATTTTTCAAAATCCGGTTTCTTTTTCTTTTTTGCTTCGCCGCCAAAATATTTTTCTATTATTCTTCTGGCTTTTTGATTGTCAACATTTCCGGCAATGACGATGGCACAATTCTCCGGCCGATAGTGCGTGTTTCTATAATTTATGATTTTGGCGCGCGTCACGGCAGACACGGTTTTTTTAGTGCCACCTTCATCACGAGATAAAGAATTATTTTTAAAAACTATATTATCAAGCAAAAGATTAACACCAAAACTTGGGTTATCTTCAAACATATTTATTTCTTCAATAATTGTGCCTTTTTCGCGTTTAATTTCCTGACTCTCAAATTTGGAGTTAAAAAGCATGTCGGATAAAATTTCCACAGCCAAACCCAGATGCTCGGCATTGGCTTTGACATAATAACCGGTGTGGTCTTTACCGGTAAAAGCATTATATTTAGCACCAATTGCATCTAATTCCCTAGAAATTTCCAGGGTATTCGGCCGCTTGGTTGTGCCCTTAAAAACCACGTGTTCCAAAAAATGGGAGATGCCGGCTTCGCTTTCTTTTTCATAGCGCGAGCCCACGCCATACAAAACCAAAACCGTGGCGGCCTTGGTATTTTTCTGCGGCGCTAAGATTACACGTGTACCGTTTGAGAGTTTATACTTCTTATACATAACTTATTCTCAGATAAATAATAATCACGCCGATAAACACAGATGCGAACGCAGATTTACACTGATTTTTTTAGGAATAATTTTTTGCTATTTGAGTAAATTATTCTTTTAATAAAAAAATGTGGCGTGGAAAAATTTACTAATAGACCTAGTTCATATTGGCTGTTGCGTAAATAAAAATATAATTGTTTTTCATCTTGAATCGTGGTAATCCTGGCAGATTTGATTTCAATGATTATTTTATTTTCTACTAAAAGATCTGGTCTATAAACCCCAACTTTGTTATTTGTTTTAGCAGAATATATATTAATGGTCGGTTGTTTCTCCACCACGTAACCTTTTTCTTTTAAATATTCGTAAACTAAATTTTCATAAACCGATTCTTTTTGACCCGGCCCATATTGATTGCGAATCTCATAAAAAACTCCGCGAATCACAAAAGTCAAATCCCCATGAAGAAAATTAGAATTTTTCAAATCTGCGTTGATCTGTGTTCTCATCTGCGTAAATCAGCGTATTAATTTATTATTTAAGTAGTTTCTCAATTCACTAATTAAAATCCTATCTTGACTCATACTATCTCTATCTCTGACGGTCACTTTTTTATCTGCCACACTGTCAAAATCCACGGTCACGCAAAAGGGCGTGCCGATTTCGTCTTGGCGGCGATAGCGTTTGCCAATGGAGCCAGTTTCGTCGTATTGCACCACCAAATTTCTTCTTAAATCCATTTCAATTTTATGCGCGATTTCCCCGAGCGGTTCTTTTTTAGACAAAGGCAAAATGGCAACTTTAATCGGCGCGAGTTCATAGGGCAGTTTCAAAACCACTTCCTTTTCGTGTTTGGCATCATCTTCGCCACTGCGCGCTTCCACTTCGCTGTAAGCCTCAAGTAAAACCGGCAAAATTGTGCGGTCAACACCAAGCGAAGGCTCAATCACATGCGGTAAAAATTTTTCGCCAGTCACCGGGTCGGTGTAATTTAAATCCTCGCCGGAAAATTTCTGGTGCTGGCTTAAATCATAATCAGTGCGATAGGCCAAACCGTAAAGTTCTTTGGTGCCGAAAGGATATTTATATTCAAAATCAACTGTGCGCTTGGAGTAGAAAGCGCGGTCTTTGTCTTCAATTTCGTGCAAAACCAAATTTTCTTTTTTGATGCCCAAAAATTCGCACCACTTTTTCATGAGTTCCAGCCATTCTTCAAATTTCTTTTTCCAGTCCTTGGAATTGATGAAATATTCAATTTCCATCTGTTCAAATTCGCGAGTGCGATAGATCCAGTTTTCCGTGGTGATTTCATTGCGAAAAGCTTTGCCAATTTGGCCGATGCCAAAAGGCACGCGCGCGCGCATGGAATTTAAAACATTTTTAAAATTGGTAAAAATTCCACCGGCTGTTTCCGGGCGAAGATAACAAACCGCGCCCTCATCTTCCACCGGACCGATGAAGGTTTTCAGCATCAAATTGAAATTGCGCGCCGCGGTCAATTCTCCGCCGCATTCAGGACAAGTTTGGGGCAGCTCGCTGATTTTTTCTTTTTCATGTTTGGGTTCGGCTGAATTCAATTCTAAAAGATGGTCGGCGCGAAAACGCTTGCGGCATTTCTTGCAATCCACGAGTGGGTCGGAAAAATTTTTAAGATGGCCCGAAGCTTCCCAAACCTTAGGATTCATCAAGATGGAAGCATCCAAGCCAAACATATCGGAGCGGTCGGTGACAAACAGCTTCCACCAAGCTTTTTTAATGTTATTTTTTAGCTCCACGCCCAAGGGGCCGTAATCATAGGCGCCAAAACCGCCATAAATTTCCGAGGACTGAAAAATGAACCCGCGGCGCTTGGCTAAAGATATCAACTTGTCCATTTTGTCATTTAGTTGTTCTGTCTTTTTTTTCATAGTTTGAAAGCTACAAATTTACGAATTTTACGAATGTACGAATCTATAAAAATGAAGCTATTCGTATATTCGTTTTATTCGTACATTCGTAGAAAATTCATATACTTAATTATAGAATAAAGACGATTTCTTGGCAAATATAGAGAAGGCCGGGCCGACAGACGTCGGCCCGGCCTCTAATTTTTTATTACTTTTATTACTCCATTGCTTTTATTACTTACTTCCCTATTCCTTAATACTTATTCCTTTTACATCCTCTGCCATCACCAGCGCACCCGCTCCGCGCTCGTGCCGGACGCGCTGCGCCGCGGAATTCAGGACGGCAAAAATTTTATCCAAAGTCGTCTCTCCTGAAAACAGATTCTGGTGAATTTTGGCCGCCGCCAAAAGCGCACGGTAAGAAAAATGTATCCGCTCTCGGCGTTCCCAAAAAGGCGTTTGGACCGCGATTTTCTTAAAAATTTCATTCAAATCCGCTTGGGGCGCGACTGGGACGTTCGTTTTTGGTGCTGTTTTTCTGGAAGTTAGGGCCGCTTCTTTTTGCGCCTCTGACCAAAAAATTAAATTACGCCCATCAACTTCCGTCAGACCCAAATCTCTTAAAATATTCCCGGCCAAATTTTTATGCGTGAAAAAAGAAAGAAAAATTTCATCAAGACCGACTACCCTCCGACCGCTTTCAATTGCCCCGCGATAAGCCAATAAAAATATTTCCAGCATTTCCTTGGCTAGACCCGAACCAACTGGTATTAATGCTAAGCCTTTTTTAAGGCGTTTTTGCAAAACCATTAAATCAATTTCAAAACGAGCCAGATAATATTTAATTTCAGTTTTGAAAATAAGCAGATAAAAAAGATGGGCAGGGCCGAAGGTTTGTTTTCTGGCTCGCGCCAAACCGGCGGCCTGGTCAATTAAAATCAGGGCGGTGGAAGCAAAAGCGGGGGCGCAATTAACTTTTTCAAAACGCGAATATTTTTGCCAAATTTCATTTTCTTCCGCTGGCCAGAGCGCGGTTGGCAGAAAAGATGGCGCTGTTTTTTCTTGACTCAAACGCTGACGATTAACGCCATAGAAAAAATATAAAATTATTATCAAGGCGGTGAAACCCAGACGCGCCAGAAGACGATGATCAATGTTTTGAGAAAAAAGAAGCAGATAAAAAATTATAGTGATGGCTGAAATTAAATAGACCAAAAGCAGGCCTTCCATGATTTGCCGTGCCAGCCGCCAAAAAATTCTTGCGCGGATGGCTGACAAAGATAAATTTCGGCGCCAAAAAACCGCCCGGCCAAAAGAAACCAGGGCGACACGACGGCCACCGCAAACCGGGCAGGAATCATTTTGTCCTTGGCAGTGCGAACAGAAGATTAACATAGTTTAATTATATCATTTTTCAGAGTCAAATAAAAAAGCCCATCATGATGACGGGCTAAAATGGTTCATAAATAAAATCCGGTCTTGAGTAAAGGGAACGATACGAGAAACAATGCCAGCTTCAGCAAACATTTCTTTGGTTCTTTTGAAACCCTCTTCCCAGTTTTGTCGGTTGGCAGAAGCGACGCTAACGAACGGCCTGTCGGGACCAACCACTTCTATAATACCAGCCTGGATGACGGCTCTGGCACAATCAGGACAAGGATATGGTTCCCAATTAATATACATGGTGCAACCATTGATGGCAATTCCAGCATTAGCCGCGTTGTAAATTGCATTACGTTCAGTGTGTTCAGTCCAAAGATACTTTTCCGGACGCACGCGGCGCTCAGGAATATCATCTTTGACTCTTCTTGGAAAATCATTATAACCAGTTGAGCGCATGCCATGATTGGGGCCGACAATTACCACACCCACTTTTGTGCTGGTATCTTTTGATTTAGAAGCGACCGCAAATGCCAGCATAATGAAATAATCATCCCAGGTTGCCTGAGACATGCTTGGTTCCTCCTTTTTGGTTCCTAATTTACAAAGTGCCCTTTTTTATATCGTAACGTATTTGAAAAAATAGGTCAAGGAAGAATTTTAAATTATGCAAAGTGGCCAAACGCAAGGCCAAAGGCTCACCAGCTTTAAAAAGATGCTGTAAATAGCCGGCGCTGTAGTTTTGGCAGAATTCGCAAGAGCAATTTTTATCAATTGGCTTGGTATTGTTTTTGAATTTGGCATTATTAATATTGATAATTTTATAGAAGTTTTTCTTAGTAATGTTTCTATGAGGTCCTTCGCTCGCCTCGCTTCGCGACCGAAGCGGGCTTCGCTCAGGATGGCACCACAAATAGAGCCGGCCGTGGCGCGCTTCGCGCGTCGGGATAACGCAATCAAACATATCAATCCCCTGTTTGACTGCCTCAATTATATTTTCCGGTTTGCCCACGCCCATTAAATAGCGCGGTTTATTTTTTGGCAATTCGGGCACGGTATATTTTAAAACTTCATACATTTTTTTGTTTTCTTCGCCCACGGCCAAACCGCCGATGGCTAGACCATCGAAATTTAATTTGCTCAAAAACTTGGCGGACTTGAGGCGCAGATCTTTATAGGTTGAACCCTGGACAATGCCAAACAAAAGGGAATTTTGAATTTCGCCCGCCAATTTGGCGGATCGATTTTTGTTATTCTTATCTCTTATCTCATATCTCTTATCTCTTTGGTACTCCAGCGCCCGCTTGGCCCATTCGTGGGTTAATTCTAGATCTTTGGCCGCTTGCTTTTTAGAACAAGGGTGCGGAGAACAAACGTCCAAAACCATTTTAATATCGGCACCGATTATGTCTTGAATTTCTTGGACACTCTCGGGTGTAAAAAAATGTTCACTGCCGTCAAGAAATGATTTGAATTTGACACCATCTTTGATAATTTTTACAAAACTGACGTCTTTCTTTTCTCTTTTGCCAGCGCCAAGAGAAAACACCTGATAGCCACCGGAATCGGTTAGAATTGGCCCCTGCCAGTTCATAAACTTGTGCAAACCGCCAAATTTTTTTAGAACTTTTAGCCCTGGCTGAAGATATAAGTGATAAGTGTTGGAAAGAATAATTTCGGCGCCCAAATTTTTTAGATCAGAAGAAGCAAGGGCTTTGACCGAGCCCTTGGTGGCAATGGGCAAAAAAAATGGCGTCGGGATTGCGCCGTGCGCGGTTTTTAAAATTCCGCGCCGAGCGGAAGATTTTTTGGATTGGTGGAGTATCTCAAACATAAATTTAATACTGAATTTAATACGAATTACAAATCAAGTACAAATATACAAATAATTCAAATCCGTCCGATTTGTACATCTGTCTATTTGTAAAAAATTCATAATTCGTAGTATTTTTATCTTAGCTGTTTTTCTCTTAAAAATCAAGTTTATTGACACTTGGTAATTTCTGTAAATACCTCACGATCGTGAGGTATTTACAGAATGTGTTTTATAGATTTTATAGAAAAAAATAAAAAATCCCGTGGCTGGTGTTAGCCGGCGGGACTAGGGTTTTAGACGTTGCCCGCAAGTTTTTAAATGGTGCAGTAAAAATATTTTATCCATCTTTCACCCCTGTATTAGTAATATTTTTCAAAAACTCCTCTGATTTTAGGTTTTGGCGCAGGTGTTCCTCCAGTTCGGCTTTGAGAATTTTATCTAATTTTGAAAGAACTGAAATTATTTTTATATTTCTTTTGATTTCGCTTAGGCCCTTACTGACAACATAATTTATTTCATTTTTAAAGCCAAGTTCGGCTTTGTGGGCCGGGTTAAAACCCAGAAATGAGAGTAATTTGAAAACAGCCGTAATTCTGCCGATGACTAAATCATTGTAGACTGCGGTATCTAGGAAGTCAAGGTATTTTCTGGTTAATTCAAAAACGCGGCGGTCGGCGTGGTTTTCAAAAGTGAGTTCATCCAAAAGCTCCAAAAAATAATTGGCGTAAGCGGTTTTTAAAATATCGTTTTTTATACCGGCATAGCTTTTGATGATTTGCGCGCCGATGAGCTGGTCCAAACTTTTTCCGCGCGCGCTTTCCAGAAATGACAAAGAAATTGGTTCCAGATGTCCGGCCAATTTGCTTTTTATTTTTTTCGCGCCCCGCGCCACGAGCGTCAGCTTGCCGCGCTCTTGGGAATAGATTTTTACCAGGAGATCATCTTCACGGAAAGCGGTGCGGGAGAGAATGATGGAATTTAATGAGAAATACATATTTTTATCCTCCCCTTTCGAAGGGGAGGTGGTCCCGAGTCCTCGGGACCGGAGGGGTTGTAAAAACACCACAACCACCCCCGGCCGATTGGTATCGGCCGACCCCTCCTTCGAAAGGAGGGGATAACGGCACGTTTATTGGAAAGTTGGAACGACAAAATAATCTTATCACCAAAAACAAAAAAGAAAAAACCCGCCGATGATTGAAGGCGGGTTACCGATAAAAAGATGGGATGATTACTTACCCATTCTCTCACGATGTTCTTTTTGTAGTTTTTGCCAAAGCACTGGCCGATATATTTCCACGATTTCGATTACTTCCAATAACTCTTCTTCGGAGCCAGCTTCAAATTCCAAAAAAAGCCCTTCAACTTGATCGTCCGTAACTTCCTCGGTCGACAATGCCGCCAGCTTAAATTTTTCTAAGGGCGTTAAAGTTTCTTTGGTGGTACCAATTTCTCTTAAGACATTATTGAAACTTTTATACGGAGTGGCTGGAACTTCATCATAATTAACAAGAACTATTTTTTTATTTAAACCAAAGGCCATGCCAAAATCAAAAATAGATCCTTGAGATTTGCCATTCCACCAAATATGAATTTCGTCAGCGGCGATGATGGCGGCACGATTATCCTGGCAAATACGCAGGCCGACGGAGTCATCTTGATTGGTATCGGTCAGCGGCCAATAAACCGAGTGACCGTCTTTTTTCAAAGCGGCAACATATTGCGCAATGGCTTCTTTTTCCGTATCGGTAACCTCGCGCACCGGACAAATCAAAAAGATTTTTTTCTTCTTTCCAGCTTCCACGTTCATTTTTCCTCCTCGTTTGACTTGTTAAATTTTAGTGATTTTCAGACCAATTTCAGCTTCATTGATTTTTACTTTCTCCAAATCCTCCTCTATTTTGGAGATTTCTTTGGCTAAAATTGATTTTTTGAGATCGTCACTGTATTTTTCAAAAACCCGGCTGATTTGTTCATCAGTAGTATTGTATTCCAATTTAATAAAATCGTCAATGGTTAATTTGGCATCTTTTCTTAAGCCATTAATGGTGCGGGTCAATTCACGTAAAATTCCCTCTTCTTTAAGTTCGTCAGTGAGTTCGGTATCTAATTCCACGGCAAGTTCCCCACTTCCCTTTTCACAAACAACCCCTTTGACATTCAATTCGTCTTTTATTAAATCTGTATATTCTATTGTTAATTGTTGATTGTTAATTGTTAATTTTTGTAACGGCTGTCTCACTTTTATCCCAACTTCCGCGCGTTTGGCCAAACCCAACTCCACCACTTGGTGCGTGACACTCATGTAGTCCAAAACTTTTTGGTCAATTAGTTTTTTATTATATTCAGTCCAATCCTCCAAATGCACCGACTCTTTCAAACTGCCACAATTTTTACCAAGTTCTTGATAGAGATGCTCGGCAGTAAAAGGAGTGAAAGGAGCCAGTAATTTTGATAATTCAAACAAAACCTTGCCCAGGGTGAAAATGGCCTGGTTTTTATCTTTTTCATCATCCCCCTTAAACCGGTCGCGCGATCGGCGGACATACCAGGTGGAAAGTTCGTCAATAAAAAGCGGGAGTTCGCGCACAGCATGCAAGTCATAAGCATCCAATTTTTCTGTCATCTTTTTTATTGTTTCGTGAAGGCGCGCCAAAATCCATTTATCCAAAATGTTTTTCGGTTTGGCGTCGGCTTGAAAAAGTTCTGTTCCGGAAAACTGATTTTCATACATTTGATAAAAAGACAAAACATTAAAAAGCGTGTTGAAAAATCGAGTTTGCTCTTTCATGTCTTTTTCGGAAAAACAAAGATTGTCGGCCTTCATCACCTGCGAAGCGCAGAGATAATAACGCATAGTGTCAGCACCGGATTTTTCCATTAAATCCATCGGGTCGGGGTAATTGCGCAATTTCTTGGACATCTTTTTGCCATCTTCGGCCAAAACAATACCGTTGGCAATGACATTTTTGAAAGCATTGGTTTTTTTCAAGCCATTGGCCAAAATATGCATATAATAGAACCAGGCGCGAGTCTGGTCCACGCCTTCGGCAATAAATTCCGCCGGAAAATTGGCTTCAAATTTTTCCTTATTTTCGAAAGGATAATGCATCTGGGCATAGGGCATGGAGCCGGATTCAAACCAGCAATCTAAAACATCGGGAACTCTTTTCATTATGCCGTCATGCTTTTCACACTTGAAAGTAATTTTATCAATATAATGTTTGTGTAAATCTTCAACTTTTTTGCCACTTATTTTTTCCAGTTCTTCCACACCACCCATTACTTTTTTCTCGCCGCACTTATCGCAAACCCAAAGCGGAACGACCGAACCCCAAAATCTCTGACGAGAAATTGACCAATCTCTGGCGCCTTCCAGCCATTGTCCAAAACGACCCTCTTTCAGGTGCGCCGGCACCCAATTTATTCTTTCAGCTGTTTTTAGCGCCTGCTTCTTTATTTCTTCCACTTTGACAAAAAGCGAACTGGTGGCGTAATTTAAAAGCGGACTGTCACAGCGCCAACAAAACGGATAACTGTGGGTGTATTCTTCCGTGGCAAAAACCAAATTTTTCTTTTGCAAAAATTCTATAATTTTTTTGTCGGTGGCAGTCGGGTCGTCCTTGGGTTTGACTTCCAAGCCGGCAAAATCTTTGACTTCATCTTTAATCCTTCCATCCATGCCAACGTGCTGAATAAACGGCAATTTTTTCGCACGGCCCAAATTTAGATCGTCTTCGCCAAAAGCCGGAGCAATATGCACTACGCCGGTGCCATCCTCGGTCGTCACAAAATCAGCCGTTTGAATGGTATAAAGATTTTCTTTGTTTTCTAAATTTTTATCTTGATAATAATCAAAAAGTGGTTTGTACTTCTTAAATTTATGAGCTAAAGTGTTTCCCGAGTAGGCGCCATTCCATTCAAATTCAAAATCATCATAAATAAATCTATTTGCAATTCTTCCGTCTTTAACATCAAAAATTTTTGCGGCTAAATCTTTAGCAACTATATAAATAATTTCTTCGCCTGTTTTTTTATTTTTTCCTTTAAATCTAAAATACTCAACATCCTTACCAACCGCGAGTGCCACGTTGCCCATTAAAGTCCACGGCGTGGTGGTCCAGGCCAAAACAAAAGTTCCCGGTTCATCAACCAGTTCAAATTTTACAGTGACAGAAATGTCTTTGGTGTCGCGATAACCTTCGGCCACCTCTGACTGTGAAAGAGTGGTTTCACAGCGCGGGCAAATGTGCATGGATTTGTAGCCCTCGTAGATTAAATCTTTATTCCAAAGCTCCTTAAAAACCCACCAAATCGATTCCATATAATCTTTATCCATGGTTTTATAATCGTTGTCCATGTCAACCCAGCGGCCCATTCTGGCCACAACTTTACGCCATTCTTCGGCGTACATTAAAACTTTGGAGTGGCAAGCTTCATTAAATTTTTCAATACCAATTTTTTCAATATCTTTTTTGCTTTTGATGCCCATTTCTTCCTCCACAATATTTTCAATCGGCAAACCGTGGCAATCCCAACCCCAGCGGCGCTCCACGCGAAAGCCCTTCATGGTCCAATATCTTGGCACAATGTCTTTCATTAAACTGGCGACGATGTGACCATAGTGCGGGGTGCCGGTGGCAAACGGCGGACCGTCATAAAAAACAAAATCGCCCTTGGGTGCGTCTTTAGCCAGGGATTTTTCAAAAATATTATTCTCTTGCCAGAGCTTGAGAATTTCCTGTTCTTTAGTGGGTAAATTAAACATACAGAAATGTTTGTCATTCCGAGTCCCGAGCACTCGGGACGAGGAATCTCGTAGCCGCTTATCATTCCGGGCTTGACCCGGAATCCATGTATTTGTTTTCTGGATCCCGTGTCTCGGCACGGGATGACAAACGACGAGATCCTTCTCCGCCAGCTGGCGGATCAGGATGACACTCTTTGATTACTTTTATTCTACTAAATCCCAGTGATTTTGGCAAGAAAAAAGACCCTTTCAAAAGAAAGGGTCGGATTTGTTTTATTTTTATAATTTTATCTTGCTAATCGCGGACTCCGAATGTGATACACCGGTTCTCGTCTTAATATTTGTTTGCAAAAAAATGGCGGTTTATTTTTTTCATGCGCTTCTTCCGCGGTGGCAAAAAAACCACGGCGCCGGCCGCCCTTGATGGCCACAAATTGCCCTTCTTTCCCCTGTTCCAGCCACTTGTTTTTATTTCTGTAATAACAAGAGATATTTATTTCGAATATAATCTTTTTAAAAAGATATCTAATCGTCATGTCCGACCCCCTTTAATTGCTTTTTCTAACTTAATAAGTTCCGACTCTGCCACAAACACCCTTATGGGCGGAAGAATTGGTAGTTGATCAAAATTGCTGTCACAAGCGATAAAGTGTACTACACCATTATGTGTTTCTATTGTTTTCCAGAAAACAATTTGAGGAAGGATCTTCTCTGCTTCCTCCTTAGTAATGGGGAACATTTTTTTGATAAACGGAAACATTGCATCGATTATTCTACTATCAAAAAAATTTTCTTTTTTTTCTAATTCGTCCACTATTTCAGATTCTATTCTACCTTCAATGACGACCCGCGTGGCTGACATTTTTCCTCCTTTTTATTTTCGCTCTATTTGGCGCAAAAAGCTCTGATGGCTTCTGATATTTCTTCATCCGAAGCATTGATAACACCAACATAAGAAGAAGGAAGATCAAGCGATATCATATCTAATAAACCCAAGAATCGCGCATCTTTATCTTCCAAACAATGCCGATATTCTTCTTTTGTCCAAAATCCTTTCTTGATAATCTTTTGGAGAACTTCGGCCACCAGTTCATTAACTCTGGCTTGACCTATTTTCACTATTTCTGTCGCCATGTTTAATTTCCTTTTTTGATTTGATTCAGGGTTTTTCCAGAATTATCTTAATGGTTGGATGACGAAACATCTGCTTAAACTTATCATCATAAGGAACTAAAATTGTCACATTCTTCTCTGGTTCCACTTTCCAAAAAATAACGCCAGAGACCCCGAGACCATCTTTGTTGGCTGAAAATATTTTTTCAATAAAGTCATCATTTTTAATAAATATTTTATCTTCGTTTTCATTAATCGGGTCGGAAGATAATTTTACTTCAATGATGGTCAGGCTGGCTGACATCGTGCGCCTCCTTGTTTTTTTGTTCTTTTAAATTTCCTTCCAACGATTTACTGGCCAAAGTGCCAATAAGAGCGAAGGCAAACGCTATGAAAAATTTGACTTCAACAGCGGGTAAAAGAACGACCGTCAAAATCATTAAAAGAATACCGAGCCAATAAACCGTGTCTGGCATCCAGGATTTAATTTTTATCACTTGGGCCTCCATTTATTTGATTGTGAATTGTTCTATAAACCTATCTTATTCTATTTTATTTTCTTTGTCAAGCGGCTCCATGGCAGTCATGTTGCGCTCCAGAATGCTTTGGATTACTTCGCTATTGGAAAGCTTTTCATAATCGGGCAGATCTTTGATACTGGTCAGGCCGAGAAAGCGCACAAAATCAGTGGTGACTTGAAAAAGCGGCGCGCCGATTTTTTTGTCCAACTGGCTTTCCACCAGTCCGCGGATCATTAAATTGCGCAAGATTAGAGAACAATTGACGCCTCTGATTTGCTCCAATTCCATTTTGGTGATGGGCCCGCGGTAAGCAATAATAGTTAGGGCTTCCAGCTGCGGCCGGGTCATTTCACCGGTGAGTTCTTCTTTGAGGAATTTTTCCACCACGGCAGATGACTCCGCCGCGGTAACTAATTGAACCGTGCCATTATGCTCTACAAATTTTACACCGCTTTCTGGTGTTTCCTTGTTATATTGATTTTTTATCACCTCCAAAACCGTCTCTACTTCAGTTTTACCACAATCACAAAGTTCTCCCAACTTCTTTGGCGTCATGGGTTTATTAGAGATAAAAAGCAAAGATTCAACAAGTGTTTTTAGTTTCATAAATTTTTTGTAGTAATTATGTCATCCCGGGCCGTGACCCGGGATCCAGGAACATTTTTTCTGGATTCCGGCTCGGGGGCCGGAATGACAAAAAATTAATCTGTGTTGAGTCGCGATACGGAAATATCATCAAACATCTTATCTTGCTTGACCACGATTGTCCGCTGTTTGACCAATTCCAGAAGACCCAAAAAGGTGACGATTAAATCGGTGCGGTTTTTGGAATCGCCAACGAGTTCGCGAAAACTGGTATTAATTTTGTTTAAAATTTTATTTCTGATTTGTTCGATTTTTTCTTTGATGGACACGGCGCGCTCCAAAGATTTTTGCGGCAAGCGAATGAACGGTTCCATGCCGGCGATGAGGCCAATCAAAAGCGTTTTTAGTTTTTCGGCGGTCATATTTTTGGGCGGATTGAAAACAGCTTCAATATCCAGCGGAATTTTTTCGCGGGCAAAAAGAATATTTTTGTCCAAAAGAATCTGTTCAATTTTTTTGGAGGCGTCCAGATATTCTTTATACATCTTGAGCTGGCGCGCCAAATCATCGCCCTCACCCTCTTCATCCAAAACGACGTTTGGTAAAAGCACGCGCGATTTTATCAAAAGCAGTTTTGTGGCCACAACTAAAAAATCCGCCAGTTCTTCCGGATTTTTTTCTTCCACCGCCGCGAGGTAGGCCATGAATTGTTCGGCCACATCGGCGATCGAGACCTCAGTAATATCCAAGTCAGCGGCTTCAATGAGTTGCAAGAGAAGATCAAGCGGACCTTCAAACTTGTTTATTTTTGAAACAAATGTCATTCCGAGGAGCGGGGCGACGAGGAATCTCGTACGAGATCCTTCCTCCTCGCCTTGTCGGCGAGTCGTCAGGATGACACCCCTTTTATAAATTATTTCTTTTTCTTTTTATTTGCTTTTTTAGCCACGGAAAAACTGCCGGTCTGGGCGTTTTCAATTTTGACGAAATCTTCGGCTTTAATTTTGATGCTTTCTTCAAAACTGCCGGCGGCGAAAATCATTTGGCCTTTGACGGCTTTATCCACAAAAACAGGTAATTTATAAAGAGAGCCAAAGGCGGCCATGCTGCCGGGCTTAACCTTAAATTGTGATTTCATAATCCCCTCTTTCGGAATTTCCACTTTGGCCACACGGATATCTTTGGTACTCATGATTTTGGCCAGCTTTTTCAAATCCACATTTTTGTCAGCCGGCACAACAACCAAAGCATAGGGCTTGGCGCCGTGAACCAGGGGTTTATTGGTTTTGACGAGTAAACTTTTGGCAATTTGGCTTAATTTCAAATGCAGGGTGGCCGCGACATCATAAGCGGTAAAAGTGGTGCGATGATTTATTATTTCGTATTTCTTTTTGCTTTCATCTAATAATTTTTGTAGTTTTTTGTTCATATATTTACAATTTTTAATTTTTAATTTTGTAATTTTCCTGCCTTGCCGGCAGGCAGGTAAATAATGCTTTAATGCTTTAATGCTTTAATGCTTTTACTAAACGGCAAAGACATCTGCTCTCCCAACAATTTCTTGGTTACTCTTCTGCCAAACGGCGTAATTTTTATTTCTTTAATGAACCATTTATGCGAAGTGCGCTCGCCAAAACCGACGAGCAGTTCTTTTTCAATTAGGCGCTCCATACTTTGCGTGATAATTTTCGTCATCATTTCAATTTTAGGTTTCTTTTCAATTTTCTCATAAAACTTATTTAATTTTCCACGCAAAATTTTGCCTGTTTTTGAGTTTAGGCATTCTAACAGAATAAATTTTTGGAGGTTTGACAAGCGCATACATTTTTTAACTAAACCCGTGGGCATACTGCCCGAATTTTTTGCCATAAGAGGCGTTCCACAAATCCACATTTATTTTCTTTCCGCCGCCCACAGCCACCCGCAAATACTGATGCAGGGAAATATACCAGACCAAGCAATGATTTTGTTCTATATCTTTTTCTTTAAACCAGCCACTTTTAACTAATAAAACTCGCAACAGAAAATTCATTAAATTACAGTGCAAAAAACCGCGCCTGGCCCACAACTTATTGACATCATTCTCAAAAATTTCACCCAAACGCAAATAAGTGGTAAACCTATACCCGCGATATCTTTTTGTCATCACCCCGTAAGCCAGCTTCAGACATTCTTCTTTGCTTTTACATTTTTTTAATTTTTTCACCACTTTCTGCATTTCTAGAGGAATTTTTTTCGGGATGGGTTCTTTTTTAAAAAGGTTGGGGATCATCGCTTGGATTATTTTTAATTTTTAAAATAACTAATTATTTGCCTGGTGGTTTTTTGTTAACCGTCTTTATTTGACAGCCGCATAGGCGATGATTTACACTTAAATTATAGCACATTAGTCAACCCAAAAACAAGTCAAAAAACAGAACAAGGAGGAAGGGGATATGGAACCAATGACAAAGAATACCCATGTTTGCAATACTTGTAAAAAATCTTTTTCGGTCAACACGGGCGTAACTGGAGTAGTAAACTGTTCTTACTGTGGGAGCGCCGACGTCAGGCCGTTAATGACAGTGGAAGATGAACCATCACTTCCCGACGATTCCTGAACTACAAATAAAAAAACAAGGAGAAAAAAATGCCCTTAGAAAAACGCGGTATTATGCCAAGGATGGAGTCGTGGCGATGTCAAATATGCAAAACGGTATTTGATGTGCCGGTGGGTGGAGATTGTGTAGATTTACAAGAAGAACATTCAAAAACACCCCTTACGACATTGGATAATTTACATTATTGCCCTACCTGCGGGAGTTTATACACCGAACCTCTTAAAAAACGATTGTGATAATATCAACTCAATCTCAAACAAAAACAGCGCCCGCTTGGACGCTGTCTTTTTTTACTCAAAGATTATTTGTTGCAAACATCTTCGGTGGTGCATCTTAAATTACCATCATCAGTATAGCAATAGGTCCAGGCGTCGGCGTTGGCATCTCTGATTTTTAGACAGCCGGCCACAGTGCCACCGCCAATTTCCAAAGTGGAAGTTGGGGTGGTGTTACCATCACCAATAATAAAGTTACCGGTGGTGGTAGCGTTGGCATCAATCAAGGTGGAGGTGGCCACCACAAAACCATAATCCATTAAGTTGGTCCGCCAGGGAGTGGAAGTGGCAATGCCGATGCGGCCACGAATGGTGGTGTCAGTGCCAACTAAATTATCACCAAATAAAATATTGCCAATATTTAAAGTGTTACTGGCATCCACGGCGCGGGCGTCAACGTCATAACCAATCACGATGTTATTAGAACCGGTGGTTAAAGCTTCAGCGGCTTTATAACCAAGAGCAATGTTGCTTGAGCCGGTGCGAATATTTTTACCAGCCTGGTAACCAATCCAGGTACTCGAGGCATTGGAATAATAGGGACTATTGCCATTGGTCAGACCAGCTTCAAAACCAACAGCGGTGTTGGCAAAAGATTTAGTATAGGTTTGCCCTAAAGCATAAGAACCAAGTGCCGTGTTCCAAGATCCCTCCGTCATCCAATTAAGCGCCTGGAAACCAAGGGCAGAATTGTTGCTTCCATTGACACTGCCGCTTAGGGTATCTTTTCCTATGGCAGTATTATAGTTACCAATGGTATTAGCGTTTAAAGTCTGCATGCCAAAAGCCACATTTTCTCTGCCAGTTGTATTCACATATAAACTGTCACGCCCCATGGCCGTATTAAAATTACCGGTTGTATTATTGGCTAAGGACCAAGTACCAACAGCCACATTATCAGCGCCTTCGGTGTTATCGTAAAGGGCTTGATAGCCAACGGCGATATTATTATAACCGACGGTATCGGAATAGAGCGCCTGATAACCAACAGCGACATTAAAACCAAGAGCACCCTTAATACCGCCCCAGGCATTGCCCATGGCTTGGGTGCCAATGACGGTATTTTCAACAGAGGAAGTGGCGATTAAACCGGCTTGATAGCCGACAAAAACATTTTCTATTCCATTATTATCCAAAACCTTCCCCGCCTCGGTACCGACGGAAACAGATTTAATGGTGGAAGAAGCCACAAACACGGGCAGATAGTTCTGGTAGAACTTAGCCGTGCCAATTTGATGAATATCGCCATTCACATCCAAAGGATAAAAAGGGGTAGTGGTAGCCGCGCCAATTTTAGTAGCAGCTGTAATGGTGCCATCAGTGACAATGTTGGTGCTGATGGTGGTTGAGGCCGCAACCACGCCAACAACAAGGAACGAAGAAACAATCACGGTTAAAGCAACTGTAAAAGTATTCTTAAAAATTTTAGCGGGGAGGTTTCTCATAGATTATGTTTTTTACCAACACCAATAGACTTATCCACAGGTGGGTAAAATTAGTTATTGACAAAGATATTATATCATATTTTTATATGATAAAAAAAACTTAGTTTACTTCCCCATTAACTCATTTATCTTCAGTCTGGTGTTTTTACTGACAAAACCAGTGCCTTGCTTTAAACCCAGAGGAACTAAAATATCTTCGGCATATTTCTCTTGAAATTTAATCACGGAAAGTTTGGTGAGAGAGCCAAAAAAGAAAGTTTCCTGGCCGGGAGAACCAGGACCGGATCTGGCAATTTGAGTGTCAGGATCGGAATTTAGAAAAATTTGCAATCTTTTGACATCAAAATTGGTTTGGCCGAGTTTGAGGTCTTTTAGAAAAGTGTTGGAATTATTGACACCTAATATTTTTCCGATGTTAAGCGGGCGGGCCGCACTTGGGGTGTTTATCGGCTGATAGCTGATGGCGTCAAAGACCGCGCTCGTAGCCACGCCGTACTTGGTGAAGAACTTGGCATAGACTATTTTTTCTCCGGCAGGACAGAAGGTGTTTTTGATAATATTGCCAGAACTGGAACAGAGATCCCATTGTTTTGTAGCTTGATAATTTTCTTGAATCGCGTTTTTAAAATCCAGAGTATTAGACAAAGAAATTTTGGCGGTATCAGGACCACCAATTAAATTAAGGGTAACTTCTCTGTCATTGGTTGTTTTATCATTATTGTTAATAATGACCTGAAAGCCAGCGCCAGTGGGCGGGGTGGGCGGATTATAGGCTTCGGGCTCAAAACCACCGCCACAGCCAATGGAAGTAAAAGTTCCAGAAGCGGTGATGCCGGTGTTATTGGAATTGGTGGGAGCGGAAGCAAAATGCGTGGTGATATCGGTTTGAAGATACGTCTGGCTGGCTTCCACGGTGTAGGAGTGGGTGCCACAGCCAAGACCGCTTTTAGGGAAAGTATAAGAACCTGTCCAGACTGTGTCGCCATTGGCAGCGGTGGAGCTGTAGCTTAGGGGCACCTTATCGCCATTGTCAAGAACCACCTGGACCTGATTGGTGCCACCAAAAAGCGGATTAGTTTCAAGCATGCTTGTGGTCGCGGAAAAATTCAAAGTGTCACCCTCAAGTTTAATACCGGAGATACTGGAGGAATTAGTCAGGGTCCAGGGGGCCAAGGCAAAATATTGGAGAAATTCATTGGCAACGATTTCCGTCCGGCTGGCATCATAATAAAACCGGCTAAAACCACCGTAAAGCCAGCCGCGCTCATCCATGATGGGCCCGCGATAAAAACCGAAATAATAATATTGGCTATTGGTGCCGTCGGCAACGGAATAATTATAATAAATTTTCCATTTTAGATTTCTGTCAGCGTCATAATATTTTTCGCTGACGACGCCGGCGTCGTCGCTGTAGTCCTCAAACAAACCATTGTTTTTATCTAAAAAAAACTCTTTCCCGTAATAACTGGACGGGATTGACCATAAGAGGTCGCCGTCGGCCGTATCAAAACCATCAAGATAATAAGAAGCGTAGCTGGCGTTGTAACGGTGCGCCACCAAAACATTATCACTGCGGAGGGCAAATTTGTAATAGCCAATATCATTGCTACTTAAATGATTTCGAGACCACTTGACACTGCCGTCGGAATTGAAGGCATATATTTTTTTGGCCTGGCCAGAAGAAGTGACGTCTTCAATGCCAACATAAATCACACCGTCGTCATCAATCGCGGTGGCCTCGCCGCCAACATCACCCACCTCATAAGACCAATTAACCGCGCCGTCGGTGGGACTGAGGGAATAGAGTCGACCAAGACCGGTGTATTTATTTGTTGAATCATTAGATGATGGGGTCGCAAGATATAAATTATCATCGGGACCGATCATTATTCGACCAATCAAATCATCATAGATGGTGGGGTCGAGATTTTTTGTCCATTCAACCGAACCGTCGGGATTCATGGCATAAACCGTAAAATTAGCATTGGAGGAAGGCGCGGTGATAAAATAGATCATACCATCATCGCCGATGGTAGTGTAGGCATTGCCATGACCAGCCAAAGACGCGTAAGTCCATTTGACTGAACCATCAGCCAAATCAACGGCGATAAAAGTATCGTTGGAAATGTCCCACTCATAGAAAGTGCCGTTTTGACTGACGGACGGGTGGCCAAAAGGAAAATATTGTTTCTGCCAAAGCGCTACGCCAGTGTCGCGATTAATGGCATATAGATACGGATCTTCATAATAATCTGAATAATAAATTTTACCATCATAAATTAAATTGGTATAAAGAGAATTATTGGTGGTTTTCTTATCCCTGGCCCACTTAAAAGCCGGGTAAACGCTGCTGTTGGCATAAGCCGAGCGAAGAGTTCCCTGATTATTCAGCAGTTCTGTCGGCCAAGGTGAATTGTAAAGCGGCTGGGCAGTCAGGTCGCCCTGCGAAGTAGTCCAAGTAAGCTGCAGATTATCCAAAGTCGGAGTATCTGTATTGGTGGTAGTCATGGTGACTTTAATATTGATTCTAGTTATTTTGTCCCGAGCGGTTAAGGTACTGCTATAAATTGGCAGGCCACTGATATCAATGGGAGAAGTGGAAAAGCCGGTACTGTTGCCCGTCAAATAGATGTCGCTATAGGGCGCGTTATAATCGGCATCATAATAATCATAAACTTGGACTTTTAAAGTTGTGCCCTCGGGGATGACCGCGTCAAAACTTAAGGTTCCCCATTCGGCCACGCTGGTGGGGATAATTTTTGCGCTGTAAGCGTAACCAGAAGTCTTATATGGCGCGGTAAAAGCGGTTTGGTCATCGTCATGAGTCAACTGGAGTTTGCCGGCGTTGACATTGACATAACTTCGAGTGGTGAAGCCGGTGTTGTCGGCAAAATCATCAGTGTAGACGCCGGTGGTCTGGTTGTAGGCCGGCGCGGCCAAAACAGGGTGGCAAAAAAACTGGCCGACAAAAACCGCGGTCAGTAAAAGAATACCGGTGAAATAAATTTTTCTTTCAAACATAACTGTTTTAATTTTTTAGAGTAACGATTTCTTCAACACTTCCAGTAATTCTGGTTTTTGCTGGTAGACGGCCCAGTCTTCGGCAAAATAATGAAAATCAATAAAGCCATCAACCAAATCATTGTCCGGATCCCGGCGCGCCAGAATTTCAGCCATGGGAATATCGGCGTCTTTTTCATAAAGAGCGGTGACATCGACGTCGCTGTCGAGTTTAAAACTCCCGTCAGCGGAACTGCCAGTCAGTTTCCAAAATTTTGGCTTCTGGGAAAGCGAGGCGATAAATTTTTCCGCTTCTTGTTGCCTATCTTCGCGCGTTTCCAAATTTTTTTTAGCACGAAATTCAATCTCGGCGGCGGAAGAACTTTTTTCTTGTGGTGATTGGTGTTTTTTTTCTAAAATCATATTTTTATTTGGTAATTTTTAAATGCAGTTCTTTTAGTTGATCATCACTCACCTCGCTTGGCGCGTCCATCAATGGGTCGTGGGCGTCGGCCAGAAGCGGGAAAGCAATGACTTCGCGAATGCTTTCTTCTTTTTGTAAAATCGCGAGCAACCTGTCAAAACCAGGCGCCATGCCACCATGCGGCGGCACGCCAAAAGAAAAAGCCTTAAGCAGATGCGCAAACATTTCCTTGTCTTTTTTGGTAAAACCAATCAAATCAAAAATCTTTTCCTGAATTTTGGCGTCATAAATTCTGAGTGCCCCGCCGCCAACTTCAATGCCGTTTAAAACCAAATCGTGCTGGTAAGATTTTACCTTACCAGGGTCGGTTTCCAAAAGCGCCAAATCCTCGTCTTTGGGGCGAGTAAACATATTGTGGGAAGGAGCCCAAGCACCCGAACTGCCATGAAAATGTTCTTCGCTATTTTTATCTTTTGCTTGTTTGGAAAACAGAGGAAAATCCACAATAAAAGCAAAAGCCAATTCGTTGGGGTCGTTTTTATCTTGGCGCAAATCGGGCTTGTCGGTTTTGTATTTGTCCATCACCTCTTGCCAGTCTAATCTGGGCCATTTGGCAAAAGTCATCTTTTTTTCCGGCCACAATTCTTTGATCATTTTGGTAAACATACTCTCCACCAAATTTAAAATATCTTCTTGTTTCACAAAACTCATTTCCATGTCAATTTGATAAAATTCGCCGGGGCTGCGGTCGGCGCGGGCGTCTTCATCGCGAAAACAAGGCGCGATTTGGAAATACTTTTCCAGGCCGGAAACCATCAAAAGCTGTTTGTATTGCTGCGGGGCCTGGGGCAGAGCGAAAAACTTGCCCGGATATTTTCGAGAAGGCACCAAATAGTCGCGCGCGCCTTCGGGCGTGGACTTGGAAAGAATCGGCGTGTGAATTTCCACAAAATCTTTGCCATGTAAAAAATTGCGCACAAATTGCATCATTTTGGAGCGCACGATGATGTTGTTTTTCATCCGTTCGTGGCGCAAATCAAGATAGCGATATTTCAGGCGCAATTCTTCGTTGGCCTTAAGATCCTCGTTATTAATTTCAAAAGGCGGAGTTTCTGCGGTGGAAAGTATTTTTATATTTTTTGCTAAAATTTCCACAGTGCCGGTGGCCAAATTTTTATTGACGGATTTTTCGCCGCGCGCCTGCACCAGGCCCTCAATTTCCAAAACAAATTCCGGGCGAATTTCTTTTAAGATTTCATTACTGACGTCGTCCAGTTCGGCCGGCACGCAAACAACCTGCACAATTCCGGAGCGGTCGCGCAAATCCAAAAAGGTGATTTTGCCCATATTTCTGCGATTATTAACCCAGCCGCAGAGGCGGACGCTTTCATTAATCTTTTTAGGTGTTTCGATTGAAATAGTTCTTTGCATATAAATATATTTATTTTTTATTAAGATTTCTTTGTTGTAATCTGTCTTGATAAAGCTTCTCCGAATAGCCGCCTTCGGCAATAAATTTTTTCTCCAAAGCGGAAATTTGGCGGTCAAGCAAGAAATTTTCTTGGTGCAAAAGCGTAATAAGAAGGTTTACGGCTTCTTCGGGGTTATCGGGGAGATCGGGGACTTTTACCCCTTCACCGACCCTGATATCTCGGATCGCTCCGACGCGCTGGTCGTTTTTCTCCCAAACAGGAATCTTTTTCTGGCGCGCGATATCCTCATAATCTTCTAAAAGTTCGCCAAAGGAACCGCGGCTGACACCGGCCAATTTGATATACATTTTCAAACTTTTTTCCAAATAACCCTCGGCGATATTTTGTTTGCCGCTGCGCCCTGCCTGCGTCATTTGGGTTCTTTGTCGCATTAATTCTTGACCAGGCAAAAATTTAGCGCAAAATTCCATGGTCAAATCATAAATTACTGTTGCCAACTGATATGTTTTTAGATATTTGTAGCCGGGTTGGGTGCCCATAAAAGTAGCCCCGATATCCCTAATCTCCCCGAGAGAAGTTAGGGTGTTATTCGGTTGATTAAACGCGGAAATGGAATCGTTTCGCGGACATGTTCCAGTCCGCAGACCCAGGAAACGATGCGCTCCAGGCCAAAACCAAATCCGGAATGCGGGACAGAACCGAATTGGCGCAGATCCAGATACCATTTAAAAGCGTCCACGGGCAATTTGTGTTCTTTAATTCTTTTTAACAATTCATCAT